>NZ_JAFGYS010000078.1:0-518 GCF_017491705.1 Pseudomonas sp. 86_A | reverse complement strand
CACCAATACGGGTCGCGCATCCATAGCCACATGGCGATCAAGATCATGGCTTTACTCCTTTGCCAAGTACTGCTGCGAAAAATGCCCATCACGGCCCCAGTCGCGGCACAGCTCGGCGGTGGCTTCGCGTCGCGCCACCAGGCCGGGCAGCCGGGTTTTTTTGCCGGCCACGGTGCCGTACACAAAGCGCTGCATCTGCGGGCACCACACTTCAAAGGGTTGGCCAGCGTTGGCCTGGGTGCGCAGCGTGGACGCGGCCACGGTGGATTCGCCCAGGTTGTAAATCATGTCGATGATGCTGGCACGCACCCAAATGTTGTAGCTACCCCAGCGCGTAAACAGGCGCTTTGCGGCTTTTTCTGCGGCAAGGTATTTGGGCAGCTCCAAGCGCTTGCAGTCGGCGGGGGTGTAGTAGCGCCCGGCCACTACCTCGGGGCCGGTGACGCCATTGCAGACTGTGAGCGGCTGGCCCTTGCCCAGCCTGTCGATGTAGGGCTTGCCAATGTGGCGGCCGCTGC
>NZ_JAFGYS010000077.1:0-520 GCF_017491705.1 Pseudomonas sp. 86_A | reverse complement strand
CCTATAGCTCTGGATCATGGTGCCCATGCCGCCGTCGAGGATCAGGATGCGCTTGAGGAGCGCGTGGTGAAGGGCCTGAAGACGTGCGGCGCGGGAGGTCTGGGATGACGACATGGGGGACTACCTGGAGCATTGAACGAAAGGGCGCCAGCATAGCAAAGCTGTGTGCTTTTTGATCGCCGCCGCGCTTTGCATGAACATGGCTCATGTTGTTGTCGAGCGGCGGCATATCCGAGTAAAACCGTTGGTCTTTTGTGCGGTCCCAACATTGACGTACACTGCGCCGCATGTCTCGCGAGGAACTTCCATGAGCGCTATCACCGTTACCGACGCAGCACACGATTACCTGGCCGAGCTGCTGGCCAAGCAGAACACCAGCGGCATCGGCATTCGCGTTTTCATCACCCAGCCGGGCACGCCCTACGCCGAAACTTGCATCGCCTATTGCAAGCCGGGCGAGGAAAAGCCCGACGACATCCCGCTCGGCCTGAAAAGCTTCACCGCCTGGATCGATGCCACC
>NZ_JAFGYS010000076.1:0-521 GCF_017491705.1 Pseudomonas sp. 86_A | reverse complement strand
AGGTTGTCAAGGCGACAACCGCAAGCTGCGCGCGGAGTTCGGTGCCTACCCGATGGGCCGCTTCCACCGGTAATACTTCATCACGAAGCCGTTCGACGGCTCGATCTCTTGCTTCTCGAACACAAAGCCTTCGCGCTCGTACCAGCGCCAGGCCTTTTCGTTCTCGCGGACGCAGCGCAGGTTCATCTCATCCGGCATTTGCGTGCGGGTGAAGGCGAGCAATTGTCGTCCGAGCGATTGGCCCTGATAGGCGGGCGCGACGAACAGCATGTCGAGATAGAGCTTCGGCACATGCAGCGCGAGCATGGCGGCGATCGTGCCGCGATCGTCGGCAACGAACAGGCTCCAGCCGTCCGCGATCTCGCGCCGGATGCGCGCGCGCAGGTTGGCGAGCAGGAAGTCGCTGGCCTCGCCGAGGCCGGTCGAGACCCAGCTTTCCATCCAGACGCGGCCGACCTCATCGTATTCGTTTGCGCGGGCGGGACGAATGACGGGATGCGACATCTGGCGCTCAGCTGCGG
>NZ_JAFGYS010000075.1:0-522 GCF_017491705.1 Pseudomonas sp. 86_A | reverse complement strand
ATTCCGATCACGTCGCCGCTGCGGCCGCGCTTCGGCTTCCTCACCTCGACGCCCATCATCGCCACCGCAACGGTCCTGCTCGCGCTGATCATCCTGATCTCGATCCTCGCGCCGCTGATCGCGCCGCATGATCCGATCCAGCTCGCGCCGTCGCAGCGGCTCAAGCCGTCATCCGCACAATTCCTGCTCGGCACCGACGCCTATGGCCGTGACCTGGCGTCGCGCGTGCTCTATGGCGGCCGCATCTCGCTGCTGATCGGCATCGGCTCAGCCATCCTGTCGATCGTCATCGGGCTCGCGATCGGTCTCGTCTCCGGCTTCTTCAAGCTGGTCGATGCCGTGCTGATGCGCGTCATGGACGGCCTGATGGCGATGCCGAGCATCCTGCTCGCGATCGCCGTGGTGTCGCTGTCCGGGGCCAGCCTCTGGACCGTGCTGATCGCGATCACCATCCCCGAGATTCCGCGCGTGGCGCGCCTGGTACGCTCCGTCGTGCTGTCGGCGCGCGAGGAGCCTTATGTC
>NZ_JAFGYS010000074.1:0-522 GCF_017491705.1 Pseudomonas sp. 86_A | reverse complement strand
CAGCATATGTGAGGGACAACGCTCGGTTCCCCGCATCATGAAAGCTAATTGCCATCATCTGCAACGCATCAGCGTTGCCTTCGAACTTCCTTGGCAAATCAGCTTCAGCAAGAAACTGCTTTAGTGCGATTTTCGTATTGGCCCAAGCAAGCCATACGTGAGCAGAATCGGGAAAACGGGAGCGCGCTCTCTCAGCGATGTCAAACGCGTCATCAAGATGGTCAGAAAGCAAAAGGCCACGCACCTTTCCGGACGCAACTCGGTCATCGTCCGGGTAGGTCTCATATGCCGTATCAAACTTTTGCACTGCGCCACTGACATCTCCCGCGTGCCAATCCACGATTCCTGAGAGGAGATACCATCTCGCTTTCTGCCGCTCGTTCAATGACGAGAACTCATCAAAAATCACCGATAGCAGCGCACTTGCACCGCTATAGCTCATTTCCTTAATGAACTCGGCCACCTTGTCCAGCTGTCTCGATACCGTATTATTCTCGTTTGTTACGAGCGACGACACAAAGG
>NZ_JAFGYS010000073.1:0-526 GCF_017491705.1 Pseudomonas sp. 86_A | reverse complement strand
GTCGAGGATCCGATCGAATACGATCTGTCCGGCATCGGCCAGACGCAGGTGAACGAGCGGATCGGGATGACGTTCGCGCGCGCGCTGCGCTCGATCCTGCGTCAGGACCCGGACATCATCATGATCGGCGAAATCCGCGATCTCGAAACCGCGCAGATCGCCGTGCAGGCGTCGCTAACGGGCCACCTGGTGCTCGCGACGCTGCACACGAACGACGCGGCGTCGGCCGTCACGCGTCTCACCGACATGGGCGTCGAGCCGTACCTGCTCGCGTCTTCGCTGCTCGGCGTGCTCGCGCAGCGGCTCGTGCGCCAGCTCTGCCCGGCGTGCAAGGAGGAGCGGCACGAGGGCGGCCGCGCGGTCTGGCATCCGGTCGGCTGCGACAAGTGCGGGCATTCGGGCTACACGGGGCGTCGGGGCGTGTACGAGCTGCTCGTCATCGACGATTCGATCCGCTCGCTGATTCACCGCAACGCGGCCGATGCGGAGATTCTCGCCACCGGCCGCGCGAACGGGATGCGCACGC
>NZ_JAFGYS010000072.1:0-527 GCF_017491705.1 Pseudomonas sp. 86_A | reverse complement strand
GTCCAGCAGCGGCGTGCCGAGCAGCGCGCGCACCTGCTCGCGCGACATGCCTACCTGCAGTTGCGACGCCTTTTCCTGCGACACGAAGTTGCCCTGGACGACGGTGATCCGATACGGCGTAATGCTCTGCGCGATCCGCTGGGTCACGCTGTCGTACGACGAACAGGCGGCCAGTCCGACCACGGCGACAGCTGCGATGACGGTGCTCCGCACGCGGCTCCTCTGAAGTTGCAAAAGCGATCTTGGAATCATGTCCCTCACCGTGCTGGCCCTTGTCCAAGGCCGCGCGAGAATGTCACAGATGACTGAAAAGGCGAAAAGCCGGTACTATTGAAGCCCTGCATTGTACTCTAGGGACGCCTAGCCATGACCAATCCGACCGATCTCAAAAACATCGGGCTCAAGGCCACCCTACCGCGCCTCAAGATTCTCGAAATTTTCCAGCAAAGCCCGGTTCGCCACCTGACCGCCGAAGACGTCTATCGCAACCTGCTGCACGAGGAACTCGACATCGGCCTCGCCACCGT
>NZ_JAFGYS010000071.1:0-528 GCF_017491705.1 Pseudomonas sp. 86_A | reverse complement strand
CCATCAAATCGATCGTCAAGACCGTCGGCATCGGCGTGCATTCGGGCCGCAAGGTCGAACTGACGCTTCGTCCCGCGGCGCCCGATACGGGCATCGTGTTCTCGCGCGTCGATCTGCCGACGCCCGTCGACATTCCCGCTTCGGCGCTGTCGATCGGCGACACGCGGCTCGCGTCCGTGCTGCAGAAGGACGGCGTGCGCGTGTCGACGGTCGAGCACCTGATGTCGGCGTGCGCGGGCCTCGGCATCGACAACCTCTACGTCGACGTGACGGCCGAGGAAATTCCGATCATGGACGGCAGCGCGGCGACGTTCGTGTTTCTGATCCAGTCGGCCGGCATCGAAGAGCAGAACGCGGCGAAGAAGTTCATCAAGGTGACGAAGCCCGTCGAGATCCGCGACGGCGATAAATTCGCGCGTCTCGATCCGTACTTCGGTTTCAGGCTGAAGTTCACGATCGATTTCCGCCATCCGGCCGTCGACAAGACGGGCCAGGAGCTCGAGGTCGATTTCGCGAACACGTCGTACG
>NZ_JAFGYS010000070.1:0-529 GCF_017491705.1 Pseudomonas sp. 86_A | reverse complement strand
AACTGAAGGGGTTCTCCTAAAGGCCTAGGGCATCGTCCGGGAGATGATGCTCATCATATGCCTGAGGCGTGGTAGCGCTTCACGAATTCGACGTGTCGGCTGTCCGGCGGGGCAGCCGATAAAAAAGTGCGGCCTCGAGAGGGGGACCAGCGCGGTACCAAAAACCCCAATCGAGGCCGCCCGCGTCGATCGGCGGATCGAACGCTGCTCATTTTCGCGTGATCATCCGGTGCGATAATGAGACGCACCGATGTCTTCATTCCAAATTTTCAATGTCGGAATCTGGGCACTGCGGTGCAGCAGTCTTTCAGGTGCCGTTTTTCTCGGCCTGATCATAGACCGCCTGCGCCACCTTGGTCAGCCGGTCGCGATCACCGCCCCCGCTGACGACGTAGCCGACGCCGCGCTCGGCCCAGAACAGCGCGCCGTCCTTGTCCGTTTTGGCGTAGCGCATTTGCGTTGCACCATTCTCGGTCTTGGCCGTGTAGATGGTGTAGCGCTCGCCCGAGGCACCTTCATACATCAGGAA
>NZ_JAFGYS010000006.1:36829-335566 GCF_017491705.1 Pseudomonas sp. 86_A | reverse complement strand
GCCGCGCCGTTGACCGTGGCGCCACCGACCGGCGCGTTGCGTGTCACGTCCGCCAGTTTGCGTTCGTAGGTGCCCCGCACGCCAAGACTGAAGTCCAGCCGTGGCGTCAGGTGCCAGGTGCCCTGGGCGAAGGTGGCGAAACTGTCAGTGTCGACATTGCCATGCCCCACGCTGGTGACGTTGTTCAGCGCACCCTGCGGGGTGCCGTTCCACGTATCGGCCAAGGGGCCATAGTCGGTGAACACGGTATTGCGCATTTGCTGACGAAAATAATAGGCGCCCAACACGTAGTCAAAATGCTCACCCACTGGCGAGGCCAGCCGCAGCTCTTGGGAATATTGCTGGTCGCGGGCGGATTGCCCGACGTTGTGCATCACATCGACGTTCAACTCGTCGTCATTGCGCGGGCTGAAATCCCACCAGCGATAGGCGCTGATCGACGTCAGCGTGTAGCCACCGGCCAGATTCCAGTTCGCCTCCAGCGAGGTACCGCCCTGGAACACCTTGACGCTTTGGTCGGCATCCAGATTGACCCGGCGCCCGCTCACCAGTGTCGCGCCGACGGCTTTTGCCCGTTGTTCATAACGGTTGACGCCGTTGATGGTTGGCCCGGTGCTGAACAGCGAGCGGGTACCGGCGCTGGAGTCTTCTTCGTGATAGTCGGCCAGCCAGCGCAGATTGAAGTCCTCGTTGGGTTGGAACAGCAGTTGTCCACGCGCGCCTTGACGTACGCCGCCGCCCAGTGTGTGACCGTCGTACGCGTTTTTCACGTAGCCGTTTTCGTGCGTGCGATAGAGCGCGATGCGCCCGGCCAGCGTGTCGTTGAGCGGTCCGGAAAAACTCGCCTGATTTTGCGTGTAGCCGTCTTCGCCCACCGAAGTGGAGAGACTGCCCTGCGGTGTAAACGATGGTCGGCGTGTCGTGATATTCAGCACGCCGGCGGTGGTGTTCTTGCCGAACAAAGTGCCCTGCGGGCCGCGCAGCAACTCGATCTGCTCGACATCCAGCAAATCGAACACGGCCATGCCTGGACGACCGAGGTAGACATTGTCCAGGTAGACCCCGGCGCTGCCCTCCAGGCCATCGCTCGCGGGGTTGTTGCCCAGCCCGCGAATCGACAGGCTCGACTGCCGGGCATGCATGAACGCGACGTTGACGCTGGGCATTGCCTGTTGCAGATCCTGCAGGCGATACAGGCGTTGTTCCTCGAGAGTCTGGGCGCCGAGCACGCTCATCGCCGTGGGCACTTGCTGGGCATCCTCACTGCGGCGCCGGGCTTCGACCGTCACCGGTTGCAGGACATCGGCGCCGCTGGGCAAGTCATTGGCGGCTGCCGGCAACCCTGGCATCAGCGAGAACAGACCCAGTGCACCAGCATAAACATTGCGCGAATAAAGAAGATTCATCGGTGGTTCCTGAAGCGGCTTCAAGCCGCTTTTTTGAGAGGAGTCGATACTTCGCTGCGCGTGGCTGGCGTGAGCGTGATCGTTGCGAGGGATAACGGCGCGTGTTCAGTCACGCAGCCATGGCAGGTCTTCACGCTGATAGCGATGCGCGCGGAAAATGGCGTTGTTCTCGCCCGGCAGATAGCGTCGCGAAGGCGCATCGGGATAGCTGGCGAAGTGCGGATTGACGTACTCCCAAACCACTTCACCGGCCGGGGTGACTTCGAACAAGCGGCCGAAGTTGGCTTCGGTCACCAGCGTGTTGCCATTGTGCAGACGCTGCGCGCCGCCCATGAACGGGGTGAAAAACGCATAGCCCGGGGTATCGGCGTATTGCCATTCGATGCGCTGGGTGGCCGGATTGATTTCGACGATGCGTGAGTGCGGCATGCTCACATTCGGACGGAAGATGCCGTTGTCGAACACCAGCACGTTGCCGTTTTCCAGTTCACTCGGGCAGTGTTGCTGCGCGACCAGGTCGTGGCCCAGACGCCACAGCACCTCGCCGCTGCCGCGCTGCACGGCAATCACCGAAGACACACTGCGCAGACTGAGAAGCACTTTGCCGTCGCGGCCCGGGGTGACTGCATTGGTCATCGGCCAGTGATGGCGTTCAAAGCACTCGTGCAGCGGGTAATCCTCGGGACGCAGGTGTTCCCAACTGCGCCATTCCCAGACCACCTGCCCCTGACGATCGACTTCCTTGACCACGTCGGCGTAAATCACCCCGCCCGGCGCCTCGCTGCCGGGAATGCCACCGACCACCCGACGGGCCAGTTCCGCGCTCAACGGCTCGGCGGTGGTGTACAGCAGGTGACCGTTGTCCAGCCATTGCGCGTCGTGGTGATGCAGCAGATCGGTGTGCTCCCAGACCACCTCGCCTTCGGGGGTGACTTCGCTGAACGCACCGCCATGCCACACCGACCAGCCCGGGAACAGATCCGGCGAATCGGGGTGGTTGCCGTTGTAACCGAGGTTGCCGTTACGCAGGATTACCGCGTCACGGCCAGGGCGCTGCGGCAGTTTCCAGCGATGGACGACTTCGCCGTCCAGATCGATCAAAAACACATGGCCGTCCGCCGTTTGCGGGGCGAACAAGGTGTAGCCGCCGGCACTGCGGGCATGATCGACCGCAATCAGGCCGGTTTTCTGGCGTTTGAGGGTGGTGGTTTGCAATGCAGACATAGCTTTTCTCCAGGCGAATGAGCCCCGGCCGGCCGCACAGCAGTGCGGTCAACGAGGCATGAAAAATCGGTTTAAGGTGTCGGGAGCAGGCGGTTGAAGCGGTCGTCGAACATCTCTGCGACCTGCACCGCGCGCGGAATCAGGTGCTCGGCGGCAAACAGGTCCGCCAGGTGCTGCTGTGACGCGATGACTGATGGTTGAATCGCCACGTAACGCAGATCCTGACGCGCGAGCATCTCGCGCACCAGTGCGACCGGAAGCCGGGTGGTTTGCGCGAAAACCGCGGCCCAGTCTTCGGGGTGCGCGGTCGCCCAGTCCTGCGCGCGGGCGAGTCTGGTCAGCAGATCGCCCAGTTGCCCGGCACGCGCCGGATCGTCCAGCGCACGGCGGCTGGCGACGGTGAAATTCAACCCGGTTTCCGGCCAGGCGCTGCCGTCGAGCAGAATCCGTGCGCCGCGCGACGTGGCTTGGCCAACGAAGGGATACCACACCGACCAGGCCTCGAGGTTGCCGCTGGCGAAGGCATTTTGCGCATCCACCGGGCTGACGTAGGCAATGTTCACATCGCGCGCCGTCAGCCCAGCCTGATTGAGCGCAGCCAGCAATAAATAATGTCCGCTGGTGCCCTTGGCCACGGCAATCCGCTGGCCCTTGAGATCGGCCACGCTGCGGGCGTTGGAGCCTTCGGGCACCAACACTGCATTGTTGTTTTGCGCGCCGCTGGCCACGCCAATGATGCGCACGTCGTAGCCGCCGGCCTGGGCAAACACCGGCGGCGCGTTGCCGACCACACCGGCGTCGATCGCCCCGGCGCTCAGGGCTTCAAGCATCGTCGTCCCGGCCAGAAACGGATGCCAAGACAATGAATAGCCGAGGTTCTGGTCCTCTCCCGCCGCGTGCAACAACGCCTGAATCAGGCCGCTCTGATCGCCCATCTTCAGCGCCGCGTCGGCGGCCGACACCGGGTGCGCCAGTAATAGTGCGGCGCAGCACAGCAACGCGTTGAGGCGTCGGGTCAGCGGGTGCTTGGCAGCAGCAGGTTTTAGCGGCATTGTCGTGCTCTCACTTATGCATTGATTTCAGTATGTCGAGGCCCGCCGTGCCGCTCCATGCCAAACACCCCTCCTTTGCTGCCATGTCGGACACCTCGCCGCTGCCTGAGCGCACCGTGGTGGTGTTGGCGTTCGATGATCTGCTGTTACTCAACGCGGCCGGTCCGCTGGAAGTGTTTGCCGCGATTCCTCGGGTGCTGGCCGGGGACTTCATCGCCCACCCGCCCTATCGCTTGCTGGTGGCGTCGCCGCGAGGCGGTCAGGTCATGTCGATTTCAGGCATCAGCGTCACCACGTGCTCGCTCGAACAGATCGACCAACTGGCCCCGCTGATCGACACCTTGATCGTTGCCGGTGGCCCGGGCATGGCGGCGCTGGAGGCCGACCGGCCCGCCTGCGACTGGCTGCGCCAGCGCGCACCGCAAATTCGCCGTCTCTGCTCGATCGGTACCGGCAGCTTCGCGCTCGCCGCGGCCGGGCTGCTCGATGGCCGCAAAGTCGTGACCCACTGGAAATTCGCTGATGAGTTGCAGGCGCGCTACCCGGCCGTGCAGTGCCAGACCGATGCGCTCTATCTGCACGACTACAACCTCTGGACGTGTGGCGGCGCCACGGCGGGCATCGATCTGGCGCTCGGGCTGGTGGAACAGGACCTCGGCGCCCACGCGGCGTTGGCGCTGGCGCGCTATTTCACGGTGTTTTTGTGGCGCAGCGCTGAACAGCCGCAACTCAGTGCGTCACTCAATGCCCAGGCCAAGGCATTGCGCACCGATCCGGATGTGCGTCTGGCGCGTTTGCATGGCTGGATTGCCGCAAATCTGAACGGTGATTTACGCGTGGAACGGCTGGCCGAGCAGTTCGGCATGAGCCCGCGCCACTTTGCTCGCGCGTATGTCGCCGCCACCGGAGAAACACCCGCACAAGCGGTGGAGAATTTACGTCTGGAGGCCGCCACCTGGTTGCTCAAGACCACCCGCGAGCCGATCAAGAGGATCGCTGAAACCGTGGGGTTTGGTCGGGAAGAACGCATGCGCCGTGCGTTTCAAAAACAGCTTGGCCTCAGCCCGAACGCTTATCGCAGTCAGACGAATGCACCGCTTGCCGGGCCGCGCCAGACGAACACTGTGACGATCACCCTGGAAGGGCTGGCCCGGTAAGCGTTTGCCGATGTTGCGGTCAATGCTCCAGCGCATAACGCCGGCAATGCTCCAGATAGCCCTTCTCATGCTGACCAACCAACTGCACGACACTCGACCACAGCCACGACGGCGCATCCAGGGTCTTTGAACGACAGGCCTGCAGCTCGCGCATCCACGACGCCCGTGTGCTCAGGTCCATCTGCCGGGCATGCGCCAATCCCACCACGCGGGCCAGATACCCGGCGGCCAGCATCGCATCGGTCTGGCTCAATTGATCCAGTTCAAGTTTCATGTCCTGGGGCAGCAGTTCGCGGATAAAGAAACCATGCTCGAGCACCCGGGCCGCAACCATCCGGTTGCCTAGGCCCGGCGACAGACAGCGGGCGCCTTCGACCACCCGTTTGCCGTTGTCTCGGGGCATCGCCGCGCGAGCCACCCGTGGGGCGGCGGCAGCGACGGCTTCCTTGATGTCGAGCAAGCAATACTCCTGATCGTCGTCCTCACCGACACCCAGCAACACCGCATAACGCTTGAGCCCCAGCGAACTGCAGCCTTTGACCCAATAGGCCGAGTCGAGCATTTTCACCCGATCATCCTTCGAACGGCCCTTCAGTGACGTCACCAACGTGTGCAGGTCTGGCGTGCCGCACAGCGTCTTCAGCGCGCTGCGCTCTTCCCGTGACAATGACCAGAAGTGCTTGCCCAGCGGAATGGTCGGTTTGGTGCTCTCGATGCGTTCCTGGGCCAAGTGCTTCCAGGTGCGCTGCACCGCGCTGCGCATCCCGGCTTTCACTTGCGCCGGACGTGGCGGTTCTTTATCGACATCGTCTTCGAAGGCCTGCTCGTAACCGCGCATCATCTCTTCGAGCATGCGCGCCGTCGCCACGCCGGGCAGGTCCGAGCCACGGGCGGCGGTGGCCAGAGACAAGGCCAGGCGCACCAGATCATGCGCAGGGTTGCCGATCACAGTCTGGTCGAGGTCGCGGATGTGAATGTCGATCCGCCCTTTCAGGTCGCCGGTCGGCCCCAGATTGCCGGCGTGACAATCGCCGCAGATCCACACCGCCGGCCCTTGCGGCAGGCTGCGGCCCGGCTGGCTGTGCAGCCATTGATAAAACTGAACCGTGCTACCGCGCACATAAGCGTGCGCGGAGCGAGCCATTTTCAGATTGCGCAGCTGTGACAGCGGTTCAAGGCGTGCGGAGGGCCGTGGGGTTTTCATGGACGCTTCTTGCAGTGGATTGTGTCCTGTTGACCGCTCGTCGCCCGCAAATGTTTCAAAGTATTACAAAGGCAGTTCAACCCTGGCCTGCAACCCACCGCCACTGCGGTTGCTCAACGTCAGCTCCCCGCCCTGCTCACGCACGATGGCCCGCGCCGCCGACAACCCGAGCCCGACGCCGCCGGTTTCACGGTTGCGCGAGGTCTCGAGGCGGAAAAACGGGTCGAACACCCGCTGCAACGACGCTTCGGGAATCCCCGGGCCGTTGTCGCTGACGTCGATGCAGACGCTGTAGCCATCGCTGCTCAGGGCAATCGCCGGCTGCTGCGCATACTTCTCGGCGTTTTCCAGCAGATTGACGATCACGCGCTTGATCCCCAGCGGCCGGCCCTCGTACACCAGATGCGCCGGGCCCTGGAAATCGATGGCGATGTGCTGGTCGCGGTAGTCGTCGATGATCGTCTGCAGCAGCTCCGACAGGTCAAACGCGGTGGTTGACTCCGGCTGGGTGTCTTCACGAAAGAACGCCAGCGCGGCGTTGATCATCGACTGCATTTCTTCGATGTCGCGGATCAGTTTGCCTTGATGATCGAAATCTTCCATGAACTCGCTGCGCAGGCGCATCCGGGTCAGCGGTGCGCGCAAGTCGTGGGAAATCGACGCGAGCATGTGCGTGCGTTCGCTGATGTAGTGCTGAATCTGCGCCTGCATGGTGTTGAAGGCGATGATCGCCTGGCGGATCTCGTCCGGGCCTTCGACCTTGATCGGCGGCGCACGCAGATCGCCGCCAAAGCGGCGGGCAGCGCTGGCAAAGCGTTGCAGCGGGTGAGCCAGTTGCCGTGTGGCAAGCCAGGCCACCAGCACCGTGGCGATCAGGCCGAGGGCGATGATGATCGCGATGCGCGTGCCGACGTCCAGGCCCCAGGAGCGCTCGGGCGACGAAAACAACAGCCAGCTGGCATCCGGCAGCTGAATCAGCGCCGCGTAAAGAGCCGCCGGACTGCCGCTTGGCCAGTCACCGGGATTGAACACCCGAATGGGTCGATCATCGCCCAACAACTGGTGCAACACCGACGTCTCGCCGGCCATGAGCAGCGTGCCACTGGGTGGCAATCCGAGCTCGGCACGTTGCGCGCTCCACGTCACCTTCTGTTTCGGGCCGCTTGCCGCTTGCGCCAGTTGCGCGCGCAAAGGCGCGGGTGCGGCCTCGATCACCTTGACGGTGGCGGCAATCTGCTCCAGCAACCCGGTGCGTTCAATGGGCGGTCGCGCCCAGGTCCCTGCCACCTCCACGAACAGGAAATTGAGCGCCAGCGAAGCGAGCATGGCCGCGACAATGGTCAAGGCAATCCGCCGACTCAGTGGATCGCGCCGCAGGAATCGACGGATCACGAGCGCGTGACCGTGGCCGTGAACAGATAGCCGCCGTTGCGCACGGTGCGGATCAGGTCCGGGCGTTTGCTGTCCGGTTCGATCTTGCGGCGCAAGCGGCTGACCTGCACGTCGATGCTGCGATCAAAGGCGTCGTGGCCGTGACCGCGAGACAGGTCGATCAGTTGCTCGCGGGTAAGGATGCGCTGCGGGTGTTCAAGAAACACCACCAGCAGATCGAACTCGCCACCGGACAGCGGAATCATCACGTTGTCCGGGGAGCGCAGCTCGCGACAGGTGATGTCCAGATGCCAACCGGCGAAGGCGATCACCGGCCGCGACGGCTCGCTCCCCGGGTTGACCTGCTCACCGGCGCGACGCTGCACGGCACGCAGGCGGGCCAGCAGTTCACGCGGGGCAAACGGCTTGGTGACGTAGTCATCGGCGCCCAGTTCGAGGCCGACGATGCGATCGCTCAGCTCGCCCATGGCGGTCAGCATGATGATCGGAATGCCCATCTGCGCCCGCACTTTCTGGCACAGGCTCAGGCCCCCTTCGCCGGGCAGCATCAAGTCGAGAATGATCGTGTCCGGGCGCTGCTGCGCAATCGCCGCCCACATCGCTGCGCCGTCGGCGGCCACGTCGACTTCGTAGGCGTGCTGGACGAAGAACTTCTTCAGCAGGGCAAGAACTTCCACGTCGTCGTCGACGATCAGCAGTCTGCTCACGTTCATGGATCCTCGGGCCAAAAAGAACGCATCTAAAACTATTCTGGCGCCCGGGTCATTTATTTCAATCGAGCAATATTCCGTCATCTCGGACATCAAGCGGACATGCTGCGGCAAAACCCATCAGGCACCCTGCACGCCATCGACAACCGGGGGGCATTCAATGAGCGCATTGCACAACCGCTATACCGCCGAGGGGCACGACGCCCGCTATCCGTTGATTCTCAGCCAGCGCACCACGGCGCCTGAGCGCGACTCACCGCTGCTGTTTCAAGAGTTTTGCCTGGGTCTGGCGAACGACCAGAGCCGGATTGTCCTGCGCCGCTATTTCGAACAATACGGCCCGGCCGATTCGCAATGGGTGGAGTACGTGCATTCGATTCCAACCGCCGACCTCATCCACTGGATCATGACCCACGGCAAGCTGCACATCGAGTGCTCGGAGAACACTCCGCCGGCCGGGCAAGGATTCGCCCGATGAAGTGATCTTGGTCACTCCTGCGTCGCGCTTCGGCGCTATACATCCAGTTTTTTTGTGGCGAGGGAGCTTGCTCCCGCCCGACTGCACAGCAGTCCTTCTGAACAGCGGGGCCGCTTCGCGCCCCAGCGGGACGGTGCGGCGATCCGACAAGCTCCCTCGCCACGGGGTATGTGTTGGGTTTTCAGGGTTTCAAGCTTGCGCCTGCTGTTCGCTGCTCAAAATGCCATGGCAGATCAAGCCCAGAACACCGCGCATGTGTTCGGCATGTGCTGCCCTGTCCGGCTCAGGCTCGGTCGCCAGCCGGATGAACGCCATATTCGCGTACTGGTTGAACAACGTCGCCGCCACGTCCAGATCGACCGACGCACGCACCTTGCCCTGTGCCTGAAAATGCCCGAGCAGCGCCTTGGTTTCTTCGATCACCGCCGCATTCCACGGACTCAACGCCTGAGCCAGTTCGCCGGTCAGTAGAAACGGTGCCAGTTCACGCCACAGTGAGGCCGGCATCGCTTGCAGTTGGTAATCGGTCATCAAGCCCTCGAACTCGCACAACGCCTCCAGTGGATCGCTGTCGTCATCCAGATTGGCCCGGGCATCGCGCATCGCCTGCTCGTCCGGCTGCTTGAGCAACGCCAGCAAAATCTCCTGCTTGCCGCCGAAATAGTTGACCACCGTCGGCGCGGAAACCCCGGCCTGATTGGCGATCTGCTCCAGCGTGGTGGCGCCGAAGCCGTTGCTGATGAACAGCTCCAGCGCTGCCTGCGCGATGACTTCCCTGCGCTGTTCCTTTTGCCGTTCTCTGAGCCCGCTCATGGTGCTGGTGTCCTGACTTGCTGATGGACGCCAGCCTACGGATTTCTTTTTTTACCGACAAATATTTTCTTTACAAAAATATTTTTAAGTGACAAATATTGGCCGTGCCGCGCTGGAATGAACGCGCACTCACCCGCCCCATTTCTGGAGATCAGCCATGTCCGCCGAACTCGATCCGACCCGCAGCACCCGCGATTATCAGGCCGCCGACGCCGCCCACCACATTCACGCGTTCGTCGATCAGAAGGCGCTCAACGAGGAAGGCCCGCGGGTGATGGTCAGTGGTGATCGCCTGGCGCTGTGGGACAACGACGGCAATCGGTATCTGGACGGCATGTCCGGTCTGTGGTGCACCAACCTCGGCTACGGGCGCAAGGATCTCGCCGCCGCGGCAACGGCGCAGTTGCAACAATTGCCCTACTACAACATGTTCTTCCACACCACCCACCCGCAGGTGATCGAGCTCTCCGAGCTGCTGTTCAGCCTGCTGCCCCGGCACTACAGCCACGCGATCTACACCAACTCCGGCTCCGAAGCCAACGAAGTGCTGATCCGCACCGTGCGCAAGTTCTGGCAGGTGATGGGCCAGCCCGAGAAAAAAATCATGATCGGCCGCTGGAACGGCTACCACGGCTCGACCCTGGCCGCGACGGCGCTGGGCGGCATGAAGTTCATGCACGAAATGGGCGGCACCATTCCCGACGTGGCGCACATCGACGAGCCGTACTGGTTCGCCCACGAAGGCAATCTCAGCCCGGAAGAATTCGGCCTGCGCGCCGCACGGCAACTGGAAGACAAGATCCTCGAACTGGGCGCCGACAAGGTCGCCGCGTTCGTCGCCGAACCCTTCCAGGGCGCCGGCGGCATGATCATCCCGCCCGCTACCTACTGGCCGGAAATCCAGCGCATCTGCCGCCAATACGACGTGCTGCTGTGCGCCGACGAAGTCATCGGCGGTTTCGGCCGCACCGGCGAGTGGTTCGCGCATCAGGCCTTCGGTTTTGAACCCGACACCCTGTCCATCGCCAAAGGCCTGACCTCCGGCTACATCCCCATGGGCGGGCTGATCCTGTCGCGGCGCATGGCCGAGGCGCTGGTGGAAAAAGGCGGCGTATTCGCCCACGGCCTGACTTACTCCGGCCACCCGGTCGCGGCCGCCGTGGCGATTGCCAACCTCAAGGCCTTGCGCGATGAAGGCGTGGTCACGCAGGTGAAAAACGACACCGGACCTTACTTGCAGAACTGCCTGCGCGAAGTGTTCGGCAACCATCCGCTGGTGGGCGAGGTTCAGGGTGTCGGGCTGGTGGCCGCGTTGCAGTTCGCCGAAGACAAAGCCACCCGCAAGCGCTTTGCCAACGAGAACGATATCGCCTGGCGCTGCCGCACGATTGGCTTTGAGGAAGGTTTGATTATTCGCTCGACGTTGGGGCGGATGATCATGGCCCCGGCGTTGATCGCTACGCGGGCGGAACTGGATGAACTGGTCGACAAGACGCGCATCGCGGTGGATCGTACGGCGCGGGAGTATGGCCGCCTCTAACCCATATCCCCTGTAGAGGGAAATCAGGTATGCCTTGAACTCAGCACATCGGCTCAATCCAGCCCGGTTGATCTTGCCCATCATCAGAGACCTTCCCTGATTGTCGGTCCCTCACGATGGCTCCCTCAACACCACGCTTTGCGTTGTTGGCACTGCTTTGCGCAGCGACCGACAGTGCTTTGGCTAATGACTTCTTCGACGACGCCAAAACTGAAGGGCTCAGCCGCAACTTCTACCTGAGCAACGACTACCGCTCGCCCACTCCCGCCGGCAAAAACTATAAGCAGGAATGGGCTCAGGGTTTTATCGGCACGTTCACTTCCGGATACACGCCGGGCGATGTCGGCTTCGGCATCGATGCCCATGCTTTTCTTGGTCTTAAACTCGATGGTGGCAAAGGTCATTCCGGTACCGGCCTGTTGCCGGTCGACAGCAGTGGCCGCAGCGAGCCGGATTACTCCAGCGCTGGCGGCGCCTTCAAACTCAAGGTTTCGCGCACCACCCTGGCGTTCGGCGAAATGACCGTGGAAACGCCGGTCGTCGACACCTCCGATAAACGTCTGCAACCGGAGTACGCCACGGGTTTTCTGTTTAACAGCCGGGAAATCGACAACGTCAATCTGCAGGCCGGGTACTTCACCGCGTTCAAGAATCAGGACAGCACTTCCGGCAAAGGTGATTTCTACGGCTACGGTGCGAACA
The DNA here is from genome assembly GCF_017491705.1 of Pseudomonas sp. 86_A. Classification (NCBI taxonomy): domain Bacteria; kingdom Pseudomonadati; phylum Pseudomonadota; class Gammaproteobacteria; order Pseudomonadales; family Pseudomonadaceae; genus Pseudomonas; species Pseudomonas sp. 86_A. The sequence continues at coordinate 323,888 of NZ_JAFGYS010000006.1, read as the reverse complement.
CCGAACACGGCGCAATCAGTTTTGTCGGCGCCGACCTGTTCGCTGACCAGCCGTTGGGCGGCGCGCTGTATGCGTCCGAACTGACCGATACCTGGCATCAGTACTACGGCAATCTGCACTTCAAGCAATCAGGCGTGATGCTCGATGCCAACCTCTATCACACCCGCGATACAAAACAGGCGCTGGCCGGCGCGATCGACAACACAGCATTCAGTCTTTCCGGAAAATACGCCTTCGGTCCGCACGCCGTGATGCTCGGCTGGCAGCGAATCAATGGCGACACGCCGTTCGATTTCGTCGGCGGCGACTCGATCTACCTCTCCAACTCGATCAAATACGCCGACTTCAACGGCGCCGGTGAACGCTCCTGGCAAGCACGCTACGACCTTGACCTGGGCGCGTTCGGCATCCCCGGCCTCACCTTCATGACCCGCTACGTTTCCGGCAGCCACATCGACGGCACCCACGCCCCCAAGGGGGGCGCCTACAACCCGTTTAACACCGACAGTGGCGAATACCAGCCGCAACAAGGTGACGGCGGCAAGCACTGGGAGCGCGACGTAGATTTGAAGTACATCGTGCAATCGGGTGCGGCGAAGGATTTGTCGGTGCAGGTATCGCATGTTTCGCACCGGGCCAATGAAGCGCAGGCAGGCGATGATATTGACCGGATCTATGTGGTGGTTCAGTACCCGTTGGGGTTCTGAAACAGTCGACCGCCAGTGTGGGTGAAGAGGCTCACAAAGACGCGACTTTAAGAATCGTCTTATGCCCCGCGGATGGCACAGTCCTTACATTGGGGTGATGAGACTCAAAAGTTACCTGCATCAGATCAACCCGTTCTTATCCAGTCCCGAAGCAGCCCGCCGGCTGCTTCGTTTGTTTGCGCTGGTCCTGATGGCCGGTATCCTCAGCGCCTCGTACAACTTCTTGCGTTCCACCCTCGCCAACGATATTTCCCAGCGCCGCAGCTACATGAGCAGCGCGGTCGCAGAGGCGCAGACATTTTTTACCAGCCGCGAGTCCTTGCTTGAGAGCTTGGGGCTCTCAGCCGTATGCAAGCCGATGATGGCCACCCCACTCTCCTACTCGCCGTCGATTGAGGACCATTCCGTTCAATTGGGCATTTCCGGCGGCGCTCAGTGGACCCTCTGGCTGACACGCAGAATGCTGGATTACATGCAGCGCAATCAGTTGAATCTGATTTACGTTTCCGCCGAAGCGAATCCGCAGGTGAATCGGCTGTATACCGCCAGTACGAATCTTCCGCGGCTTCCCCGGTCGATCCTGGATCAACTTTCCGCATTGAATGACCAATTACCGGAACGGGATCAGGAGTTGTGGTTGACCGATCAAGCGGCGACCGCTTCGCAGTTGTACATCTTCATCCGTCTGGACGATGGCGTGAAAAACTCAGGCTGGCTGGGGCTGGAAATGGACGGCGCAGAAATCTCCGCTGCCCTGAACGATCAAAGTGCCGGCACGTTCATGATGCTCAACTCCCAAGGTTCCCTGTTGTTTGCCAACACCCCAGCGCACCGACTCGGCGAGGCGTTGAGCCGATCGCATGAGAACAACTACTTCGGTTTTGTCGGTAGCGGCTGGCTTCCCGATCATCTGGTGATCCGCAAACAGTTGAAGTCCACGGACTGGCAATTGGTGTACTCGTTCGACTTGCTGGATCTGCTGAAGGCACTGATGCCACAACTGCTCGCAGCATTGGCGTTCTGCCTGGCAAGCATGATTTTGATCTGGCTATTGATTCGTCGGGTCGAGCACAGGTTTATTACACCGGCACTCAACCGCTTGCAGGCACTGATCGAGAGCGAAGCATTCAGCCGTGACGTGATTCAAACCGCGCCCGTCGCCCTTTGCGTGCTGCGGCGCACCGACGGCCAGGTGATGCTCGAAAACACCCTGTCCGAGCGATGGCTGGGCAATGGTATTGAGCGCGAAATGCTCTGCAAAAGCTGGATCGAGCAAGCATTCGATACGACACAACCCAATCGCAGTGACTATTTTTCCACCGTCGACGGCCGCCACCTTTATTTGAGCAGCGCACCGACTCGCTACAAAAGTGAAGACGTGCTGTTCTGCGCGTTCAGCGATATCAGTGCGCGCAAGCAGGTCGAGGCGGCGCTTGAAGAGGCGCGCCGATTGGCTGATGCGGCGAATGAAGCCAAAACCCTGTTTCTGGCAACCATGAGCCACGAAATCCGCACCCCACTGTATGGCGTGCTGGGCACACTGGAACTCTTGGGCCGGACTCGGCTGGACAGCCAACAGAAAGGGTATCTGCGTGCCATCGAAGGTTCCTCCGCGACCTTGCTGCAATTGATCTGCGATGTCCTGGACGTATCGAAGATCGAGGCCGGGCAACTGGCCCTGGAACTGCACGAGTTTGCCCCGACGGAATTGGTATACGAGGCCATTCAGGGGTACGCCGCGGCGGCGCAGAGCAAAGGTGTCCAGTTGTATGCGTGCATGGACCCGCAAATGCCCGAGCGATTGATTGGCGACGTTACACGTATCCGGCAGATTTTGAATAATCTGCTGAGCAACGCAGTCAAGTTCACTGATTCAGGGCGGGTGGTTTTGCGGGTCAGACTACTCGACTGCGCTGACGAAAAAGCACAGGTGGCGTGGCAAGTGACAGATACCGGCCGTGGTATTTCCCGGGATGACCAGGCCCATATCTTCGAGCCGTTCTACCAGACTGAAGGCAATACCAATGTCGTTGCCGGAACCGGTCTGGGCCTGCCGATCTGCAAACGCCTGACGCAGTTGATGAATGGCACACTGCGCATGGTGAGCGAAAAGGGACTGGGCAGCAGTTTTACGCTGACGTTGCCACTCGACATCGTCACCCGATCGTTGCCGGCAACCCATTGCCTGCTACCGAACACAATCTACGTGGCGTCTGCGGTGCGAGAGCTGAACGAGTCCATCGCGGGCTGGTTGCGTCGGTGGGGGGCGCGGGCTCAGGTGGCGCCCCTTGGAAACACCACGGCGGCGCGTGGCAGCCTGTTGATCGAATTGCATGCAGGTGATGTTGAACAACGTCTGATGCCGAATTGGTGCGGCCCACTTATAATCGCCACCGCCAACCTGCGCAATACGCCTGCATCGCAGCCCGAATGCCGATACGTCAACGTCAGCCACCTGTATGCCATTCACCAGGCTGTCAGCCAGGCACAGGGCTTGTGGGTCGACCAGACCACACAAAGCTTGACGACCAGCGCCTTGAAAAAACTCAATCTGCATCTCTTGGTTGCAGAAGACAATGACATCAACCAACTGATTCTTCGTGATCAACTCGAAGAACTCGGTTGCTCGGTGGAGTTGGCCTGCAACGGAGAAGAAGCCCTGGCACTCTGGAAAACCGGCACCTTCGATGTTGTGCTCAGTGATGTAAACATGCCGAAACTCAACGGCTACGAGTTGGCAAAAGAATTACGACGTCTAGGCTATGTACAGCCCATCATCGGCGCGACGGCCAATGCCATGCGTGGCGAAGAAGCGTTGTGCCTTGAGGCAGGAATGGACCACTGCCTGGTCAAGCCGTTTGCATTACGAGCGCTGTTCAATTGCTTGCTGCCCTATGGTCGGGCAGCCCCGCAAAACGCTACGGTGCAGCCGAGCTCAAACCAATGACAGAAGGAGCCTGGAGACAAGATGCCCGTTAACGAGGCACCTGCATGCCCTTTGGAAATGACCGAACATGAAACACAACCCCTCCTTGCTTGAAAACCTTTCTCGAAGTTCCATGCGCCTGAACAAGGGGCTGCTGGTGTTGTTGGGCATTGCCATCCTGTTGGTGGGATTCAGCTATTGGGCTTTCCAGCGCTTGCTCAGGGAACAAAATGACACCGTGCGATTTCACTTCGCACGTTTGATGGAGAACGTGCAGCGCCATGAAGCATTTCTGCGTGAGGTAGCGCAGCAAAGTGTAAGAGGGGAAATGTTCTACAAGGGCTTGAATGCACGTTACAGCGCCAGACAGCTGGCAACCGAAGGCCCGAATATTTACGAAGGCTATGAGTTTCCCTATTCCGTTCCTTTCGGCTTGAGTTTCAACCACCAGAAACTCAAGGAAAGTGAACTGCCTAAAGTGTTCACCCTCGGCGTCCACCTTTCAAGTCTGTACAGCGCTTTTTGGTCGACGTCGCACTACCAGTCGCCGCAGATCTTCTTGTACAACGACAATGACAATTTCGACATCACCGTTCCATCCAATGGCGTTCTGCACGCCGGCACAAAAGAAAGTGAGGAACCGCTCAACACGATCGTCGCCCGCGTGGCCCGACATCTCAAAGTGAAGAACAACGGACTCGCCGATGGTCGGGTGCACTGGGAAGCCTACAACGTGCCCGACGATTACCCGCGCTCAACCGAAATGCTCGCCTATATCAATATTCAGCTTGATCCCGACGAACTGAAAATCCATGGCACCAGTGAGTCGAGCGTGGTGGCGTCGCTATTGAACATGAACCAGGTCAATGATGTTGAACGCATCATGGAATGGTCGATTTACGACAGTTTCACCCTGATAACCCCCGACGGGCGTGCGGTCATCGGCTCAATCAATGCCGATCAAACACTGCATGAAGGTCTGAACATCAATCGCAATGGCATGGTGTTCAAGGTCGTGGCCAAAACCGAGCAACCCTGGACAGCCATTTACACCATCAGCTTCAAAAGTTACTTCGGGCAACTGATGTGGCCATTGGTCGGTCTGCTGATGTTGTTACTGGGCGGTGCGGGTATCAGTTGGATGATCAGTCGCTGGTACAGGATTCGCGTCGTCCAGCCAGCCGAAAAAGCGCATCAAAGCATCACCGAAAGCGAAGCGTTCAGCCGTGCGGTGATCGATACCGCCCCTACCGGGTTGTGTGTGGTGCGGCGCACCGATTTCAAAGTGCTGCTGGAAAACCAGCGCGCCCAGCAGTGGCAAGGCACCGCAAAACTGGTGGCGGTACTGGACCGCCATCACGATCTGGCGGATATCGGCGAAACGCGCCTGGACATCGAAGGCCGGCACTTGCATGTGGGCTTCATTTCGACCCGCTATCAAGGGCAGGACGTACTGCTTTGCGCGTTCAATGACATCACGCGCCACGTCGAGGACGCCCTGGCCCTGGAAAAGGCTCGGCGTACCGCCGATTTGGCGAACCAGGCCAAGACCCGGTTCCTGGCGACCATGAGCCACGAAATCCGCACCCCGCTCTACGGCGTTCTGGGCACGCTTGAGTTACTTGGCATGACCAGCCTCAGCGCACATCAAGAGGACTATCTACAAACTATTCAACGCTCATCGACCACGTTGTTTCAGTTGATCAGCGATGTGCTGGACGTTTCCAAGATCGAGTCCGGACAAATGCTGATCGAGTCCATCGGTTTTTGCCCCCTGCAACTGATCGAGGACACGCTGCACACCTATGCCGCATTCGCCCAGCGCAAGGGGCTGTTGCTCTGTGCATGCACCGACCCGGCCCTGCCCAATCGGTTGCAGGGTGACCCGGTGCGTATCCGCCAGATCCTCAACAATCTGGTGAGCAACGCGATCAAATTCACCGATTCAGGCCGGGTTGTCCTGCGCACTCGGGTGCTGGCCAACGACCTGGATCAAGTCTCGCTGCAATGGCAAGTCTGCGACACCGGAATAGGTATCGCCCAGGCACAACAAGCACAGCTGTTCACGCCGTTTTTTCAGGTACGCGACGCCTCCAGCGAGGCCGGGGCCGGTTTGGGGCTGGCGATCTGTCAACGACTCTGCGCAATGATGGATGGCAAGTTGACTGTCATCAGCGAGCCGGGGCTTGGCAGCAGTTTTTCGCTGGACCTGAGGCTCAAGGGACTGCCCGGCGAATTGACCGATTGCATGGATATCACGCCAAGCCCGGCGACTGTCCTTGTTCGCGCCCCAGTACCTGAACTGGCAGAAAACGTCTGCGATTGGCTCAAGCGTTTCGGACTGACAGCCCGCCCATTCAGCGATAACCTGACTGTTGAGCCTGGCGCGGTGCTGGTCGACATTCTTCCATCCGACAACGTCGCGGCCTGGCAGGGCTCGCGGATTGTCTGCCGGATAAACGGCCTTGATCAGCCTGAAACGATCGACACGCCAGATGTCGATTTGTATGACATCCGAGCGATTGCCCGGGCGGTCAGTCTTGTACAAAAAGGCAAGGCGGTAAACGCAACCGAACTGACACGCCCTGCCCAGACACCGCTTGAGTTGCGGATTCTGGTCGCCGAAGACAATCCGATCAACCAGGCGATCATCAAAGAACAACTGGAAGCACTGGGCTGTAGTGTCTGCGTTGCAGCCAACGGCGAGCAAGCGTTGGAACGGTGGCGCGAGCAGGCTTTTGATCTGGTGTTGACTGACGTCAACATGCCCGTGATGAACGGTTATGAACTGGCCAAGGCACTGCGGGAAATGGACTTGCGTACCCCCATTATCGGTGTAACGGCAAACGCAATGCGTGAAGAAGGCACGCGCTGCCTTGAGGTCGGGATGAATGCCTGGATTGTAAAACCGTTGAGCCTCAAAACATTGCGCGAGCAGTTGCTCGGATTTTGCTCGTTGCCGGTTGAAGCGGCGTCAGTCGCTGAGGTCTCGACTTCTGTTCAATCCGAGTTTTTTGATGACAATGTGGTGCTTTCACCGCGAATGCGCGACATCTTTTCCGTGACCATGCGCGAGGACATGGCACGGCTCAATTCAGCCCTGGACAGCCTTGACATGCTGGGTGTGGCGCAAAGGCTTCACAGCATTGCAGGTGCCATGGGGGCCGTACAGGCGGGCGAGCTGGCTCATGCTTGCACCGAGTTGGAGTGCCGATTGTCATCAGGCGCAGTCACCGCGACATTGCTGGCAGATGTCGGGCAAATGGTGCTGCGCATTCAGAACCTGCTCGACAAGGTTTCCCCTTGAACGACTCACATGCAGTTCCCTCATTGATACACGTGTCCACGGGTTGGTTTTCATGAAAAAGTTGAACGTAGTCATTGCTGACGATCACCCGATCGTCCTGCTCGGAGTACGCGAACTGGTCGAGCGCGATGGTCGCTTTTGCGTGGTAGGCGAAGCGGTCTGCTCACAAGGATTGATCGACCTGCTCAACCTCCATTCGGTAGACATCGTCATCACCGACTACAACATGCCCGCCGACTCGCCCTATGGCGATGGCCTGAAACTGGTCGAATATCTACAGCGACACTTCCCTGCGGTACAGGTGCTGGTACTGACCATGCTGTCCAATCAACTGATACTCACGCGTTTGCATGAGTTGGGTGTGGCCGGCGTGATTCAAAAGAGTCAATTGCACAATGAGATTCAATTGGCCCTCGAAACCATTGCCCGCAACGGCCAGTACCTCAGCCAGCAACCCGCACCGCAGTCTGTCATCAAGTCCAACGCCGATATCCAACAGCGATTTTCAATGCTGTCGCCAAAGGAGTTCGAGATTCTGCGGCTGTTTGTGTCAGGAAAAAGCGTCAGTGATATCGCCCGCAGTCAGAATCGCAGTACCAAAACAGTCAGCGCGCAGAAGATATCGGCCATGCGCAAACTGGAAGTTTCAAGCGACCAGGATTTGTTGGCTTACTGTCACGCACTTAATGTTTTTAACTAGAAGGCATTGCAACAGCTGCGATGATTAAGATTCGTCTGATGTCCTCGAAAGTGCTCGCTGATTATCTTGCTCATGCAATTTCTTTCAGCACATTTCACTTTCATATAAATGGACATCATGATGAAAAAATTTTCCCTTGCTCTTCTTGCTTGCGCAGTACTGAGTGCTTCGTGCAACGCGCTCGCAGAAGATCCAGTAAAACCAACACAGGGTGGCAGCGGCCAAATCAGCTTTACTGGAGTAATCAACAACGATGCCTGCTCCGTCGACGGCAGCGATGCCAATCGAGTGATCGCCGTCAATATGGGCGATGTTTCGATCAAAGACATGGGCACTGCTGCTAACCCGGCTGGCGGGCGTGTCGCCGGTAACCACTTCAACCTCAACGTCAACTGCAACAAAGGCACCAAAGTCGCGATGGTCTTCGATCCGAGCAGCGGCGGCTCCGGTTTTGTCCCTGACGACAAAAAATTGCTGGCACTGACCCCTGGCAACGGCACGGCAACCAACGTCGGTATCGCGTTGCTGGACAGTAACGGCGTGCAAATCGACCTGAGCAAGGACGCTCGTATCGTAGCCGGCATGCATGGCACTGGCTCAGCTGGTGGCGACAGCACACTGAGCTTTTCTGCCGCCTACGTCACCACAGGCGCGGAAGGTAGCGCAACTGCCGGTCGTGGCGACGCCACCCTGCCCTTCATTCTTGAATACGAATAAGTCCCTGGCGCCTGCCTGAGTTCGTGCGAGGCCTCGGCCTCGCCTTTTATATTGAAACAGCGGTAACCACTATGTTGCGTCAATTCATTTTCGCCTTCCTGGCACTGCTGGTGAGTGCACAGGCATTGGGTAGTATTTCCTTGAGTGCCACGCGAGTGGTGTTTGATGGGGCTCATAAAGAAGCCAATATCACCGTGCGCAACGGCAACCAGGATGCGCTGATTCAATCTTGGATCGACCGGGAAGACACCAGTGATAAAGCGACCCCGTTCGCCGTAACACCGCCATTGGCCCGTGTATTTGCCAAAGAACAACAACTTCTTCGCATTCTTTACGAAGGCCAAGGCATGCCAACAGATAAAGAATCGGTGGTCTGGCTTAATGTCCAGGAGATCCCGCAAGCGTCCAAAACTGCCAATACCTTGCAATTGGCCGTGCGCCAACGGATCAAGGTTTTTTTCCGTCCCCCTGGCCTGCCCGGCGACCCAATCCTGGCGCCGACTCAATTGCAGTGGCAAGTCACACAAGAAAACGGCAATGCCGTTCTTATTGTAAAAAACCCCGGTGCGTACCACGTATCAATGGCGGATCTGGCACTTCGGGATTCGAAAGGAAGTGAATTTGCACTGGAAACGAAGATGGTCGGACCGGGAACGGAAGCCAGGTTTTCGCTGAGCCGCTTCCCATCCGCCAGTCCCCCGGTGCGCCTGACTTTTTCCAGCATCAATGACTACGGGGCGATGAGTCATTACCAGGCGTCGCTGATCAACGGCCAAGCCGTCAACGCCGAACCGACTGAATCCAAGTAACACGTCCTTGCGCAAGCACCTTTAAACCAGGTGCTCGCTTGCGCTCGGCCAGCGATTGAGTTGTGAGCGCCGATACAGGTTTTATTGCATGCCATTTTCCACTCTAAACAAAACCGGAAGTTGTTCAGGGAAGCCCGCGTGCAATTCATATGCGCTCAAGGCATTTGATTCGACACCATTCAATGCGCTGGCATTGGCCATTTTCATTGGCCTGCCCACTCTCGTTCTGGGCGCGGATGAAGATTTGCAACTGGACGATTACAACACCACGTTCCTGCAAGGTGCGCAGTCCAATGTCGACCTCAAGCTGCTATTGGCAGCCGACAGCGTGGTGCCTGGCAATTATCGGGTCGATCTTTACAGCAATGAAGTGCTGGTCGGTCGGCGCGATATCGATTTCATGCGCAACGCTATCAATGGTCGGGTTGAACCGTGCCTGACGTTCGATCTGCTCAAACAACTGGGCATCGATCTGAATAAACTTCAGGCGCAGGGCACGTTCAACCCGGACGAGCCGCAAGCCTGCTATGACTTACCCGGCATGATTGATCAGGCCAGCGTGCGTTACGACGCGAGTCACCTGCGCCTGGCCGTCAGCGTGCCGCAGATGTCGATGGAGAAAGGCCTTCGCGGCTATGTCGCTCCCGAGTTGTGGGACGAAGGCGTGTCAGCGGCGTTCATCAACTACCAACTCAACACCAATCGCAATGCTGGCGATTACGGCGTCAAGATTTCCAACAACCTGGGGCTGCGCAACGGCATCAACCTCGCTGGCTGGCGCCTGCGCAATGAATCCAACTTCAGCACCGGCACCGGACGCCCGAATACCTTCACCAGCAATCGCACCTACCTGCAGCATGACGTCACGGCGATCAAGGGCCAGTTCAGTGCGGGCGATATCTTTTCTGATCCTGATCTGTTCGACAGCGTGCGCTATCGTGGCCTGAAACTGGCGTCAGACGAAGGCATGCGTGCTGACAGCGAACGCGGCTATGCCCCGGTCATTCGGGGTGTAGCGCAGACGAGTGCGAAGGTGGAAATCCGCCAGAACGACTACATCCTTTACACCAGTAACGTGCCGCCGGGGCCGTTCGAGATCAGCGACATTTACCCCAGTGGCTCCAACGGCGATCTGGAAATCACCGTCATCGAAGCCGACGGTACCCGTCACGTCACCCGACAGGCGTTCTCCGCACTTCCGATTATGGTGCGTGAAGGTCAATTGAAGTACAGCGTCTCGGCCGGTGAATACAGCAGCCACACCGAGGGTGAGAAAAACCCGCAATTGGTCAGCGGCACACTGGCGTACGGCCTCACCAGCAATTTGACCGGCATCGCCGGTGTTCAGGTCAGTGATGGCTACAAAGCGCTGGGCTTGGGTATGGGTAAAAACACCTCATTGGGCGCGGTTTCACTGGATATGACCCACTCCACCAGCGAGGTTGGCGGCGTAACCACCGAAGGTGACAGCGTGCGTGCCCTCTATGCGAAAACGTTCACGGGCACCAACACCAGCTTCACCCTGGCGGCCTACCGCTATTCAACCGAGGGTTTTCGTACCCTGACCGAACACGTACAGGCCATCAGTGATGACGGCGCGCGCAGCAGCGGCAGCTCGAAAACCCGCACCGACTTGACCATTAACCAAAGCCTTGGCCGGGATCAACAGCTAGGCAACCTCTATCTGACGGCGAGCGATCAACGCTATTGGAATCGTGGCGGTTCGCGGAGCGTTTCCGCGGGCTACAGCAATAACTGGGGCGACCTGAATTACAACTTCGGCGCCACGCGTACCCAGGATCAGGGCTATTACGGTTCGACCAGCAATGACACCCAAATGAGCCTGTCAATCTCGTTTCCGCTGGGTAGAAAAATTCGCGCGCCTCGCGCTTTCATGACCACTACCCGTCAGAAAAACAACAGCAGCACGCAGGCCGGTATCAACGGTTATGTCTCGGAAACCGGTGATACCTTCTACTCCGTACAGGCCGGGAATAGCTCCAGCGGCGGAAATTCAGGTTCGTTCAATCTCAACACCCGCACATCAGTGGGCGACTTGAGCCTGGGCTACAGCGAGGGCCGTGGTTATAAATCACAAAGCCTTAATGCATCAGGATCGGTTGTGGCCCATGCCGGCGGCATAAACCTTGGCCAGACGGTGGGCGAAACCTTCGCCCTGGTTGAAGTGCCGGGGGTCAAGGACGCCAAAATCAGCAGCTACAGCGGTGTGACCACCGGCCGAAATGGCTATGCGGTGATCCCCAGTGCGCAACCCTATCGGGTCAACTGGATCACCCTGGACACCCGCGACCTCGGTGCCGATCTCGAAATCGACAACGCCAGCCAACAACGCGTGCCGCGCCGTGGTGCGGTGGTCAAGGCACGTTATGCCGGCAAGACCGGCCGGCGCGTGCAATTTGAACTGTTCGACGCGCAGAAACAGCCGTTACCGTTTGGCGCAGTACTTGAGGACAGCGAAGGTAAACAACTGTCGCTCAGTGATCCGAGTGGGAAAGCGTTGGCATTGATGGAGAAAGAGCAAGGCGTGATCAATATAAAATGGGGCGAAAAACAATGCCAGGTGTCTTATGTATTACCTGTGCAGGACAAAAGCCGAAACTATGACACTTACCCGCTTTATTGTTTACCTGAGTGACAGCATAAATTATAGCGGGAGGGGCACACGAATTGCCGCAAAACACTCTAATTGCAGAACACTCCTAAATCAATGATGAAAATGATGAAAAAAAACAAATACGCTGTAGCTTTAATGACATTTACGACTTGGATTATCTTAATGAAAATGTCGCCAGCCTATGGTTTTGACTTTTGTTCAGGCCCTTTCAACCCAGTGACCGTAAATTTCAACGGACCGTCCATACTAGGTGTACCTAGCGACACACCAATAGGTGAGGAAATTTATAGCGAGGAGTCCGTTATTCCTTCACTGGTTGTTTTCTCGTGTATGCGTGCCAGCTTTAATCTTTGGTTAACACCTGACAGCACAATAGGTCCGAACCCCGCTGGCGCCAATCTTTTTGTGATTGATGGGACGGGTGTTTCTTATAAAGTCCAAATTTTAGGAAGCAATATTACTAATATACCAATTCCATCGAAAGGAGCCGCTTTAAAAATCCCTCCCCCTCCATTTTTAGATGTAGATTACTTCCTCGGAAGATACGGAGAACGTTTACGAATGACGCTAATCAAAACTGGCAACAAAGCGGGAACTGTCAAACTCCCAGCCGGAGTCTACGGAAAAATAGATTTTGGTAATAGCAGCACTAATACAATCCTGAAGATAAACCTTAAAAAAGAGATACCCGCCCAACTTCTTTCATGTACCACTCCCGACGTTTTGGTTTCGATGGGAGAAGACTATGGCACCAGTGAATTTTCTGCTGACTGGGCGCAGTCCAAGCCTGTTCCATTCTCGATAAAACTTTTAAATTGTCCGCCTGGAATCAAGAAAATCACCTACAAACTTATCTCTAACACTCCTGCCATTGATGCTGAAACCGGCATAGTTTCACTGAACAAAAACTCAACTGCAAAACAAGTCGGCCTGCGAATAATGACGCAGGGAGGAAGCGGCCTGCCGCTAAATGCCGTGCATACTTACACGGGTTACAACGGTACTAAAGGAGATTATGAAATCCCCCTGTCTGCAGCATATGTACATCTTCCAGGCGGCGCAGTCTCGCCCGGCACCGCAAATAGCGAATTGACCATGGCGATAAGTTATCTCTAGTCTGCCGGGCATGCGCTTGAATGTGTCCACTGATGTTTTTGTTCAGGCCTCTCAATCAGCGATGTGATTTGCATTGAGAAGGATCTTTTCAAATGGCGGAAGGCAGCCGGAGTCGAACCTGCCCGGGAACGGATGCCGTCCCCAACCGGGTTTGAAGCCCGGCCGCGCCACCGGGCGCGATTGCCTTCCTTTGAACTCAGGGTGCGTCGGCACTGGCCAGCGCGTTGTCGGGGCGGATCACGCGGGATTCGCCGATGCGCCGGGTCAGGCCGAGGCGGTCGAAGTATTCGAGGTACTGAATACAGCGTTTGCGTCCCAAGCCTAGCGCATCACGAAAGGTTGTCACCTGGATTTGCGGATTTTCCTGTTCCAGGTGCAGCAGCACGCCGGCCATGCGCCGCAGTTGCACGTCCGTCAGAAACAGGTCGCGCACGATTTGGTGCATCAAACCCAGGCGCGCCAGTTTGCGCAGCAGCAGGCGTACTACCGCGTCGTCTACACCGAGCGTTTTTGCGACATCGCGCACCCACGGCGGATCAAACCCGGTCTGCTCGAACAGCGGCTGCATCTGCTGCCACAGGGTTTCGTCTTCGGCATTCAAGCGCACTTGATGATCGGGCAGATGCAGCCACGGCCCGCTGGCATTGATCGACCCGGCAGCGCGAAGTTCGTCCAGCAGGCTGGCAAAGGTCGAACGCTCCAGCGCCAGACCACTGAAGCGGCGCAGGCGATCGCGGTCCGGCCCCATCTGGTCCGGTTCCAGCTCATGCAATTTCGCCAGCTGCTCCAACAGGGTGAACTTCAACTGCCCCCAGCGCTGCACGTTGAACAGCACCGGGCCTTGGCGGGTGTCGATCAGGCGCACATTGGCCGGTAGCGACCAGTCGTCACGCGGGCGATTGAACTGGCGCTCCAGCTGCTGCGGATCGAGGCCGCCAGCGCAGTGGTCGAGCAGCACCGGCAGCGCCTGCTCAAGGCTGTCATGGCCGGCCAGGGCTTGCAGTTGCGCGAGCCGTTCCGGGCTGCGACGTTGCCGGGCCGGGGCGAACGGGTCGAGCACCTGGCCGCCGCCGAGGGTGCGCTGGGCGCTGGAGTCTCGCAGGATCAACCGATCGCCCTTCACCGCATGCACCGGGGCGTTGATCAGCAGTTGCGCGAACATGCGCTCACCGGGGCTCAAGCGCGGGCCTTCGAGCAACGCCACGCGAGCGATGACGTCCTGGGTACCGAGGTGCACGTGCACCGGGTGGAAGTGTTCGAATGTACGCTCACCGGGCAACAGCTGAAATTCGATGTCGACCCGTTGCGTCGGTGCGTGCAGCCATTCGGCCAACAACCATTGGCCGCGATGGATCTGCTCCAGGGTCAGGCGATCGCCGTTGATGTTCAAGGCTACCCGTTGCCCGGCGGAGGCCTGTTCGGCGGGCCGATTCTGCGCGTGCAGGCCGCGAACCCGGACGGTTTTACCCAGAGGCCCCAAAACCAGTCTGTCCTCTACAGAAACAACCCCCGACAACGCCGTGCCAGTGACCACAATCCCCGCACCGGCCACGCTGAAAGCGCGGTCGATGGCCAGGCGAAATCCACCTTCGCGACTGCGTTCATGCACTTCGCCCTGAGTGTGCAACAAGCTCTGCCGCAATTCATCGACACCGTACCCGGTCACGCTCGACACAGGCACTATCGGCGCCTCGGCAAAAGGCCCGGCCTCGAGCAAATCCAGAACCTGGCGCTGCACCTCTTCCACCCTGCCCGCCTCGACCCGATCGCATTTGGTGATCGCCACCAACGCCCGGGGAATCCCCAGCAACTCGACAATCGCCAGATGCTCGCGGGTCTGCGGCATCACCCCGTCATCCGCCGCGACGACCAGCAACACCAGATCGATACCCTGCGCCCCGGCGAGCATGTTGTGGGTGAATTTCTCGTGGCCTGGCACGTCGATAAAACCGGTCAGGCCGGCGCCGGGTTGCAGTTCGGCGTAGAGATAACCGAGGTCGATGGTCATCCCGCGCTCGCGTTCCTGCGGGCGGCGGTCGCCGGTTTGCCCGGTCAGCGATTGCAGCAGTGACGTCTTGCCGTGGTCAATGTGCCCTGCGGTGCCGACAATCACTGCTCGACCCGCAACTGCGGCAACTGCGCCAGCCACGCCGGCTCATCGTCGAGCTGGCGCAGATCCAGCCACAGCGCATCGTCGTCAATGCGACCGAGCACCGGGATCGGCAAGGCACGCAATGCCGCCTCAAGATTGAGCAGGCAACGTCCGCGCAGACGCTTGGACACGTGCGGGCGCAGGCACAGCGCCGCACTGGGCAATCGCGCCACCGGTTGGCTGCCGCTGCCGATCATGCCCAAGGCCTGAACGGCGCTGACCTGCCAGGGTTCGCCCAAGGCCTCGGCCATTGCCGGTTGCAAACGAGAGGCCTGGGCGTGGATGTCGGCTTGCGGGCGAGTCAACAGCCGCAGACTCGGCAGACGCTCGGCGAGGCGATCCGGGTCGCGATACAAACCCAGCACCGCCTCCAGTGCGGCCAGGGTCAACTTGTCGACGCGCAAGGCGCGCTTCAACGGATTCTTCTTGATCTTCGCGATCAGCTCTTTGCGCCCGACGATCAACCCGGCCTGCGGCCCGCCGAGCAATTTGTCGCCGCTGAAGGTGACGATGTCCGCGCCATCCAGCAGCGCTTGGCGCACCGTCGGTTCCGCCGGCAAGCCCCAGCGCGTCAGGTCCAGCAGACTGCCGCTGCCCAGATCCTCCAGCAGTGGCAAGCCATGCCGGTGGGCCAGTTCGGCCAGTTCAGCGGTGGGGACGCGCGCGGTGAAACCTTCGATGCTGTAGTTGCTCGCATGCACGCGCATGATCAAACCGCTGCGCGGGTTGATCGCTGCTTCGTAGTCGCGGGCGTGGGTGCGGTTGGTGGTGCCGACTTCGTGCAGGCGCACACCGGCACGGGCCATGATGTCGGGAATGCGGAACGCGCCGCCGATCTCGATCAGCTCACCGCGTGAGATGATGCCTTCCTTGCGCGCGCCAAGGCTGTTCAGCGTCAGTAGCACGGCGGCGGCATTGTTGTTGACCACGGTGACGGCTTCGGCGCCGGTCAGCTCGCGGATCAGACCTTCGATCAAATCGTCGCGGTCCCCGCGCTTGCCGCTGGCCAGATCGAATTCCAGATTGAGCGGATAACGTGCGGCCATCTGCACCGCGTCGATGGCTTCATCCGGCAACAGCGCCCGGCCCAGATTGGTGTGCAGCACCGTGCCGGTGAGGTTGAACACCCGGCGCACGTGGCTGCGCTGTTGCTGGGCCAGGCGCTCACCGACCCGGCCCGCCAGCACTTGCGGACTGATTTCGATGGCCGACAATTGCCCGTTCAACACGTCAGCACGCAATTCATCCAGCAACTGCCGCAAACGGCTCAGCAACGCCTCACGACCATAACGCTCAAGCAGCGGCAGACAAGCCGGGTGACGCAACAAAGCATCAATGGACGGTAAACGCGGGGCAACACTTGCGGACATCAGCCACTCCCGAAAAAACAAGACTGTCCGGCGAGTGTAGACGCTAAGGTCATTCGTCTCCCGGCGCCAGCAACAGATTCGGGGCCAAACGCTGAAAACCGTCCTGCGCCAGACGCATGTCGAGCAACAGGCTGGTAAGGTCCGCCGACAGCGCTTCGCCTTCGGCATCGTTTTCCAGATACACCAGTTTCAGGTAGCTGTTGCAGCTGGGGCAGACCTCCGCCCGAATCGGCGCCTGATTGGCCGCGTGGCGATCGTCTTCGAGGCTCAGGTAATCCAGACCTTTACTTGACTCGCAATACACGCACTTGACCCGCACCACGTGCCATTCGCAGGCGCACAGCGAGCACACCAGATAACGCAGGCCGTTGTGCTTGCCGCGATGGCGGATCACCCCGGCCATCGCCGGTGAACCGCAGCCCGGGCATTGGCTGAGGCTGTCGCCGGGTTTCAGCTGCAGGTTGGGTACACTGAGCAGCCAGTGGCTCCACGCCACTTGCAGGCCGGCGCCGAGAAACGGCACCAGCGCTGCCGGCACCAGCGAGTATTGGCCGCTGACCAATGCCACGGCCCACGCACGCAACTGTCCGGGGCTGGCCTCCCCTAGCGTGGCAACCGCGTCGAGTACCGCCGGTTGCTCCGGTGGAACATAGCGTTGCAGCAATGCATCCAGATAAGCCTGCCAGCTCTCCTCGCGCACCAGCGTGTCGGCCGCAAATGGCGGCAGGCCGTGGCGCTGGCAAACGTCAAGGCGCTGTTCATCAATCGGCGTAGACAGCGGCGGATCATCCATCACCTGCTGCTGCACCCGGCACAACCCGGCAATCAGATGCAGGTAGTCGGCCAGCGCATGCCCTTCGGCCAGGTGTTCCAGGCGTTGCGCGCGCAGGCTGAACAGGTTGTGCGGTGGCAGGTACAGAAACGGCGGCGAACTGGCCGCCGCTTCGATTTCCCCGGGTTCAAGAATGGTTGCCAAAGGTCAGCCCTTTTTGGTGATCGGTCGTTCCGGCGCATCCGGATGGCGTTCGTCGCGGGTGATGTCGCGGTACCAGAGTTCGTGGTGTTTCTTCGCCCAGGCACGGCTGACCCAACCATGCAGCATCGCGTCGATGGACCCCTTGATCCACAGCCCGGCGTAGATGTGAATGATGATGCTGAGGATCAGCACAAACCCGGCCAGCGCATGCAGCAGCATCGCCCAGCGGATCACGGTGATGCCGAAATACGCGCTGAAATACGCGCGCCAGATCACCAGCCCGGTGAACAGCAAACCGAGCATGCACAGCAGTAAAGTCCAGAACAGCAGCTTCTGCCCGGCGTTGTACTTGCCCACCGGCGGCACCGTCTCTTCGTCGTTGACCAGCACCCGATCGATGCGGCGCAGCCACTTCCAGTCATTGCCGATGAAGAAGTTCGCGCGCCAGAACCTGAACACCAGGCCGAGGAACAACACGAACATCAGCACGCCCATGAACGGATGCAGAATCCGCGTCCACGGCCCGCCGCCGAACAGGTGGGTCAGCCAGAACATCGACGGATGAAACAACGCCAGCCCGGACAGCCCGGCCATGAAGAACAGAATCGCCACCAGCCAGTGATTGGTGCGCTGGTTGGCGGTGTAACGCAGGATCGTCTTGTTGCTCATGGCCGGTCCTCCCCGCGTGGATCGAAGGTGTGCACCGCCGGATCGACGGTATGCACCGAGGTGTCGGGTGGCGCCGGATGTTCATCCTCCTCGACGCGGTTTGGCCCGATACGCACGTAGTGGAAAAACCCGGCCAGCACCGCCGCGCCCATCGCCAGCAAGCCCAGCGGTTTGCTGATGCCCTTCCACAAGCCCACCAGCGGGCTGATGGCCGGCGCATTCGGCAACCCGGCGTAAATCTTCGGCGTGTCGGCGTGGTGCAGCACGTACATCACGTGGGTGCCGCCGACGCCTTCCGGGTCGTACAGCCCGGCGTTGTCGAAGCCGCGGCTTTTCAGGTCGACGATGCGTTCGGCGGCGTGTTCCTTCATGTCTTCCTTGCTGCCAAAGACGATGGCCCCGGTCGGGCAGGTTTTCACACAGGCCGGCTCCAGCCCTACCGCGACGCGGTCGGAACACAAGGTGCACTTGTAGGCCTTGTGATCCTTCTGCGAAATCCGCGGAATGTTGAACGGGCAACCGGTGATGCAGTAGCCGCAGCCAATGCAGTGGTCCTGATCGAAATCGACGATGCCGTTGGCGTGCTTGATGATCGCCCCGGGACTCGGGCAGGCGGCCAGGCAACCCGGCTCCGCACAATGCATGCAGCCGTCCTTGCGGATCAGCCACTCGAGGTTGCCGGCGTCGGTTTCGTGCTCGGTGAAACGCATCAACGTCCAGGTTTCGGCACTGAGGTCCTGCGGGTTGTCATAGGTGCCGTGGTTGTGGCCGACCTCGTCGCGCAGCTCGTTCCATTCCGAGCAGGCGACCTGACAGGCCTTGCAGCCGATGCATTTGGTGGTGTCGATCAGCTTGGCGACTTCCTGCTGATTCCTCACCGAGGGCGGCACCGTGGTGGTGGCCGAGCGGGCAATGATGTCTTGGCTGGCCATCTATATTTTCTCCACGTTGACCAGGAATGACTTGGATTCCGGGGTCTGTGTGTTGCCATCGCCGAGGAACGGCACCAGGGTGTTGGTCAGGTAGCCGTGACGCGTCAGGCCGGTGAACCCCCAATGCAGCGGGATGCCGATCTGATGCACCACCTGGCCGTTGACCTGCAGCGGCCGTATGCGTTTGGTCACCACCGCGACCGCCTCGATGAACCCGCGTTTACAGCTGACCCGCACCCGATCCCCGGCGGCGATGCCCTTCTCCTTCGCCAGCACTTCGCCGATCTCGACGAACTGCTCAGGCTGGGCAATTGCATTCAACTTGCAATGCTTGCTCCAGAAGTGGAAGTGCTCGGTCAGCCGGTAACTGGTGCCGGCGTACGGGAAGTCCTTGGCTTCGCCGAGGCTTTCCCAGACCGAATCGAAGATCCGCGCCGCCGGGTTGCTGGTGGCTTTCTTGTTTTGCGGGTGCAGCGGGTTGATGCCGATCGGCGTTTCGAACGGCTCGTAGTGCTCGGGGAATGGCCCCTCGTTCATCTTGTCGACGGCGAAGAACCGCGCCACGCCTTCGGGGTTCATGATGAACGGGCTCATCCCGGCTTCCGGCGGCACATCGGCCTTGTAGTCCGGCACGTCGGTGCCGCCCCAGGCCTTGCCGTTCCACCACACCAGGCGTTTCTTCGGATCCCACGGCTTACCCGCAACGTCAGCCGATGCACGGTTGTAGAGGATTCGCCGGTTGGCCGGCCACGCCCAGGCCCAGCCCAGGTGCTGGTGCATGCCATACGGGTCAGCATTGTCGCGACGGGCCATCTGGTTACCGGCCTCGGTCCAGCTGCCGGCGAAGATCCAGCAGCCGGACGCGGTGCTGCCGTCGTCCTTGAGCTGGGCGAACGCGGCCAGTTGCGAGCCGGCCTTGACCGTTGCGCCGCTGGCATCGGTGAAGTCGGCCATGGCGCTGCCATTGATTTCCTTCGCCAGTTCCTCCGGCGAGGGCTCGTCGGGAATCTTGTACGGCCACGACAGTTTCAACAGCGGATCGGGAAATTTGCCGCCCTCGGTCTGATAACGCTTGCGCAGGCGCAGGAACAGTTCGCTCATGATGCGAATGTCGGTCTGCGCCTCGCCCGGGCCGTCGGCGCCTTTCCAGTGCCATTGCAGCCAGCGGCTGCTGTTGACCAATGAACCGTCCTCTTCGGCAAAGCAGGTGGTGGGCAGGCGAATGACTTCGGTCTGGATGTCGGCGCTTTTCACGTCGTTGTACGGCCCGACGTTGTGCCAGAACTCCGAGGTCTCGGTGGCCAGCGGGTCCATCACCACCAGCCACTTGAGTTTGGCCAACGCGCCCATCACCCGGTTCTTGTCCGGCAACGCGGCGATGGGGTTGAACCCTTGGCACACGTAGCCGTTGACCTTGCCTTGGCTCATCAGGTCGAACATCTTCAGGACGTCATAGTTGGGGATGTCGAGTTTCGGCAAATGGTCATAGAGCCAGTTGTTCTCGACAGTGGCGTTGGCGCCGTACCACGACTTCATCAGGCTGACGTGGAATTTGCTGTAGTTCTGCCAGTAGGACAATTGCCCCGGACGCAACGGCATTTGCGTGCGTTTTTTGATGAAGGCGTTGTAATCCTGCTCTGCGTCGCTGCCCAGGGTCAGGTAGCCCGGCAGCGAGTTGGACAGCAACCCAAGGTCGGTCAGGCCCTGAATGTTCGAGTGCCCACGCAAGGCATTGACGCCCCCGCCCGGCATGCCGACGTTGCCCAGCAGCAGTTGCACCATCGCCGCACTGCGGATGATCTGCGCGCCGATCGAGTGCTGCGTCCAGCCCAGGGCATAGAGAATCGTCATGGTCTTGCCCGGGGTCGAGCAGGTGGCGATTTCTTCCCAGATTTTTTTCATCGCATCGACCGGCATGCCGCAGATCTGGCTCGCGAGATCGATGTTGTAGCGGCTGTAATGCTGCTTCATCAGTTGATAGACGCAGCGCGGGTCCTGCAGGGTCGGATCGACCTTGACGAAACCGTCCTCGCCCAGCTCATAACCCCAGCCGGACTTGTCGGTGTAGCTGCGTTTGGCCGCGTCGTAGCCACTGAATATCCCGTCCTCAAAGCCATAGCCGGCTTTGACGATGAACGAGACATCGGTGTAGTTGCGCACGTATTCGTGCTGGATCTTGTCCTCGGTCAGCAGGTAATTGATCAAGCCGCCCATGAAGGCGATGTCGGTGCCGGTACGGATCGGTGCGTAATAGTCGGCCACCGAAGCGGTCCGGGTAAAACGCGGGTCGACCACGATCAGCCGCGCAGCGTTGTGCGCCTTGGCCTCGGTCACCCATTTGAAGCCGCACGGATGCGCTTCTGCTGCGTTGCCGCCCATCACCAGGATCAGATTCGCGTTGGCGATATCGGTCCAGGTATTGGTCATGGCACCACGGCCGTACGTCGGGGCAAGACTTGCCACCGTCGGGCCGTGTCAGACACGCGCCTGGTTATCGAACCCCAGCATGCCGAGACTGCGAATCACCTTCTGGGTGATGTAGCCCGCTTCGTTGGACGCGGCCGACGCCGCGAGGAAGCCGGTGGTGAGCCAGCGGTTCACCGTTTGCCCGGTAGCGTTCTGCTCGATGAAATTGGCGTCGCGGTCGGCCTTCATCAGGTCGGCGATGCGATCCAGCGCTTCGTCCCAGCTGATCCGGGTCCATTCGCTGCTGCCGGGTTTGCGCGTTTGCGGATAGAGCAAACGTCCCGGGCTGTGAATGAAGTCCAGCAGGCCCGCGCCTTTCGGACACAGGGTGCCGCGATTGACCGGGTGGTCGGCGTCGCCTTCGATGTGAATGATATTTTGCGCGACGTTCTTCGCGGCATCGCCCTGGCTGTACATGATCAACCCGCAACCGACCGAGCAATACGGGCAGGTGTTGCGGGTTTCATGGGTGTGGGCAAGCTTGAAGTGACGCACCTGCTCGGCGAAGGCTGGCGTCGGGGCCATGCCCAACGCGCCCAGGCTAGAGCCTGCAAGGCCGATACCGGCGACCTTGAAGAACTGACGACGGCTGAGATCCATCGTGCACTCCTGATCAGGTGGAACCCGGTACTGATGCCGGGCTTTTTCTGGACAGACACGGTTACGGCAGAATGGCTGCCGGTTTTTTCACTGTAGACAATGACCACACGCTCTGTGTGAAAACCGACCGTCGGCCGTTTGTCGGATCACCCCATTCCCCTGTATGAGCTGCCGAAGGCTGCTCATACAGGGGTTCCGGGTTTATCATGGCGCCCAGGACCAATCCCGCCTTCACGAGACCGCGCATGACTTTCGATTTTGATCAGGTATTCGACCGCCACAACACCGGCAGCACCAAATGGAGCCGCTACCCGGCCGATGTGTTGCCGATGTGGGTCGCTGATATGGATTTCGCCGCGCCGCCGGTGATCATCGAGGCGTTGCAGCAGCGCCTGCTGCACCCGCTGGTTGGCTACAGCGTGGCGCAGGACAATCTGCGTGAAGCCATCGTCGCCGACCTGTGGAACAAGTTCGCCTGGAAGGTCAAACCACAGGAACTGATTTTCCTGCCCGGGGTTGAATCCGGTTTCAACATGGCTTTGAAAGCCCTGGTGCAGCCGCAGCAGAACGTTGTGGTGCAAGTGCCGAACTACCCGCCGCTGCGGCATGCGCCCGGGCATTGGGGGCTGAACAAGGTCGAGCTGGAATTCGTCGCCCAGGCCGATGGCACCTACGCCACTCCGCTGGAGGCATTGAGTCAATCTCTGGCCAATGGCGGCGCCCTGCTGCTGAGCAACCCGCACAACCCGATTGGCAAGGTGTTCACTGCGCAAGAGCTGACGGATATCGCCGACATCTGCATGGCGCATGACGCCTGGATTATCTCCGACGAGATCCACGCCGAGCTGTGCTTCGATGGCCGCGTGCACATTCCGACCGCGTCCCTGAGCCCGGACATCGCCAAGCGCACCATCACCCTGATGTCGGCCAGCAAGGCTTACAACATCGCCGGCCTCAAGACCTCGTTCATGATCATCCAGGACGCCGCCCTGCGCGAGCGCGTCAACCACGCCCGCTGTGGCATGGTCGACAGCGTCAACCCGCTGGGCATGGAAGCCACCCGCGTCGCCTACAGCGAAGGCGCACCGTGGCTTGCCGAGCTGAAAACCTACCTGCAGGCCAACCGCGACTGGCTGGTGGATGCCGTGCGCAGTCGCTTGCCGGGCGTGTCTATCAATGTGCCGCAAGGGACGTATCTGGCGTGGCTCGATTGCTCGGCGCTGGATCTGGACAATCCGCAGCAGTTCTTCCTTGAGCAGGCCAAGGTCGGCCTCAGCGCCGGTGTCGATTTCGGCGATCAGCACCAACAGTTCGTGCGCCTGAACTTTGGCTGCCCGCGTTCGTTGCTGGAAGAAGGCATTGGCCGCATGGAGCGCGCACTGGCACAACGCAACACCTGAAAACACCACCAATCTGTAGGAGTGAGCCTGCTCGCGATAGCTGACTGACATTCAACATCAATGTCGGCTGATACACCGCTATCGCGAGCAGGCTCACTCCTACAATGGTTTTGTGGTCATCCAAAATCCGATCGAACTCACGGCAAACCGTCCGGGTCAACCGCCCATACCTGCCCTAAGACCTCGGAGATTTGTGATGACCGACTATCCAAAACCACCCTTCCCCAAACAAGCTCAAGCCGTCCCGGGCTCGCAAAGCAAAATGCAGCCCTATCCCGACTGTGGCGAGCAAAGCTACGTCGGCTCCGGACGCCTGGCTGGCAAGATTGCGTTGATCACCGGCGCCGACAGCGGCATCGGTCGCGCCGTGGCGATTGCCTTCGCCCGTGAAGGCGCAGACGTCGCCGTGGCCTATCTCAATGAACATGACGACGCCAAAGAGACCGCGCGCTGGGTCGAACAGGCGGGCCGCCAGTGCCTGCTGCTGCCGGGCGATATTGCGCAAAAGGCCCAATGCCAGGCGCTGGTGGACCAGACCGTCGAACGCTTCGGGCGCATCGACGTGCTGGTCAACAACGCCGCGTTCCAGATGACCCACGAGACCTTCGAGGAAATCCCCGACGAGGAATGGGTGATGACCTTCGACGTCAACATCACGGCGATCTTCCGTCTGTGCCAGGCGGCGATCAAACACATGCGTCCCGGCGCGTCGATCATCAACACCAGCTCGATCAACTCGGACATGCCCAAACCCAGCCTGCTCGCCTACGCGACCACCAAAGGCGCGATCGCCAACTTCACCGGCGGTCTGGCGCAGATACTCGGGCCGAAAGAAATCCGCGTGAACTGCGTAGCACCCGGGCCGATCTGGACACCGTTGATCGTCTCGACCATGCCCGATGAAGAAGTGCAGAACTTCGGCAGCGAAACCCCGCTGGGACGTCCGGGACAACCGGTGGAAGTGGCGCCGATCTACGTGCTGCTGGCCTCGGATGAAGCCAGTTACATCACCGGCCAGCGTTATGGCGTCACGGGCGGCAAGCCGATGTTGTAAGCCGCCATGAGCTTTGTCATCTGGGTCGCGGTGCTGGGCGCCGTATTGCTGACCCTCGCGCTGACCTCTTCGTACCTGCGCTGGATGCCGGTCACCACCTCGGCCGTGTGCCTGTTGCTGGGGATCGGCATCGGCCCGGCCGGGCTCGATCTGTTGAAACTGTCGGTGGAAAACGCTGCGGTGTGGATGGAGCACCTGACGGAAGTCGCGGTGCTGTTTTCGCTGTTTGTCTGCGGGCTCAAGTTGCGTCTGCCATTGCGCGACAAACGCTGGCGAATCGCATTCGGCCTGGCGGGCCCGGTGATGGTGCTGACCATCGCCGGGGTCAGCCTGTTGCTGCATTGGGGCCTGGATTTGCCTTGGGCGCCGTCGCTGCTGATCGGCGCGATTCTGGCACCGACCGACCCGGTACTGGCCGCGCTGGTGCAGGTCAACGATGCGCGGGATGTCGACGGCGTGCGTTTTGGGCTGTCCGGCGAAGCCGGGCTGAACGACGGGATTGCCTTTCCGTTCGTGATCCTCGGGCTGTTGCTGTTGCAGACCGACGCGCCATCCGGCGCCCTGACCGACTGGCTGTTGCGCAGTGTGCTGTGGGCGGTGCCCTTCGGCCTGCTGACCGGTTACTGGATGGGTCGCGGCATCGGGCGGCTGACCTTGTCGCTGCGCATTCATAACGACGACAGCACCCTGAGCCCGAACGATTACCTGGCCCTGGCGTTGATAGCGCTGGCTTACGTCGGCGCGGACGCCATTGGCGGTTTTGGCTTTCTGTCGGTGTTCGCCGCAGGCCTCGGCTTGCGTCAGGAAGAAGTGAAATCCACCGGCGCCAGTCAGCCACCCGCCGAACATCTGGTGCAACCGGTGGTGGGCCACCAGAACATCGAACCGCAGCACGCCGTACACGGTGACACCGAACAGCTGGAAAGCAGCCAGGTCGCCGCCGGGATCATGATGGGCGACATGCTGTCGTTCGGCAGTCTGGTGGAACGGGCCATGGAAGTTTTTCTGGTGACCCTGCTCGGCGTGGTGCTGGTGGCGCATTGGGACTGGCGGGCGCTGCTGGTGGGCGCGGTGCTGTTCTGCGTGGTGCGTCCGGCCTGCGTGGCAATAATGCCGTGGGGCAGCTTGCTCGACGGCCCTCAGCGGTTGTTGATCGGCTGGTTCGGCATTCGTGGGATCGGCAGCCTGTTCTATCTGTTTTATGCCTTGAACCATGGCCTGAGTGCCCCGGTCGCCACGCTGTGCACCGACATCACGCTGTCGGTGGTGGCGCTGAGCATTTTGCTGCATGGCATCAGTACCCAGCCGATCCTCGCTCGCTACGAACAATGGCAAAAACGAAAAAACTGATTCTTCCTGCGAATGTTGCTGGACTAATCCATCGAACTTTCTTCTGAAAATAAATGGATCCCTGCGCAGAGCCTCGCAGTCACAACCATAACCCCTCGCTGGATGCACCCGGCGAGGTCCGGCAGGTTCGGTTCCCCTGCGGCTTGCAGCCTACGAAAAGGAATCTTTGGATAACAAGGTTACGGTCATGAAAGAATGCTCGACTCCTGCACAAATCAAGGCTTGCAGGGCCTTGGCCCTGGAACGCAATCGTCAATTGTTCGATGACGCCCACGCCCTCAATCGAGCGGCTCACGAGCTGCTGGAAGCGCACAATCTGGATATCGAACAGTTTGAGCGCTATCGAGCGCTGCGCCGCAAAGCCGATGCAAAGTTCGAGGAAGCCATCGACCATTTGTGTGTCCTCAACGAGGACTTCCCGCCGATTCCGATGTCGCCGCATCATTCGCAAGAACTGCGTCGGCAGCTTGAAACCGTCGAATGAAAAACCGCCCAAAGAAAAGCCCGGCTGCGAAGTCCGGGCTTTTTCTTTGGGCGGCAATCAGCCTCCGGGATTGGTCACCTGAATGAACACCGCATAAGCCCCCAGCAGCATCCAGAACACCGCAAAGATCCACGGCGTGCGCACCGAGAACAGCAGCGATTTGCGATAACCCTTGTGGCTCGACTCCATTTCGCTGAACAGCGGCGATTCGTCGTAGGCCAGGCCCATCAGCGGTTCGCTCTGCAGCAACTGACTTTGCTTGAAGTGCCAGTGATCAATGATGTCGTACGCCGCCCGAATGCCCGGCCAGGCGTTGAGCGAACTGAGCAACCCGAGCAGCGCCAGAAACGGTGGCACGACCAGGGTGAACAACTTGCCCCACTCAGGGTTGAGGTTGGCCATGCACGAAGCGAAGGCGATCACCAGAAACGATTGCGCCGCCAGATAGGCGTCGGTGCGGTTGGCGAGGATGCTGGTTTCGTACTGAATCTCGCGGCGGTAGAAATCCAGGCGTTCCTTGGGCGAGCCAAACATTTTCGCATCGTGTTCGGTGAGGGTTTCTTCAGCAGTCGGCTCGGTGAGTATGCGAGACAAGGGAAACACGCTCCGGGGGCAGGGAAAGTGTTTAGAAGCGCCTCGTCACGCACTAGTTCAGCCGGATCTGCCGCTCGGTCGTTTCATCGATTGGACGATGATGTCCATCAGGTTGAGCTGAGTGAACGGTTTGGGCAGACGCGGCAACTGAGCGGCGAAGCCTTCCAGGCGCTCGGCGTAGCCAGTGGCCAGAATGATCGGCAGGTCCGGTTTGAGCAGACGCACTGCATGAGCCAGTTGCGCGCCGCTCATCTGCGGCATGGCCATGTCGGTGATCATCAGGTCGACGACCTGGCCCTGATCCAGCAGTGCCAGCGCTTTCGCGCCAGAAGTGGCGCTGAGCACCCGATGCCCAAGGTCTTCAAGCAGCAACGTGGTGCTGGTCAATACCAGCGAGTCGTCGTCCACCACCAGCACGCTGAGCCGCGGCACCGTAACCGTTTCTGCGTCAGGCACGACCGACGACTTCGTCACGCCGTCAGCAACCACCGGCAACCACAGTTCCGCCGTCGTGCCATGCCCCTTCTGGCTTTTGAGGATAAAGCGGCCACCGAGCTGTTCGATAAATCCGTGCACCATCGACAACCCCAGCCCGGTGCCCTTGCCCAGGCCTTTGGTGGTAAAGAACGGATCCGCGGCTGACGCCAGCGTCAGCTCGTCCATGCCTTCACCGGTGTCGATCAGGCTCAGGCAGACATAGCGCCCCGCTGTCAGGGCGCAATGGTTTTGTTCGAGAACGACCTCGGCACGTGCGCTGATTGCCACGCTGCCGCCATCGGGCATGGCGTCCCGGGCATTTGTGGCCAGGTTGAGCACCGCCAGTTCCAATTGGTTGGTGTCGGCCAGCACCCGCTCCAGCCCTTCGGGCAGGGAGGTCTCGATGCTGATCCCCGGCCCCAGCGAACTGCGCAACAACCCGGTGATGCCTTGCACCAGTTGGACGAGATCGACCGGCTCGGTCTTGAGTTCCTGACGCCGGGCAAAGGCCAGCATGCGCTGGGTCAGCGACACGCCACGCAGCGCGCCCTGGGTGGCGTTTTCCAGCAGGCGGCTGACTTTCGGGTCATCGCCGACCCGCTTGCGCACGATCTCGAGGTTGCCGAGGATCACGGTCAGCAGGTTGTTGAAGTCATGGGCGATGCCGCCGCTGAGTTGGCCGATGGCCTGCAGCTTCTGCGCCTGGAACAGGGCTTCGCGGGTTTTCTCCAGGGCCTGCTGCGACTGATGGACTTCCGTCACGTCACGGGTAATTTTCGCGAAGCCGAGCAAGGTCCCGGTTTCGCCCCGAATGGCGTCCACCACCACATGGGCAAAGAATCGGCTGCCATCCTTGCGCACCCGCCAGCTTTTGTTTTCGAAACGCCCTTCCCGCGCCGCAATCTCAAGCGCCCGTTGCGGCTCGCCGCGCTCACGGTCTTCAGCGGTGTAGAAGATTGAAAAATGCTCGCCGATGATTTCTTCCGGCAGGTAACCCTTGATCCGCTGGGCGCCCTGGTTCCAGTTGGAAACCCGACCATCGGGGCTGAGCATGTAGAGCGCGTAGTCCGTGACGCCCTGCACCAGCAGGCGGAACTGCTGCTCGCTTTGCTTGAGGGTTTCTTCGGCCATCTTGCGGTCGGTCAGGTCGCGGGTGATCTTGGCGAACCCCAGCAGCGTACCGTCCGGATCGATGATCGGGTCGATCACCACGTGGGACCAGAAATGCGTGCCGTCCTTGCGCACCCGCCAGCCTTCCCCTTCGAACCGCCCTTCGCGGATCGCCGTGTCCAGCGCACGTTGCGGCAAGCCCGCCGCGCGGTCCTGCTCGGTGTAAAAACGCGAGAAATGCTCGCCGAGAATCTCTTGCTTCTCGTAGCCCTTGAAGCGTTTGGCGCCAGAGTTCCAGCTGGTGATGATGCCGTCGGGATCGATCATGTAAATGGCATAATCGACCACCGCATCGATCAGCAGACGAAAACGCATCTCCTCGATCGCGGCGGTTTTGCTCGGGTTGTCACTCATCAAATTCACCGCTGGTTTTTTCCTCGTGCAAGTATGCGGCAATACGGCGCCTTGGGAAGGTGCAAACATGCTTCAATTCACGGCGTGAGCAATGTGCTTATTGAGAAGGCGCGCCGAGGGACCACCAGCGAGGCAACAGTTGCTGGATGCGCGGTTCGGCAAACCGGTCATCGATCAGCATCACCACGCCGCGATCCTGTCGTGTGCGGATCACGCGCCCGGCGGCCTGCACCACTTTCTGCACCCCCGGATACAGATAGGTGTAGTCGTAACCGGCACCGAAAATCGCCGCCATGCGCCGCTTCAACTGCTCGTTGACCGGGTTGAGCTGAGCCAGCCCCAGCGTGGCGATGAACGCACCGATCAGGCGTGCCCCGGGCAGGTCGATGCCCTCGCCGAATGCACCACCCAACACCGCGAAGCCGACCCCCTGGCTCTCGGCAGTGAACTGATCGAGGAACGCTTGCCGCTGCCCTTCGGCCATGCCTCGGGACTGCTGCCACAGGTTGATGTGCGGATGCCGTTCGGCGAGCAGCGTCAGCACCTGCTGCAGGTAATCGAAGCTGCTGAAGAAGGCCAGGTAGTTACCCGGACGCTCACTGAACTGGCGGGCGATCAGCTCGACGATCGGCTCCAGCGACGCCTGACGGTGGTTGAAGCGCGTGGAAATCCGGCTGACGATCTGCACCTGCAACTGTTCGGCACTGAACGGTGATTCCACGTCGATCCATACCGTGTCGGCCGGTGTGCCGAGCAAGTCGGCGTAATAGTGCCGCGGGCTGAGCGTCGCGGAGAACAGCACGCTGCTGCGCGCCGCTTTCAGGCGTGGGCCAATGAACGCGGCCGGCACCACATTGCGCAGGCACAGTTGCGACAGCGGCCGTTTGCGGTCGAGGTCGCGCTTGCTGATGTCGAACAGGTAATGCTCGTCGAACAGCTCCGCGACCCGGCCGAACTGCAGCATGTCGAAGTAGAACGTCTGCAGGGCGCTGTCGAGTCCCTGCGGATGGTCGTTGAGGTAATCGCCAATCGCCGCGCTGCACAGGGACACCGCTTGCAGCAGTTTTTCCGGAGCCTTGTCGTAGGCTTGATACGGGGCCAGTTGCGGCTGGTGCAGCGCGTTCCACTCACGGTTGACCCGTTGCAGCGACTTCTTCAGCGCTTCAGGCGCCGACTTGCGCACACTGGCGAGGGCGGCCTGATCAAGACTGGCGCTGTACATCGAGCGCCCGCGCTCGACCAGGTTGTGCGCTTCATCGGCCAAGACCGCGACTTTCCACTGATTGAGCTGGGCGAGACCGAACAGCAGCGCACTGAAATCGAAATAGTAGTTGTAGTCCGCCACCACCACGTCGGCCCAGCGCGCCATTTCCTGGCTCAGGTAATACGGGCACACCGTGTGCTGGCGGGCCACATCGCGCATCGCCGCCTGATCGAGCAGACTGATGCGACTGGCCGCTTCGCGGGCGGCGGGCAGTCGATCATAAAAGCCTTGGGCCAACGGGCACGAGTCGCCATGACAGGCTTTGTCCAGGTGTTCGCAGGCCTTGTCCCGGGCGACCATCTCCAGCACCCGCAAGGGCAAGGTTTCACATTGATCGAACAACACCTGACTGGCATCCAGCGCAAGTTTGCGCCCGGGGGTCTTGGCGGTCAGGAAGAACACCTTGTCCAGTTGCTGCGGCGCCAGCGCCTTGAGCATCGGGAACAGCGTGCCGAGGGTCTTGCCGATCCCGGTAGGCGCCTGGGCCATCAGGCAGCGGCCGGTGCTGACCGCCTTGAACACCGACTCGGCCAGATGCCGCTGGCCGGGGCGAAAGTCCGCGTGGGGAAAGATCAACGCCTGCGCCGCCCGATTACGGGCTTCGCGATGGGCCATCTCCTGCTCGGCCCAGTCGAGAAACAACCGGCACTGCGCCTCGAAAAAAACCTGCAAGTCGCAGGCGCTGAAGGCCTCGACCAGGCAGGTTTCCTTCTCGCTGACGATGTCGAAATACACCAGCGCCAGATTGATCTGCTCCAGTGCAAGCTTGCGGCACATCAACCAGCCGTAGATTTTCGCCTGCGCCCAATGCAACTGACGATGGTTGGCCGGTTGTTTGCTCAGGTCGCCGCGAAAAGTTTTGACTTCTTCCAGACAGTTTTGCGCCGGGTCATAGCCGTCCGCCCTGCCCTTGACCTTCAGTTGCAGAAACTCGCCTTCCAGCGCCACTTCGCTCTGGTACTGGTCGCTGCGCCGCGAGGCCACGGTGCGATGCCCGAGCATGCCTTCGAGCGCTGTCGGCGACGGGGTAAACCGCAGGTCGAGGTCGCCGGTCTTGGCCGTGAACTCACACAATGCACGCACCGCAATGCTGTAGCTCAAGCGCTCTGCTCCGCCCATTGCACGTAACACACCGCGACCGGCATCTGGTGTTCATGGCAGAACTCCAGCCAGCGCAGTTGGTTGTCCTGCAAGCGGTCACCGGGTCCTTTGACTTCGATCATGCGGTAGGTCTTGTGCTGCGGCCAGAACTGGATCAGGTCCGGCATGCCGGCGCGGTTGGCCTTGATGTCGAGCAGCAGGCGGTTGAACCAGTGCTTGAGGTGTTCAGCCGGCAAGCACGCCAACGCCTGCTCGAGCAGTTGTTCATTCAACGCACCCCAGAACACGAACGGCGACTGCACACCCCATTTGGCCACGAAGCGCTCGCGAATGGTCGCCGCATAACGGCCGTCGTCGAGTTGATCGAGACAGGCCTGGAACAACTCCGCGCGGCGTTGCTGAAAGTCTTCATTGAGCAGATCCACCGGCCCGCGTTGAAACGGATGAAAGAACGCCCCCGGCAGCGGCGCGAAGATCGCCGGCCAGCACAGCAGGCCAAACAGCGAGTTGATCAGGCTGTTTTCCACGTAGTGCACCGGGCCGCTGTCTTCGTGCAGATGCGCCTGCACATAGGACTCCACCGACAAGGCCGGGTCGGTGCGTGGCAATTGCAGGTCGAGGCGCTCGACCGGGCGCGGCGCTGCACGTTTGAGCGGCGGTCCGCCGAGCTTGCGCCGCAGTCGCGGCAGCATCCGTTGCAGGCTCTGCCGTTCGGCGGCGCTTTCCGGCGCCTGTTCGGCGTGCGTCGCGAGTTCCAGCGCCAGGGCGTATTCGCCGCAGCGCTCCAGCACGCGAATCATTCGCTGACGGGCGCCGGGGTACGCGCATTCGCGGTAAATGCTCAGGGCCAGGGCAAACTCGCTGATGCGCTCGCAATACTGGCCGATCTGGAACAGCACTTTGCCGCGTCGGCGTTGCAGCCACGGGTTGGCAAACTGCAGCGCGCTGACCTGCTCGACAATGATTTCCAGCGGTTCACCGGCCTCGAAGCGCAACTGGCAGTGATGCAGGAACAGGCAGGCGTCGACGTCTTCACGGCTGCGCAGGCCCCGGGAGTCGGCGCAGAACTCGACTTTTTCGTAGGTAAAGATGCCAAGATCGGCAAGGACGAACTCCGACCAGTCCTGGTACAGGTTGCCGAAGAACATCAGCCGCAGGCGGTCGCACAGGTCCATGATGGTCAGGCTGAACAAGCGTTCATCGAGCGTCGGCGCCCACTCGCACAGGCTGCGTGATTCAGTGAACTGCTCGGCCAGCGCCTGCAGCCATTCGTCCTTGCGGCCCTTGGGTTGCTCGATCACGCTGCCGAACGCCTGCAGCAGTTCTGCCTTGAGCAACACGTCGAACACCTCGGTCAGCGTCAACCGGGCCTGATCGTCGAGCCAGCCGTGACTCAGTAAAGGGTGCGCGGCGTCGCTGATGTCACCGATTTCGCTGTAGTTGAGTTTGCCAAGACGAAAATGCACACCCTTGCGCATGACCATGCGCACCAGCAACCCCTGCGAAGCACGCGGCAGCGCCTTGAAGTCGCGGATAAACCCGTGCTCGGCTTCACTCATCACGTCGGCATAGCGAAGCTCAAGCCAATCAAGCACTTGCCGGAAGTTGTTGAGGTAATAGAACGGGTCGTCGAGGGGGTTGGCAGTCACGGGAATTCTGGGCCATGGCGAGCGAATACTGGTTGTGCGTACAGATAACAGCTCTGCCCGGTCGCGTGCAAACGGAAAAAGATCAATGGCAGCGGCAATCAGGATTTTTTCAGGGTGCCATCGAACTTTTCCCGGCTGGATGGCACCAACCGCGTTAGAGACCGAAGACGGTCAATTCATATGGAATGAGGTATTTGAGGTGGGTATGAACATCAAGACTCTGGGTCTTCCCCTGGCGGTAGCCGCCTTTCTGGCATTGGGCGGTTGCTCGACGCCGACCGTGGTGACCCTGCAGAACGGCACTCAGTATTTGACCAAGGACATGCCAAAAACCAAGAACAAGGACGGGTTCTATGAGTTCGAGGATATTTCCGGGACCAAGGTGAGAGTCCGCGGTGATGAGGTCGCGACTGTTCGCAAGGAAGACTGACCCCTCGGTACAGATGTAGGAGCCTGCTGCAGCTCCTACAGAAGTCAGTCAAAGTGCTGGGTGTTACTCGAAAGCAGGCAGGCCCATAATGCTGTGATCGCAGCTGAAATACTGTTCGCCGCGGCGCGCCAGTTCGGCTTGCAGGCGTCGGCAGCGCTCCAGATCCAGTTGGGTCATGCGGTCGATACTCAGGTTGCCAGTGGCCTGCTGTTGTTTGCCGTCGCCCAGGCGGAGGGTCACGAATGGCTGTTCCGGCTGGATCTGAAACAGGCTTTTCTCTTCGAACGGCTCAGCCACTTCGGTCTTCGCCGGTTTTGGCAGTTGATCGGTACTGACCCCGTAGCGGCTCAGAATCGAGGTTGGCGGCAGATCGGCCCAGGCATTGGCCGATAACAGCGCCAGTCCGACAATCC
This sequence comes from Pseudomonas sp. 86_A, assembly GCF_017491705.1. NCBI lineage: Bacteria > Pseudomonadati > Pseudomonadota > Gammaproteobacteria > Pseudomonadales > Pseudomonadaceae > Pseudomonas > Pseudomonas sp. 86_A. The sequence continues at coordinate 290,066 of NZ_JAFGYS010000006.1, read as the reverse complement.
CGACATACCCCTTGACCCTTCTCACGTGTGCATCTCCTGTACTCAATGGCGGCTAGCTGTAGAACGTGTGTGCACGTGCTGGCTTTAGGCCGCTTTTGCTGTTTGCAGAGCTTTTGAGTCAGGACGTGGCTGTCGAGTCACTTCTAACACCCGATTGTGGCGAGGGAGCTTGCTCCCGCTTGAGCACATAGCGCTCACAAAGTCTTCAGGACCGCTTCGCGACCCAGCGGGAGCAAGCTCCCTCGCCACAGGTTACGGAGGCATCAGGCGATCACGATTCCATCGGCACTGAGGCTATTGAGCGCCACCCCGACCAGCGTCACCGAGTCACCGCCGAACTTCAGCACCGTGTCCTGCCCCACCATCGAGGCATGCGCGCGGAAGTCGTCATTGGGCAACACCCCCTGCACACCGAGGAACACCAGTTTGTCGTTGGCCGTAAAACCGACCACCCGGTCCTGACCGAACGCGCCGTTGAACAGGAACGTATCCGCCCCGCCCCCCGACTCCATCAGGTCATTGCCGGCGCCACCGACAAACACGTCGTTACCGGCGCCGCCGATCAAGTGGTCATTGCCGTCCAGGCCGAACAGCCAGTCACCGCCGGCATGCGCCTTGAGCGTGTCGGCGCCGCTGCTGCCTTTGACGCTGGACTCGTACTGCGTGACGTTATTGCCGACCTTCAGGCCGCCGGCCGTCACGCTGTGGGTCACGTCGTCCTTGAACAGGCCCCAGAGAAAGCCCGGTTCCTTGGTGACGATGCTGCCAATGTCACGGGTAATGCTGATCCCGCCGTTGGCGTCACGAATGTACAGGTTGCCGGCGCCGTCGTTGGCGAAGTCGAACTTGCTCACCGATTGCTGCAAGTCGAGGGTGTTGTTGCCGGCGCCACCGAGGATGACGTTGTAGCCGCCACCGTCACGGAAGGTGTCGTTGCCGGCGCGCCCCTCGAGGTAGTCGTTGCCGCTGCCGCCCTGAATCAGGTCGTTGCTGTCGCTGCCAATGATGAACGTGCTGCCCTTGTGGGTTTCGGCGTTGCGGTTGAGGTCCTGCACCCAGGTATTGGCCCGTGCCGGGTCCGACAGGTTGGCGACGATGATCGTCGAGTCTTTGCTGGTGAGGTCGTAGAACTTCGACTCGATGATGCGGTTCATGCCGTCGCCGTACGCGGTCGGCAGGTGCGAGATCCAGGTGGGGATGTTGAGGATGGAGAACGGCAGCAGATTCCACGCGGTCGAGGCGTAGTGATCGTTGAAGCTGACGATGTTATCGGTGGCCGATTCCTTGGGCGCGTCGTGCACGCCGATCGAGGCGCCGGTAAAGGTCGAGCCGTCGAGGGCGCGGAACACCGGATCGTTTTCGTAACCGACGTTGAGCACCTTGTCGGTGCTGCTCTGGGTGGGCGAGGCGTAGGCGATGTAGTTGGAATCGGCGAAGAACCCGCCCCACTTGCCGCCGCTGAGGTCGGCCATGCTGTTGACCGCCAGCCCGCCTAGGCTGTGGCCGCTGACGAGGACATCCTTGCCGCTGAGGCCGTTGGCCTTGGCGAACGCCACCACATCGTTGAGCAGATTGCCGAACGCTTCACCGACGTAGTTCTTGGCGTAATCCTTGGGGCCGAAGGCCGCCAGCAGGTCGTTGATCACGTCACCGATGGAGTCGAGGATCAGGTTTTCCCGCGGGCCGCTGGTGCCGCGAAAGGCGATGCCGATTTCCGTGAGATGGCCCTGGGCGTCGTATTTGCCGAGGATTTCCACTTGGGCGGTGGTGTAACCGGCCTTCTCGCCGAAGAAGGTTCCCCGGACGTCGGTCTTGCCGTCGTAGCCCAGTTGAGAGGCGGTGATCGGCGTCCAGCCAGCCTTTTTCACGGCGTCGAGGGCGAGTTTTTCCGAGTCGGGGTTCCACGGAATACCGGGGATCACCCCTTGCGAATCCGTGCCGCCGAGCAGCGCTGTCACCAGCGTGGCCGGCAGGCCGAGGCCGAAGCCGTTGTGCTGATAACCGCTGGCAAAGCCGTTATCGAGGTTGTGATAGGAATACAGCGTGATCGCCATGGCATCGCTGAACAATGCCTTGGAATCGGCTGTGCCAAAGTTCTTGTAGTCATACACACCCATTGCTATTGCCTCTCTTTTGTTGGAATTGTCAGAGATAGCTCACAGCCAGGGCGCCCCACGGGGACGCCCCGGAGCATTTCAGTACTACTTGCATAAAAGGCTGCGATCTTTTGATCCTGAAAAACAAATCAACAGATCGCAGCCTGCGGCAGCTCCTACATTCATAAAACCCTGTAGGAGCTGTCGAGTGAAACGAGGCTGCGATCTTTTGATCTTGAAAACAGAATCAACAGATCGCAGTCTGCGGCAGCTCCTGCAGGGGGAATCGTTGTTCAGGCGAACACGAAAGACGAGTCCGACAGGTTAGCCACTCCTACCCCGATCAGGGTCACGGCAAAATCGCCAATCTTCAGCACGGTATCGCTACCGGTCTGCGCCGTATGCTGTTTGTAGTCGTAGCCCTGCCCCGCGCCTTCGACGCCCATGAACACCAGTTTGTCGCTGCCCTGGTAGCCATTGATCGCGTCGAAACCGAACGCGCCGCTGAACAGGAAGGTGTTGTTGCCACCCACCGCCGTCATCACGTCGTTGCCGGCGCCACCGACGAAGGTCACGTGGCCCTTGTCGCTGATCAGCCTGTCATCGCCGCCCAGACCGAATAGCCAGTCACCGTCAGCGGTGGCGTGCAGTGCATTGCCGTACGCATCGCCGTTGAGCGAATGGGTGTACTGGGTCAGTTCGCTGCCATTGGTCAGCCCCTTGGCCGTAACGCCCCAGGTGATCTCCTTGCTGCCCCACCACGAACCCGACTCCTTGCTCACCAGCGCGCCGATGTCGCGGGTCATGCTGATGCCGCCGTAGGCGTCGCGCACGTACAGTGTGCCGTCACCGTCGTTGGCGAAGCTGAAGTTCTGCAGCGGCTTCTGCAGCTCGAAGGTGTTGTGACCCTGACCGCCGAGGAGGATGTTGAAGCCGCCGTCATCGCGGAAACGGTCATCGCCGCCCAGCCCTTCGAGGAAGTCGTTGCCCGCCCCGCCCTTGAGCCAGTCGCTGCTCTGGGTGCCGATGATGAAGGTGCTGCCGGTGTGTGGCTCGCCGCTGCGCCCCAGGTCCTCGACCCAGGTCTTGCCCCGGGAAGACTCTTCAAGATTGGAGACGATGATCGTCGAGTCTTTGTGCGTCAGGTTGTAGAACGTCGAATTGATCACCCGGTTCAAGCCATCGGCGTAGCCAAGCGAGCTATGGGCTGACCAGTTCAGCGGATTGACGATGCTGAACGGCACCAGGTTCTGCGCCGTGGACGCATAGTTGTCGGTGAAGTTGACGATGTTGTCGGTGGTCGACTCATGCGGCCCGTCGTGCTTGCCCAGCGAGCCGCTACTGAAGGTGGTGCCGTCCAGTGCACGAAACACTGGATCGTTTTCGTAACCGATGTTCAGCACGTTGTTGCCAGTGCTGCTCTGAGTGGGCGAGGCAAACGCGATGTAGTTGGCGTCCTTGAAGAACCCGCCCCAATTGCTGCCACTCAACTCGGCCACGCTGTTGACCCCGAGACCACCGAGGCTGTGGCCGCTGAACAGCACGTCCTTGGCCGCAATGCCATGAGCAATGGCGAACGCGGCGACAGCCTTGAGCAGGTTGTCGAAGGCGTTCTTTGCGTAGTTGCTCGCGTAATCCGACGGCCCGATGGCGGCCAGCAGATTGTTTTTCATGTCGCCGAAGGTGTCGCTGTAACCCAGCCCGCCGGTGCCACGAAAGGCCACGCCGATGCCGATCAATTTGCCGGCTGCGTCGTATTTGCCGAGCACTTCAGCCTCGGCGCTGGTGAAGCCGTCCTTCTCGCCGAAGAACGTGCCTTGTGCCCCGACCTTGCCCTGATAGCCCAGCGCGGTCGCCGTAAGCGGCTTCCAGGCGGTGGCCGGCAACGGCTGACCGGTCGGGGTATAGGCATACAGCGTCAGTGCGATGGCATCGCTGTACAAGGCTTTGCCATCGGCATTTTTATAATCGAACAATCCCATGTTGTGCTCTCTCTTCCTGCAAAACCGGCGGCCCCCAAGGAACCGCCGGTAGCCCGTTAGAACTGCCAGTCGAGGGTCAGACCCACGCCGTGGTCCTTCTCGTTGTTACCGATCAGCCCGTTGTAGTCCAGGTTGACCCGGACATCGCGATTGAGCGCCAGCCCGGCACGCACGCCGACCACTGCCGCATCACGATCCATCGACACACTCTGCACAGTGAAGGCGCTGTTGCCATTGGCGAACGCCAGATGGCTGTCAGCATCGACGCTGCTCAGATTGTGCTGCCAGCCCAAGGTCGCGCCCAGTTCCAGCTGATGTTGCTCCGACAGCGCGAAGGTGCGCTTGGCGCGCACGCCAAGGGTCGACAGCACCACATCGCGGTTGTCTTCACCGCCCTTGAGCGCCGCGGCGTCACCCTTCTCAGTGAAGCTATCAGTGTTCAGGTGCACGTACGACAGATTGGCGAACGGCTCCAGATTCATCGGTTGCAGCCGCAGATCGTATGCGGCTTCGGTGAACACTTGAGTCGTTGCGGCATCGTGCTTGGTTTTCTCTTTACCACTGACACCCGCGAACTGCAGATCACGTTTCACATCCACGCGATGCCAGGTGTAAGCCGCACCAGCGCTCAGGCGCAGTGCATCGACCTGATGCCCCAGATACGCACCCAAGTGGTAGCTGTCGACCGAGGCCGACGAATGCGTGCCGCCGCCCATGTTCAACGAACTGTCGCTATAGCCAGTAACGAAACCCAGACGGGTATCTTCAGCAATCAAGCCGTCGACCCCGGCCAGCAGGCCGCCGATGGAGCTGTTGGAGTCGGCATTGTCATGCCCGCCATCGCTCTTGCCCCACGAACCGAGGACCTTGACCCAGGCGTTGCTGCGATCGTCAGTCGGTGCGTCGGCATTGAACAGATCGCGCTCGCGCAGACGCTCGCCCACCGCTTCACGCAGATAGCGGCTGTCGTTGATCAGCAGAGTGCCGATGGCCGGATGGATTTCCCCGGACAGTTGCTGGAACGCCTGTTGCGCAGAAGCCGCGTTCGGCGACAGCAGCAGGGTTTCGAACAGTGCATTGCCCGCGCCCAGACGCTCGGCAGCCGCACCGACTGCACGTTGGTTCGGCGTCAGGCCGACACTGGCGAACGACGCACCATTGCGCCCCACGTCCAGTTGCACGCCGTTCGCCGAGTACGCCAGGGTGCCGCCGAGGAACGCGTAGTTCGGCAGCACTTGGCCGAACTGGCCTTGAATGCCCCCGGCCGCTTGCAGGATGTTGAACTGAGTGCCGAGCAGGCTTTTCACTTCCGTTGTGGTGAGCAACGTCGGGCTGTTTTCCAGCGACAGGCTGACCGTGGCGCCATCAATCAGCGCCTGGCCCCCGGCAACGATCTTGTCGCTGCTGGTCGGCGACACTTCCACCGCATAGGTCGAACCGCGCTCGAAGGTCACGTCCCCGGCCACGTTCAGCGTGCCGATGGAGTTGCCCGGCGCCACGGTACCGCCGCTTTTCGCGGTCAGCGCGCCGATGCGGCCGTTACCACCGAGGATGCCGCTGTCGTTGACCGTGACCGCCGACGCCAGCGAGCCGTTGATAGCCAGACGCCCCTGATTGACCAGGGTCGGGCCGCTGTAGGTGTTGTTGCCGGTCATGACCAGGGTGCCGATGCCCTGCTTGGTCAGGCCGCCGTGGCCGGAAATGTCGTTGCGCCAGGTGTCGAGGCCGCAGGTGATGTCGTTGCACACGCGCTCGGTCGGTTTGCCCTTGTCGATGACCGCGCCGATGCCCGGCAGATCGGCGACAAACTGCCCCGAACCGTAGGCGCCCTGGATACGGAATTCTTCGGGGATGTCCTTCTCGGTCACGAACATCGCCGGGCCGTCGATCCCCTTGCGCAGGTTGATCATGCCCCAGCCGTACAACGCGTCGATGCCCGGTGCGCCGAGGTCGGTGGCGGTCGTACGCAACACCGTGGCGACCTGATCGCCGCTCATGTACGGGAAGCGCTCCATCAGCACCGCCATGGAGCCGGCCACATGCGGCGCGGCCATGGAGGTGCCGTTGTAGTTTTTGTAGCCGGTGGTCAGGTTGTCGGCGTTGGTGCCGCTGATGATCGAGCTGTAGATCTGCGTGCCCGGAGCCGAGACGCAGAAACTCGCGGTATAACCGCAGCGCGAGGAGAACGTACTCATGATGTACGGGTTGGCGCTGGCCTGGTCCGGGTTCTTCTGCAACGCGGCGACGGTGATCCAGTTCGGCGCGATGTCCGGCACGAAATAACCGAGGCCGGCGATGGCGTCCGGGTTGTTCAGGTTGTAATCGTTACCGGCGGCGAAAATCGTCACGATGCCGCTGCGGGCGGCGGCAATCGCACCGTCGTAGGCTCCGCCGGGCTTGGTGCCGAGCAGCGTGCGAATCTCGTTGAACTGCAATTGCGCGTCATTGACGGTGAAGTGCGGATACGCCGGGTTGCGGCCACCGAGGTCGAAACGGTCGGTGATACCGATGCCCCAGCTGTTGTTGATGATCCGCGCCCCACTGGCGATCAGCGCATCCCAACCGGCCTTGTACACCGCGCCGTCGTTGCCACGGACGATGCCGTCCTCCGGACCCGGGTCGCCGTTGTCGGCACTGATGATCTGCGCCCCGAACGCCACGCCATGCATCGGCCCGCCATCACGGCTGCCGGCGGCGATACCGCCGACGTGGGTGCCGTGGGCACCGAGTTTGCCGTCGGAACCGACCGAGGGCGAACCGTCATAGAGGAACGCATCGCCGGCTTTGACCGGGATGTACGGGTCGGTGTACTCGCGGATCCCGCTGGTGACCAGGGTCACGACTTTATTGCTGCCGGAGAACTCCGGGTGCGCGGCGTACACCGGCTGGTCGAAGATCCCTAGTTTGACGCCTTTACCGGTGTAGCCGGCGGCGTAAGCGTAATCGGCACCGATTGCCCCCAGGCCCCATTCCGCCTGGAACTCGGCGCTGCGCCAGCTGGCGGGATCGCCCGCGCGACCGTTTTCCACGTAAGGCGCCGCGTGCGCGGTGCCCCAGGTGGCCAACGCGCAGAGCACGGCGCCATTAAGGGTTTTCATGGCGAAACGAGCACCCGTTTGCGCGGGGGTATTATTCTTATTCATCCAGCGACCTTCCTTAGTGTTGTTGCGAAAAATCCGTTTACTTCAAATTCATGATTGCTGCTTTTTGTGGCGAGGGAGCTTGCTCCCGCTGGGGCGCGGAGCGGCCCCCTGCATTTTTCCAGTCGAACCCGGTTTGTCGGATTTGCGACTGCTACGCAGCCGAGCGGGAGCAAGCTCCCTCGCCACAGGTATGTGTTGACTGAATCTGTAGGAGCTGCCGCAGGCTGCGATCTTTTGATCTGGCTTTTAAAAGATCGCAGCCTGCGGCAGCTCCTACAGGGGGCGCGTACACCCTCCGTCAGAACTGCCAGTTCAGGCTAAGTCCCACGCCATGGCTCTTCTCGCGGTTGGCCAGTTGCCCGTTGTAATCCAGGTTGACCCGCACGTCCTTGCTCAACGCCAGGCTGGCTTGCACGCCGACCAGCGCGGCGTCGCGCACCAGCGCCGAACTCTCGACCGAGTACGCTGTGCTGCCGCTGGCAAAACGCAGGTGTTGTTCGGCGTCAATATCGCTGAGGCTGTGCTGCCAGCCGAGATGCCCGCTCAGGTCCAGCGCCTGCTGATTCGACAGGTTGAAGCGCTTGACCGCCCGCACACCGAGGGTGCTGAGCACCGCATCACGCTGGTCGCCGGTGCTTTTCAGCGCCGCCGCGTCGCCCTTTTCGGTGAAGCCTTCAGTATCCAGATGCACGTAAGCGAGGTTGGCGAACGGCTCCAGGGCCAGCGGTTGCAGGTTCAGCCGGTAAGCCGCTTCACCGAAGACCTGCGTGGTGGCCGCGTCGACCTTGGTTTTCTGTTTGGCGCTGACCTCGCCGTATTGCAGATCGCGTTTGACGTCGGCGCGATGCCAGCTGTAGGCCGCGCCGGTGCTCAGGCGCCAGGCGCCGATGTCGTGACCGGCATAGGCGCCGAGGTGGTAGCTGTCGACCTTGGCTGACGAATGCGTGTCCGAGCCCATGTTCAGCGAGCTGTCGCTGTAACCGGTGACCAGACCGATGCGCGTCTGCTCGTCCAGCGCACCATCAACACCGGCCAGTAAACCGCCGATCGAGGTGCTGTAGCGCGACGTGTCAGAACCGGAGTCGGTCGAACCCCAGGCGCCGAGCGCTTTGATCCAGCCGTTGCTTTGTGTGGCGCTGGCATCGTGCAGACGCTCACCGACCGCGTCGCGCAACTGGCGGCTGTCATTGATCAGCATCGAACCGAGCGCCGGGTAGACCTCCCCGCTCAGTTGCTGAAACGCCTGTTGCGCCGACGCCGCCGAGGGTGAGAGCAGCAGGCTTTCGTACACCGAATTACCGGCGCCCAACCCTTCGACAGCCGCCGCAACCGCACGCTGGTTCGGCGTTTGTCCGACGCTGGCGAACGCGGTTGCGTTGCGCTGGATGTCGAGCTCAATGGCGTTGGCCGCATAGTCGAGGTTGCCGCCGATGAACAGGTAGTCCGGCAGCACCGCGCCGAACCGGCCCTGAATGCCACCGGCCGCTTGCAGAATGTCGTACGAGTGACCGAGCAGGCTGCGGGTTTCGGTGGTGCTGAGCAAGGTCGGGCTATTTTCCAGCGACAGGCTGACGGTGGCGCCACTGATGCGCGCGGTGCCGCCGGCAACGATGCGGTCGCTGCTGATCGGCGACAGCTCGACCGCGTAGGTCGAGCCCGGTGCGAAGGCCACGTCGCCGGCCACATTCAAGGTGCCGATCGAGTTGCCCGGCGCCACGCGGCCGCCACTGTTGGCGATCAGCGAAGCGATCCGCCCGGAACCGCCCAGGGTGCCGCTGTCGTTGACCGTCACTGCCGAGGCCAGCGAACCGTTGACGCTGAGCAAGCCGCCATTGACCGTGGTCGGGCCACGGAAGGTGTTGTCGCCGGTGAGCAGCAAGCGCCCTGCTCCGGACTTGATCAGGCTGCCCTGATAGACCCGGGTCGCCGCTGCGGCATCACGGGCCATGCCCACCGCGTAGTCGGTCTGGTCCTGCTGACTGGCGCCGGCCGGAATGCCGTTCTGCCAGCCCTTGTCCCGCAGGGTTTGCTGCCAGGCGTTGTGTTCGGCGAGGTCTTCGCCCTGCCGCTGGAGCAGCGCCTTGTCGGAGATGTCATTGCTCCAGACATCGCTTTGCCCGGCGCCCAGATTGGCATCGAACGCCCCCAGCAATTGCCCCGGCCCGTGCAGCGCCCGGTTCAGGTTGGCCACGCCCCAGCCGACTCGCTCGCTCGGAGCATCGGTGACCGAGCCGTCGAGTTGCGTGGCGGTGGTCAGCAGCACTTCGAGCGCCTGCTGATTGTTCATGTACGGATAGCGTTCCATCACCAGCGCCAGTGCCCCGGTAGCATGCGGCGCGGCCATCGAGGTGCCGGACTTGATTGCATACCCGCCACCCGGAATGGTGCTGTCGATCTTCGCCCCCGGCGTGGTGATGCACCAGTATTTGGCGATGCCGCACTGGTTGTACTTCTGCTGATTGCTTTGATCCAGCCCGGACACCGCCAGCCAGTGGCCTTCGAGATCCGGCTGAAAGTACGGCAGCGCCGAGCGTACGCTGGCGTTCGGGTAGCCGCTGTTGCCGGCGCTGAACACGTTGATCACGCCACGGCGCGAGACGTCCGCTGCCGCATCGAGCCAAGTGCCCTGGTTCCAGTGCTGGGCGTACGCGGCGTGCAGATCGGCCAGGGTGCGATAGCTGACATCCGGCGGCTGGCTGCCCCAGCTGTTGTTGATCGCGCGCACGCCGGCAGCGGCCAGGGCGTCGTACGCCGCTTTGAAATAACGCGGATCGGGCTTGGGGCCGAACAGGAAGCTGTCGTTGTTGTTGGTGTTGCCGACGTAGATCTGCGCGTTGTACGCCACGCCGTGCATGCCGGTGCCGTCACGGCTCGCGCCCATGGTGCCGACCACGTGGGTGCCGTGGGAGTCGTTGTTGGGGTTGAGGGTGCCATTGACGCTGAACAGCGATCCGTCGACGTAACTGCCAGACGCCAGCACCGGGTGATAGCGGTCAGTGGCGAACTCGGGGTGGGCGGCATCGAAACCGGAATCGAGCGCGCCGATCTTCACACCTTTGCCGGTGATGCCGGCGGCGTAGGCTTGATCTGCCTGCATCCGCGCAAGGCCCCAGTCGCGCTGGAATTCGGCGCTGCGCCAACTGGCCGGATCGCCGGGCTGGCCGGATTCGAGGTATTGCGCATTGGCTTGCGCGATGGATACTGCGAGCAACAGAGTGCCGACCGCTGCCGGCTTGATGCGTACGTCCATGTTCACCACTCACTTTTCTTATGTTTTTTATTACCCGTTTCACCGGGCGAGCATTTCTTGAAATATCGAGCGAATCTCCATTTGTGGCGAGGGAGCTTGCTCCCGCTGGCTGCGCAGCGGCCCAAAATCTAGTGAGCGCTGCGCACTCAAGCGGGAGCAAGCTCCCTCGCCACAAGTTCGGTGCCAAGCATTAACGCGGGTTGCTTTTCGGGCCTTGTCCGAAGGCCTCATCCACCCGCGCCAGGTCCTGTTCGTTGAGCGTCCCGGCGTAGTAATGCAGCTTGGTCCAGGCCATCAGGTAGTCGTAGCGCGCCTGGGCCAGATCGCGGCGGGTGGTAAACAGTTGTTGTTCGGCGTTCAACGCATCCAGGTTGGTCCGCTCGCCGCCGAGGATGCTTTGCTTGGTCGAGACCACCAGCGCTTCAGCCGAGGCCAGGGCCTTCTGGTACGCGCGCAGCTTGTTGACGCCCGACAGGCAGGCGCTGAACTGGCGACGCAGCTCGATCAGGGTTTCGCGGGTCTTGCCGTCGAGTTCGTATTCGGCCTGTTCCATGGTGCGGCTGGCCTGACGGGTCGAGGCCGAAACCCCGCCACCGGCATACAGCGGAACATTGACTTCAAAACCGATGGTGTTGGTGTCGTAGCGCTGGTTATAGGTGTTGCCGCTGTCCGATTCCGTCTGGCGCAGCGAGGCATAGGCGCTGACTTTCGGCAGGTGCCCGGCGCGGTTGCGCTCCACTTCGTAACGCGCCACTTCCACTGCCTGTCGCTGCGAAGCCAGGTTCGGGTTGTTGCTGATCGCCAGCTCGTGCCAGGTGTCGTAGTTGGCTGGCATCAGCGCGAAGGTCTGGAAGTTCTGATCCAGCGGCGCCAGCTCACTGATGTCCACCGTCGGCACGCCAACCAGCGCTCCCAGTTCACGCAGTGCGGCGTCCTGCTCGTTGCGCGCCTCGATCTCCTCGGCGGTCGCCAGCTCATAGCGCGACTCGGCCTCGAGGATGTCGGTCCGCGTGCCCTCGCCCTGCTTGAACATGTGCTCGTTCTGCTGGAACTGCTGCTCGTAGGCCTTTTTCTTGGCCTGGGCGATGTCGATCTGATCCTGGGCAAACAAGGCCTTGGTGTAGTTGTCCAGCACCCGCACCAACAACTCCTGGCTCTTGCCGCGAAACGCCTCGTCGGCGAACAACGACTGCGCCACGCCCTTGCGATAGGCGGCATAGGCTTCGTAGTCGAGCAGCGGTTGCTGCAAGGTCAGGGTCGAACCGTAACTGTTGTAGTTGCGGTCTTCGGTCACGTTGCCGCGATTGGTCAGTTGCGTGGCCTTCGAGGTGTTGTGACCGCGGTTGTAGTTGTACCCCAGTTTCGGCAGCAGTCCGGCGCGGCCGATGGCGCGGTTTTCCAGGCCGGCGTCGCGCTCTTTGATCGCGCCGAGGAATACCGGGTCGTTGCGCAATGCCTGTTCGTAGACTTCGAATGGCCCCATGGCCGCCAGCGCGCTGTTTCCTGCGAGCAGCGCGAACGCTGCTCCCAACATCGAAAGCTTATTCATACAGCCGAACATCCTTATTCTTCAGTCAACGCAGAGCCAGCCCGATCGAGCAATGGTTTGAACAGGTAATTGAGCAGTGAACGTTCGCCGGTGCGCACGAACATTTCCGCCGGCATACCGGGCTTGATCACCAGACCGTGGAGTTTCTCCATCGCCTGATCACTGACGCTGCTGCGCAGCACGTAGTACGGCACGCCGGTTTTCTCGTCGACCATCTGGTCGGCGGAAATCAGGCTGACCTCACCCGGCACACGCGGGGTCTTGCTCTGGTTGAATGCGGTGAAGAGGATGTCCACCGGCAGGTGCGTACCGACCTTGTCGATCAAATTGATCGGCAAGTGCCCTTCCACTTCCAGCGTGGTGCCTTGCGGGACGATCTCCAGCAGGGTCTCGCCCTGACGCACCACCGCGCCTTCGGTGTGCACGCCGAGGTTGACCGCGACGCCGTCGGCGGTGGCAACGATTTCGCTGTGCTGCAGGTCGAAACCGGCCGAGGTCAACTGCTCGGAGAGGGTCACACTCTTGAGCTGCGCGTCCGCCAGTTGCGTGCGCACTTCCTTCTGGTATTCCTCGCCATGCTGTTGCAGCTTCAGGCGCGATTCGAGGATGCCCTGCTCCACGCGGCCGCTTTCACCGGTGTTCTCAGCCAGTTGCTGCTGCACTTGCGACAGCTGTCGCTGGTATTCCATCAAGCGATTGCGCGGGATGTAGCCGTTGTCCGCCAGCGGCTGCAGGTTGCTCAACTGTTGTTGCAGGGAGTCAGCCTGGGCATTGAGGTCGGTGCGCGCGCGACGCATGCCGGCCAGTTGCGCCGTGGCGCCTTCGATGCTCGCACGCAACCCGGCCTGCTCACGGTAGAACGCTTCGCGGCGGCTGCTGAACAGTTGGCGCTGGCCTTCGAGGACCAGAGCCAGGCGCGGATCCGGATCGTTGCTCAGCTCCGCAGGAAAGGTGATCTGTTTGAGGTTGTCGCGCTCGGCCTGCCAGCGCGCAAGGCTGGCCCAGGCCATGCGGTATTGCGCCTGCAACGATTGCACGTCGGCGGCGACCTGGGTCTGATCGAGGCGGAACAGCGGTTGCCCCTGCTTGACGATCTCGCCTTCGCGCACCAGGATCCGGCTGACCACGCCGCTGCTCATCGATTGCACGGCCTTGCGCTTGCCCGAGACCACCACGGTGCCCTGCACCGGGATGCCTTGGTCCAGCGGCGCCAGTGCGGCCCAAGTGAAGAAACTGCCGGCGCCGACGATGGCCAGAATCCAGCCCATGCGCGCGAAAAATTTCGCATCGCGCTCTGGGCGCTCGGTGATGTACGCGTGTTCCATGCTCGCTTCGTTTTCAGTGTTCATGCTGGCGCTGCTCATACACCCGAATTCCTTGTCGTGGGCTGGTACTGCCGGCTCATGCTGAGCCCGCCCGGTGCCTGCGCAGACTTTTCCCGTTGTTGTTCCTGGGCGCCGGACAGCGCCTTGAGGACTTCCTGACTGGCGCCGAACGCCTGCAGGCGACCGTCATTGAGCACCAGCAACTTGTCAGCCTGGGCCAACACCGAAGAGCGGTGTGTCACCAGCACCACGGTGGTGCCTTTGGCCTTGAGCTGGGCGATGGCGCTGGCGAGTGCCGCTTCACCGACGGTGTCGAGGTTGGAGTTAGGCTCGTCGAGCACTACCAGGCTCGGGTCGCCATACATAGCCCGGGCCAGAGCCACGCGCTGCTTCTGACCGCCGGACAAGCCGCTGCCGTCCTCACCCAGTTGCGTGTCGTAGCCTTGCGGCAGGCGCAGGATCATTTCGTGCACGCCGGCCTGTTGCGCGGCGGCCACGACTTTCTCGGGGCTGGCCTCGCTGAAGCGGGCAATGTTCTCGGCGATGCTGCCGCTGAACAGTTCGATGTCTTGTGGCAGATAGCCAATGTACGGGCCGAGTTCGTCGCGGTTCCAGCGATGGATGTCGGCACCGTCCAGGCGCACCGTGCCCCCCAGGGTCGGCCACACGCCGACCAGCACTCGGGCCAGGGTCGACTTGCCGGAACCGGAGGCACCGAGCACACCCAGCACTTCGCCCGCGCCCAGATTGAAGTTGATCATCTGCAAGGTCGCCGCACGCTGACCCGGAGGGCCGGCACTGACTTGCTCGAAGGTGATCTGGCCTTTCGGCGCCGGCAGCGCCATGGCGTCATCACTTGGCGGGAACGCCTGCAGCAAGGAATCCAGACGCCTGTAGGCAAGTTTCGCCCCGCTCCACTGTTTCCACACGGCGATCAATTGGTCGATCGGGCTGAGCACGCGGCCCATCAGAATCGAGCCGGCAATCATCATGCCGGCGGTCATGTCGCCTTTGATCACCAGCAAGGCACCGAGGCCGAGCACCAGCGATTGCAGGCACAGGCGCAAGGTTTTACTGATCGAGCTGATGACCGCACCGGTGTCGCTGGCCTGATTCTGCAGGCCGAGGAACCGCGAGTGCACGCCAAACCAGCGCTTGCGCAGCGCACCGAGCATGCCCATCGCTTGAATGGTTTCGGCGTTGTGCAGGTGGCTGGTCGCCAGTTGGCTGGACTTCTGCGAGAAACCGGCGGCTTCGCCCAGCGGCTTCTTGGTCATGTATTCGTTGAGACACGCCAGCGCAATCAGCAGCAGCGCGCCTGCCGTGGCGAGCACGCCCAGCCAGACGTTGAACAGGTAGATGACAAACAGGTAGACCGGAAACCACGGCGCATCGAAAAACGCGAACAGGGCCGGCCCGGTGACAAACTGGCGAATGTGCGTCAGGTCGCCCAGCGATTGCCCGGCGTTGCCCTCGCCCTTGAACAGGTTGCGCTCGAACGCCGCTTGATACACGCGCAGGTTGAAGCGGCGCTCCAATTGGCTGCCGATGCGAATCACGATGAAGCTGCGGATCACCTCCAGCATGCCAATGAATGCAAAGAATCCGACAACCATCAACGACAGCATCGCCAACGTCGTTTCGTTCTGCGAAGACAGCACGCGGTCGTAGACCTGCAGCATATAAATGGAGGGCACCAGCATCAGCACGTTAATCAGAGCGGTAAAGCACCCGACGCTGATCAGAATGCTCTTATAGTCACCCAAAGCCTTGAATAAGGGAGCGGTGGCTGGGGCCTTCGCCATCTTCATTGATTATTCCTGAAATGTTTTCCCCGCCACTCTTTGGCGAGACGCGTCTATTAATTGTCCGTACACGGGCCGGACGATCTTTTGCAACTTCTCACTGACACTTCAATCACAACTTCCGTTATTCAACCGGATAATCGTTGTATGGGCGTGATGCTTATAACTGCAACGTCGCACCTTATATTCAGCTGTCAGTCATTTCTGAACTTCACGGCTGTGGCACATGACGTTTGAGCGTAATCACCAGGCCCGACTTCAAAGTGCCCAGATAAAGCCCATCACGTTGTCGGCTGAAGAACTGGATTCTTGAACCTTCCTTTCCGGTAATCGACAGTCCGTCCGGGTCGGGAAACCAGCCGATTGGCGCCTGTTCCAGCCAAGCCCCCAGGCATTCGGCACCTTTGCCCAGCGTCTGGTTGGGCTCAAGGTCGATCAGGCAGGTGTTCGAGGGCTTGTCTTGCAGCGCCTGCGCCTGCGCCTGCGGAGCGTCGTCCGTTGTGCTCAGAATGGCTTGCCATTGTCCGGCAAAAACGGATGGATCTTCGAGTCTGAGGCTGCTTGCCATGGTTGTTTCTCCAGAAATCATGATGAACGCTGCCGAAAGCCACGCCACAGCCTTGTAGGTAAAAGCTTTATAGATCATGAGAAAATTCGCTCCGGCGCTTAGCCTTGCCCAGCAGTCGACACGATGCAAGCAAAGAAAGCGGCGCATCACGCGCCGCTTTCGTTTTCACATCACGCCACGATGTCGCTGGTCGCTGCCTGGCCCACGGTGCTGACCTGGAAGTCCGCCACGCCGTGCCCGGAGAAGTCCACCGACAACAGGCTATTGCCGCCCGACGAGGTCAGGACCGCGTCACCGGCTGCACCGGTGAAGCTGCTGACAAAGTGCAGGCCTGCACCTTTGGTGATGGCACTCAGGTCGATTTTGTCCAGACCGCTGACGAAATCGAGGATCTGATCGATTGCACCCGGCTTGGAGTCGGAACTGGACGCGAACACGAACGTGTCCGAACCTGAGCCGCCCCACAGTTTGTCCGCACCACCGGCGCCGTAGATGATGTCGTTGCCGGCACCACCTTTCAGCTCGTTGGACACACTGTTGCCGATCAGCAGGTCATTGCCCGAACCGCCGATGGCGTTTTCGATGGTGACGCCCTTGGCGATGGACACGTTACCGATCAGGCCACCAACGTCGGAGAACGAGGCTTCATTGAGGTTGATCTTCTGGTTCTGGGTGAAACCCGAGAAATCGAAGGTGTCCTTGCCGCCCGCATCCCACACCGAGAACACCAGCTTGTCGCTCGACGACGAGGCGCTGAGGAAGTCGCGACCGGCGTTGGAGTTGAAGCCGTAGGTGGTGTCACCGGTACGGGTGTTCATGTTGGCGCCGTAGAGCTTCTGGATCGCCGCAATGTCATCCATCAGCGGGCCGGAAGCATAGGCTTCCACGCCGCCCTTGCTGAAGTTCTGGTTGGTGTTGCTTTCGCTCCAGTAACTCATAAGGCTGTAACCGCGGGTGTCTTGCCCGTAGGAAGCATCCTTGTAAGTCGGGTTGCCTTCGCCGGCGTTGTAGTCGCCAGGGTGAGACAGGCCCAGGGTGTGACCGATTTCGTGCGTCAGGGTTTGACGCCCGTAATTGCTCAGGCCCGGAGTTTTGTTGACGTCATAGCCACTGCCGGTCAGGTACCAGGACTGACCGTCGTAGCCCGGCTCGGTGCCTGGCAGGAACGCAAACGCCGCCGCGCCTTCCTGGCCGCCGCTGTAGTTACCGAAGGTCATGTGACCATCGCCACCACGGGCCGACTCGGTGAACGTCACGTTGGCGACATCCGCCCAGGATTGCATGGCGAGCACGGCCTGAGCTTTCTGCAGGGCGCTGAACTGACTGAAACCGGTGACGCCCAGACCGCTGAAGTTAGCGGTTTTGGCGGTCAGAAAGGTGTAAGTCAGTTCGATCTTGCCGCTGTTGTCGAGGTCGTGCCAGGAGGCACCGTCTCGCAGCAGTTGGGTAGCGGCTTGATCCACCGAGTAGGAGGGTTTGCCATTGACCGTGAGGTTGCCGCCACGATCGTACTGATGGCTGAAGCTATTGATCTGGTTCCAGGCGGAGCTGGTTGCAGCCAGAGACTGCACGGCGCCGACAGGCACGAATGTGTCTGCGGTGATATCAATAGCGTTAGCTTTTACTTTCGACATAAACACACTTCCTTGTTTAGCAATGGAACAGTTTTTGTCAGATAGCGACAATCCCTGGCGAGATCGTCCTATCACTCGCCCAATGAAGGCGTAAGAAACCTGACACAATTTGAAATCTGTCGTCTAGCGTTTTTTTGAGATCAAATTGCACTGCTCCGTAAAACTGCCGTAAACAAAGCCTGCGGGGTCGAAAGATTGTTTTAGCGCGGCGCGCACCGTCCAATTTTCTGACGATTTTCTATTTAAATATTAAATATCGGTAAGTTGCATTTTGATAGATACGTCTCACTTTTCTGCACTCTATTAGTGCGATGCCAGTGTATTGATATCAATTTGATAAATACCGTTCGGATCACTGCAATACTCATGTGAGAGCGAGCCTGCTCGCGAAGGCGTCCGTCAGACAATACTGCGTCGAATGACGGAATGCTTCGCGAGCAGGCTCGCGCTCCCACAGGTTTTTTCATGGACTGAAAATGATCAGCTACCGGTGCGGATCTTGTTCCACACCCGCGTACGAATCCGGTCGATATTCAGCGGCATCGCCTCCAGCGCAAACAGCTTGCCCATCATTTCCGGGCTCGGATAGACCTTGGTGTCGCTCTTGATCGCCGGGTCGATCAGGCCATCAGCCTGTTCGTTGCCATTGGCGTAGTGCACGTAGTTGCTGATGCCGGCCATTACGTCCGGGCGCAGCAGGTAGTTCATGAACGCGTATCCGGCCTTCTCGTCCGGCGCATCGGCGGGCATGGCCACCATGTCGAACCAGATCGCTGCGCCTTCCTTGGGAATCGCGTAACCGATATCGACGCCATTCTTCGCTTCCTTGGCGCGGTTTTCCGCTTGCAGGATGTCGCCGGAGAAGCCCACCGCCACGCAGATATCGCCATTGGCCAGGTCGCTGGTGTATTTCGAGGAATGGAAATAGCTGATGTAGGGACGCACTTTCATCAGCAGCGCTTCGGCTTTCTTGTAGTCCTCGGGGTTCTGGCTGTGGTGCGGCAGGCCCAGGTAGTTGAGCGCCGCCGGCAGCAGTTCCGGGCCGTTATCGAGGATGGCGACGCCGCACTTCTGCAGCTTTTCCATGTACTCGGGCTTGAAGATCAGGTCCCAGGAGTCTACCGGCGCGTCGTCGCCCAGCACCGCTTTGACCTTGGCAATGTTGTAGCCGATCCCGGTGCTGCCCCACAGGTACGGGAAGCCGTGCTCGTTGTTGGGGTCGTTGACCTGCAGAGCCTTGAGCAACACCGGGTTGAGGTTCTTCCAGTTCGGCAACTGGCTCTTGTCGAGTTTCTTCAGCGCCCCGCCCTGAATCTGCCGGGCCATGAAGTGGTTGGACGGGAACACCACGTCGTAACCGGATTTGCCGGTCATCAACTTGCCGTCCAGGGTTTCGTTGCTGTCATAGACGTCATAGGTGACGCCGATGCCCGTGTCTTTCTGGAAGTTTTTCGTGGTGTCCGGCGCGATGTAGTCGGACCAGTTATAAACCTTGACCGTTTCCGCGGCATGGCTGATCGAGGCGGCCAGCAGCAGCGGCGCCAGGGTAAGGGCTTTCTGGAGCATGGGGTCGATTCCTGTAGAGACTATTGTTGTTGGCAGGCAATCAAAGGATCAAACAATCAGAAAATCAGCACGTAGGTCTTGCGCACAGTCTCTTGGATATCCCAGATACCGAGCGTGTTGGCAGGCAACATCAGTGCGTCGCCACCTTGTATGTGCAGGGTTTCACCGCCGTTGTCCGGGGTGAACGTGCAACGGCCGGAAATGAAATGGCAGAACTCCTGAGCGGTGATCTGCCGGCGCCAGCGCCCCGGGGTGCATTCCCAGACGCCGGTTTCGACGCCGTCGTCGCGCTCGACGCTGGTGGTCGAGGCAATGGCGATCGGCTCACCCAGTGGCACAGCCACCGGATTCGACTCCTCGAGTGGCAGGGTGGCAGTGTTCTTGAACTGCGTAATGCTCATGGTGGGACCTGTCTTTTGAAGAAAACGGCGGTTAGTGCATGAAACCTTCCATGAAGCCCGCCACCTGACTGGCGAGCTTGCGCCGCCACGGTGCGGTGGCCGGGTTGGCCAGGGTCTGGTCTTCGTGGACGAAACTTTTGATGATCGCGTTGTAGCCCAGCCAGCGGCACGGCTCCGGCTCCCAGGCGCGCAACGCATGAATCCCGCCGTCCGGCAGCACCCACGGCTGGTGCACCAGTTCGGTATCGCGCTCCAGAATCAGATCGGCCAGGGTCCGGCCGCCCAGGTTGCTGGCACCGACACCCTCCCCGCCGTAACCACCGGACAGCGCAATGCCGTTGGCGCGGTCGCAGAGCATGTGCGGCTTGAAATGCCGGGACATGCCGAGATTGCCGCCCCATGCGTGGGTGATCTGCACGTTTTTCAGTTGCGGGAATAGTTCGCCAAACAGATAGCGGCGTAGCTCGACCTCATCGCGGGTCAGGTCGAAGTTGTGGCGCAGCTTGCCGGCGAACTGATAGCCGCCACGGGCGCCGAAGATCAGGCGGTTGTCGGCACTGCGCTGACCATAAGTGACCTGGCGGCTGAACTCACTGAAGGCCTGGCCACGGTTGAGGCCGATTTCATCCCAGGTGGCTGCCGACAACGGCTCGGTGGCGACAATCAGGCTTTGCACCGGCAACTGATAGCGACCCAGCGGCGGCAGCGTGACCGAATAGCCTTCGACGGCCGGCACGATCCAGCGACTGCGCACGCTGGCCTTGGCCGTGCGCAAGCTGCCGGACTGCCAGTGGGTGACAGGGCTGTTTTCGTAGATCTTCACCCCCATGTTCTGCACGGTACGCGCCAGACCGCGCACCAGTTTCGCCGGGTGGATGGTCGCCACGTGCGGCGCATAGATTCCGCCATAAGGCTTGGCGACGCGAATCTGTTGCGCCAGTTGCTCGGGGCTCAGCCAGCGGTAATCGTTGTCGGTCAGACCTTGGGCATGCAATTTGGCGAGGTATTCACGCAGGCTGGCTTCCTGCTCCGGGTAGCGCGCCGCGCAATAAAGCACCCCGCCTTTGCGGTAATCGCAGTCGATGCCCTCACGTTCGAGGACGACTTCCACTTCATCCGGGATGCTGTGCAGCAAGTCAAACGAGGCGCGGCGCTGTTGCGGCGAAAGACCGGCGAGCAGACGATCCTCGCCCAGCAGATTGCCCATCAGCCAGCCGCCGTTGCGTCCGGACGCACCAAAACCGGCGGTTTGCGCCTCGACGATGGCGATGTCGAGGCCCGGCGCGAGTTTTTTCAGGTAGTACGCGGTCCACAGACCGGTGTAACCGGCGCCGATGATTGCCACGTCGACATCCAGATCCTGCTCGAGCGTCGGCCGCGCGATCAGCGGCTCGTCGAGTTGATCCATCCACAAACTGATAGTGCGCCACGCCGGCATGCAAGACTCCGCCACTGAAAACCTTCGATGGCGTCGATCCTAGTGCGTGACTTCAATGGCTGTCTTGCGCGCGTGCCCGCAAAGAAATTTGTTTGGCATAAGCCTTGGGCGACTGGCCGGTGTGTTGGCGAAAACAACTGTAGAACGCCGACAGCGAGTTGAACCCGGCGGCAAACGCCAGTTCGTCGATACGCAGCGGCGGCATGGCGTGGTCCAGCGACTTGAGCAAATGTTGCAGACGCGCCTGGTTGACGTAGCGATAGAAGCTCTGCCCCAACACCTGATTGAGCAAATAGGAAATCTGATTACGGCTGTAGCCGCACTCCTTCGCCACCCGTTGCAGGTCCAGCTCCGGATCGAGGTACGGCTGCTGCCGTTCGAAGTATTGCTGCAGGTCTTGCGCCATGAAGCTCAACTGACGCGGCGACAACCCCAGGCGACTGACCGCCGGACGCTGACTGGGCACGGCATCACCATGAGATTGTGCGCGAACCAGCGAGGCATATTCGTTCACCCGCCAGATCAAGCCGTCCTTGACCGTGATCGCTTCGCTGGAACGGAACGACACCAGTCCGTCGCCGCCGCGCAGCGTCACTTCGTACTGAATGAATGCCGTGTTGCCATCTACCCGGATCCGGTCGCAGTGCTCCAGCGCTTCGTCGGATTCTCGCGGCATGCTGACGCGCACGTACTCGCGCAATTCGTCGAGACCAAGGACGCGGTTCTGGAAGAAATCGTTGTACTGGACCTCCGGGTGGTACAGCGCCATGACGCTGTCCAGATCGCGGTGTTTCCAGCTCAGGTGATAGCGCATGACCGTGGCGGCCGTGGCCGGGGTCTGTTCTGGGCCGTCATCGTCTGCGTGCATAAGGCGCTCGGGACAAAAGAATCGAGCTTGCCCAAGTCCGGCGCAGCGATCAACGGCTAAGCCATAGCGTAATGCTGTTCACTCAAGCCCGACACTGTGACTGTGGCGAGGGAGCTTGCTCCCGCTGCGTCGCGAAGCGGCCCCAAAAGAGGGACTGCTACGCAGTCCAGCGGGAGCAAGCTCCCTCGCCACAGGTTTCAATTGAACGCGAAATTTCTTGAGTGAGCAGCATTAAAGCCATAGTGGCCTTTTGGCGATGGCTGATCCGGGCGTGACTTACATCAAAAAATGCGCAGCAATCGCAAAATGAACTGAAAAATCTCACAGAAAATTCACCTTTGGATGCTACTTTTAATGTCACTGACCGGTTGAGCCATTGAAGGTTCTTCCCACCTAACATGAGCAAATGGAAGCGCTCGATGAAGAAGGCGGGCAACACATGAATAAAGGTTCCAGTAAAGTCACGTTCCCCAACGCGTGCCAGCTGATGCGCTGGCACTTTCACCCGATGGGCTTCGAAGCGACGATGGACGCACCGGGCAGCATGATTGCCCGTCTGTTTGATCGTGCCAGCGGAGAAACCATGATCGCCATTGCCGGTATTCCTTGCGCCACGGTGATGAACGCTGCCGATGTCGAGCGCATCATCGAAGCTGTGGAGGACGAACTGGAGGCTTTTATTCCTTCGGAATCTCTTAAGAGTTACGCATAACCTCTTGTTTTAAAACGAAAAGCCCGCGAATCATCGCGGGCTTTTTTATGCCTGGTCTTTATGCGGTTTTCACCTTGGCGCGGTGATCGGCAAAGAACACTTTGCCTTGGGCAACCCGGTCGGACGCCCTTGGCATGTTCACGGCTTGGGCATCCTGCGGCTCAACGTACCAATAACAGTGACTGACCGCGCGGGTAATGCCGACGTAGGCCAAACGCAGGATCTCGTCCTTTTGCGCCGTGTCATACGGCTCGCTGTCGCCAGCCTTGCCCAGTCCGGCCATGCGGTAAACCTGATTCTTATAGGGCGAACTGGTCAGGTGCTGGCAATCACCGAGCAGGAAAACTGCATCCGCCTGCAGGCCCTTGGCACTGTGGTAGGTGAGCTGTTTCAGGCGTCGCGCTTCATACGGCAAGCTGGAATCAACATTAACTACAGGCTGAATATGCTGCTCTATCAATAACTTATCGCTGCTTTTTCGATAAAGCATCAAGATTGAATCGCCGCGATTGTAATGCTCGACCAAGCGCTGCCCCATGGCTTGATCGTCGCGATCAAGCACGTTGACCGGTTGCAGCGGCTTGGGGGCGCCGCTGGCCTTGGCTTTTTTCCCCGGGATCGCCGGAGCGGCGCGGACGATGTGTTCAGCCGCATCGATGATGTGCTGATGACTGCGATAGTTGTCGCTGAGCATCACCCGGGTGGTGCTCGGCGACGGGAATTCCTTGTTGAATTCCATGAAGTAACTCGGCGAACTGCCGCGCCAGCCGTAGATCGACTGCCAGTCGTCCCCCACGCACAACAACGATGAGCGCTGCGCGCCGCGCCCGACATGCATGGCCGGACCACGGCTGCGGATTTCCGCCAGGCTGGCACGGATCCACGAGACGATCTGCGGCGACACGTCCTGAAACTCGTCGATCATCAGGTGCGACATCGGCCGTAACAGTTCATCACCCAGGAGTTTGAGGTTCTCCGGGGAGTGCTCGCTGAATAGCGCGAACATCCGGTTGTAGGTCATCACCGGCGGTTTCTGATCGAGCAGATGATCTTCCAGTGCGCGCCAGAACAGACTCAGCGCCTCGAAGAAGAACCGGTCCGGATCGTCCTTGGCAAAACTCATGCGACCGACAGCGTCAGGAACATCCAGCCCGAGGTTTTCGATGAAGCCGGCCGCCGCGACAAAACAATCCAGCAACGGCGCTGAGACCAGCTCACCCTTGACCTTGTAATCGAACCCGGGACCCGCGCTCGCGTCTCCGGCCAATGTCGACAAAACCCGTTTTGATGCTTCGTAACTATCAAGCCAAATCAATGGCTTACGACAGAAAGCTTGAAACAGGGTGCGCTTTACCGCCCACTCGGCGCGCACGCTGAGCTTGGCGTTGGGCCGGCAAATCTGCGGGTTTTCCCGAGGGTCGAAACCGAGCACCACCCAGGCATTCAGGCTGGGAATGTAGCCGTGGCAATGGAAGGTCGAGCCGTTGATTTCGAAGGTCTGCCGGCTGGGTTCGATGCCCTTGATCGGCCAGGCACCGGCGCGAAACCACAAATCTTCAATGGCATCGCACAACTCCTCATCGCGCTTGGCCGCCAACTCGGTCACCGCCACGCGCTTCTGCACGTCCGGGTGATCGCGTTCCAGCTCCTTGAGCTGCAACCCGGCCTTGGCCAACGGCTGAATCAACTGACGGAAACGTTCGTCTTCAGTAAACAGACGGTGGTAACAGGCGTTGAGCTGGCGCCGCTGGGCGTCGTTGATGCGCAGGTCGAACGAGTTGCTGTCGACCTCCTCGTCAGCACCTTGTACCCGGTCACTGAGATTCTCGAACGCCTGCAAGCGCTCGAACCCCGGCAGGCTGCGGACCATTGGCAGAATGCGCGAGTGAAAGGTTCGCACCAGTTCCCGCGCCTGTTTCAGGCTCAGTGCCTGCCCCCACAGGGCGAACAACTCGATCAGTTTGTTGATGAAGTCCTTGCGTGACTCGCGGGTGAACGTCACCACCGTCATCGAATCCAGCTCAAACCCCAGGTAGTGCGTGAGCAACAGGATACGCAGCACCAGGGTCGTCGACTTGCCAGCACCGGCCCCGGCAATCACCGAGGTTGAAGGCGTATCACTGAAAATCATCTTCCATTGGGCGCTGCTTGGCTGGGCGTGTTCAGGCAGCAGGCGCGCTACATCGGCCTTCATGCGTTTCTTCAGTTCGGCACTCAGCGGCAGACGCCAGTCGTCGAACAGGTGGTTGTCGACGCTGGGCGGACGATGCTCGGTGTTACGGCTGTCACGAATCAGCAGGACCTGCCGGCCTTCTTCCAGTCCTTCGAGTTTCCCCTCTTTGAAGCCGTACTCCACGCCAGCGGTGTGGCCACTGCGAAAACCGTCGGCCTGGCCGTGCAGCCATGACGCGCGATGCTGCGCGCGCAAGCGTGTCAGGCCATGACCGAAGAAACGTGCGGCCAGACGCTTGAACCAGGGCATCTCGGCCAGTGGACGGAGTTCGGGAGGAAGATCGGGAGTGTGTTGCGTCACGCTGAGGGGCTCCAGTGTGTAAGGCTGTGCGGCTATGGTCGCCGTATTTGCCCACGAGTTCTAGCGAAATGCTTACAGGTCATTGGTTTAGGCGATGAACTGAAAGTCGGATGAGACTGTTTCGAGCCGGATTCCCATCAGTGAATTCGATCAGAATGCTGCACTTTTTACGCTTTTTATCGATTGTTGACTGATAGATGATGCCTGTCATTAACCGACGGTCTCGCTTCGTGGCTCAGGCGTTTCGCCCCATGACGAACCTTTTGAGGAGACGATCATGCTTGAACTCAGACCTTTCAACACGCTGGGCGTCGCTCACCACGGCTGGTTGGATGCCCACCACCACTTTTCGTTCGCCGAGTACTACGACCCGCAACGTATGAACTGGGGCAACCTGCGGGTGTGGAACGATGACGTGATCGCAGCAGGTACTGGCTTCCCGCAGCACCCGCACCGCGATATGGAAATCATCACTTACGTGCGCGAAGGGGCGATTACCCATCAGGACAACCTTGGCAACAAGGGCCGCACCGAGGCTGGCGACGTGCAAGTCATGAGCGCGGGCACAGGCATTGCGCACAGCGAATACAACCTGGAAGACAAGGAAACGCGGATTTTCCAGATATGGATTCTGCCGACCGAAACCGGCGCGCCGCCATCATGGGGTGCCAAACCGTTCCCCAAAGGCCAGCGCGAAGGCTTCGTGACATTGGCCAGCGGCAAGGACGGCGATGACCAGAGCCTGCGCATTCGCGCCGATGCACGCTTGGTGGCGGCGAATATCAAGGCAGGGGAAACAGCGGAGTATCGACTGGATGAAGGCCGGCGTGCGTATCTGGTTCCGGCCACCGGCGTGATTGACGTCAATGGCTTGCGCGCACAAGCTCGAGACGGTGTTGCGATTGAGCGTGAAACGCTGCTGACCGTGACGGCGCTCGAAGACAGCGAAATCGTGCTGGTGGATCTCGCTTGACGGCCTGAACTGCAGGCGAAAAAAAGGGGCGACCATCATGGTCGCCCCTTTTTTTTGTGGCGAGGGGGATTCATTCCCTCACCACAGAAAAAGCTCACCACCACGAAGATCACTGGGTGGAAATAGCGCCATCCACCAGGGTTTGCGCTTCGGCCACCAGTTGCTTGAGGTGGTCGTCGCCAATGAAGCTTTCGGCGTAGATCTTGTAGATGTCTTCGGTGCCGGACGGACGCGCCGCGAACCAACCGTTTTCGGTCATCACTTTCAAACCGCCGATGGCCTGATCGTTACCTGGCGCATGGCTGAGAATGCTCTGAATCTTCTCGCCTGCCAGTTCAGTCGAAGTGACCTGATCCGGCGACAGTTTGCTCAGTAGCGCTTTCTGCTCGGGGTTGGCCTTGGCGTCTACGCGCACCGAGAATGGCTCGCCCAGTTCATCAGTCAAGCCGCGATAGATCTGGCTTGGGTCGCGACCGGTACGAGCCGTCATTTCAGCCGCCAGCAAGGCCGGGATCAGACCGTCCTTGTCGGTGCTCCACACGCCACCGTCCTTGCGCAGGAACGACGCGCCGGCGCTCTCCTCCCCGCCAAAGCCCAGCGAGCCGTCGAACAAACCGTCGGCGAACCATTTGAAACCGACCGGCACTTCGTACAGGCGACGGCCCAGGCGTTTGGCAACGCGATCGATCAGACCGCTGCTGACCACGGTTTTACCCACGCCAGCATCAGCACGCCATTGCGGACGATTCTGGAACAGGTAATCGATAGCCACCGCCAGGTAATTGTTCGGCGCCAGCAGACCGCCCGACGGGGTGACGATGCCGTGGCGATCGTGGTCCGGGTCGCAGGCGAAAGCGACGTCAAAACGTTCCTTGAGGCCGATCAAGCCTTGCATGGCATGACTGGACGATGGGTCCATGCGGATCTGACCGTCCCAGTCGACGGTCATGAACCGGAACGTCGAGTCGACCTGTTTGTTCACCACGTCCAGATCAAGACGATAATGCTCGGCAATGGCCGACCAGTAGCGCACCCCTGCTCCGCCCAGCGGATCGACACCCAGACGCAGTTTGGCGTCACGGATCGCATCGAAGTCGATCACATTGATCAGGTCGGCGACGTAGGTGTTGACGTAGTCGTGACGGTGCGTGGTGCTGGCCTTGAGCGCCTGCTCGTAGCTGATGCGTTTAACGCCAGCCAGTTTGTTGGCGAGCAACTCGTTGGCCTTGGCTTCGATCCACTTGGTGATGTGGGTGTCGGCCGGGCCGCCGTTGGTAGGGTTGTATTTGTAGCCACCGCTTTGCGGCGGATTGTGCGATGGCGTGATGACGACGCCATCGGCCAGCCCCGACGTGCGACCACGGTTGTAGCAAAGGATCGCGTGCGATATCGCCGGTGTCGGCGTGTACTCGTCACCTTCGGCAATCATCACGGTCACGCCGTTGGCGGCCAGCACTTCCAGCGCACTTGCCCCGGCCGGAGTCGACAGCGCATGGGTGTCGATGCCGACGAACAGCGGGCCAGTGATGCCTTGCGCTTCACGGTACAGACAGATCGCTTGGCTGATCGCCAGCACGTGCCATTCATTGAAACTCAGATCGAAGGAGCTGCCGCGGTGGCCGGAGGTACCAAACGCCACGCGCTGGGTGGAAATCGACGCATCCGGTTGGCCGGTGTAGTAAGCCGTTACCAGTCGCGGGATATCGACCAACAATTCTGCCGGTGCCGGTTTGCCCGCAAAAGGACTGATAGTCATGCAAAACCTCTGAAATAGAGTGGTTCAGGAAATACAACGCAGTTTACTGGCAGTTTGACCGCAGCGCGACGGGATCTATCCGACAGTTTTCAACGTTCATTTCAGAGGTACCCATCGCAATGCATCTCCCTGCCTCTCGAGCGTCCCGCCCCACTCGTGTTTATCCTGAAGCGCCAGGTTCAGGTGCAGATCACGCTTGTGAAATCCGAGCAAAACCAAACCGGATCCCGCGCAACCTTCATGCGCCTGAATACAAAACGCGGCGGGAATAATCGCTTATATCAACGTTCCGCCAACCGCTCACTGATACCGGAATCCATGTCTTCCGCGCTGGTCGCGCCGAGTGGGACGTCCATGGCTCGCAAGGCATTTCCACCCAGCGGTTGCATGGCATAAAGACGGCCGATCAACCTGACAGGCAGACCACTGACATCGGTCATCCATTGCAGGACCTGCTCCGGACCGTGCAGGCCCTGCATGGCGCGGTGCAGATCAGGCATGGCGACCAACATGCCGGGATGACAGCTGCGCAGGAAGCGCTCCAGACCAGCGCCCTGCTCGATAAAGGGCGAGAACAACAGGCAGATCGATTGCGCTTCGTTCAGGCCGTACGCCCTGTGCAGGCTGCTCGTCGCCTGCTCGCGCAGTTCATCAATGGCCTGCAGATGGCCCAGTCGTGTCATCAGTTGCTCGCAAACCGATTCAGTTACCTGCCTGTGCTGCATGTTCGCCAGTGTCCGCCGGACATGCTCCGAAAAACCGGCTTCATAGCTGCGCCCGCTAATGACTTCGGCTTGCAGACCATACAAATGAGCCTCGATCAGCGGATCCGCGTACTCACCCTCGCCTTGGTTGAACGCCCACTCCTCGGGCTGAAACCCGAGAAACTCGCTGAGCAAGGGCCAGCGCTCCTCCAGGTTACCCAGCACCATGTCGTGAATATCGACAAAGGTTGTGCGCCGGCAAGACTCGAACCCGTCCTCCGGGCGCCAGCACAGCCGTTCGGAATCGCTGTAAAACCCTCGATACAAGTCCCCGCCCAACCCGTCGAGCAAGGCAAACAGTTCATCGAAAGTACCGGCATGAGGCGCCAGCACGCCGATTCCGGCCTTTTGCACAGCAAGATCCAGATGTTCGATGAATTGCTTCTGGCGACTCGGCGAATCGCTGCAAACCCATGCGTCGACACCCCTTCCCCAACGGCAAATCTGGCCGTAAAACTCGGCCCAGGCCAGACAGGCATCGTCCCACAGGGCAAAGTTTTCGTCCCTGGCCCGTCGGTGCCCCATCATCAGCACGTTGATGCGATTGGCCTCGGCGTTCTCACTGCTGATGAGGGCCAGGTGATTGAATGGCAGCACTTGACGGTGATCGACCATCAGCAATTCGACCCTGGGATCATCGTAGAGGAACAAGGCGCCAAAACTGCGGTGAAGGTTGTCGAGTGCCGCAGTCCCGGCCCCGCTCCAGCGCAATGTGGCGACACGTAACTGGAAGGTGGCCGGTGCACGCCCGGCGATGCTCAACTGCGCGGCGCGCAACAACGCCAGGGTATAACAACTGTCACGGGTACCGGATGGCGTGACCATGACCTTGTAGTCCCCCATGCGCTCCATGCCGCCGGCGGCGACCACCAGTCTTTGAATCAGCAGCTGCAGCGCTGTCCGTTCGGCTCTGGAGAAGAAGCTCAGCAGTCGTTGCAATACTTGCTGGTAGACATAGTTCATTGCCTGATCATGGATCGTGCTCATCAGTACTTTACCCGGCCTAAAAAAGTCATATCGCGCATCAGCAGTGATACTGGCGCAATAAATTCATCAATAAGTAATAGACGATCAAATACTAACACTTATGCTTTTGAAGTTATTTGAAACACTTGACGAAGCAAATACCGCCTCGCGACCTCGTAGAGCGACGCAAACCCCCGTCAGCATTGAATTTTTTCCGATAAAAAAACATCTGAGGAAACTTCTTACAGCGTCCCACGACTATTGAGTACAAGAAAAGCAGAACCTATATAGGAAATACCCTACACCCATTAAACAGAATTTGGCGGCCTGCCAATGAGAGAAGTTTTAAACATTGCCAGAGAGATGCAACGTACACACAGGATTCATTAATCGAGATGAAATCAATCACTCAATGATCAGGGCCTATAGGACGTTGAGAAGGTACAGACAGAGCGCAAAAACTGATTCAGACGCACACCGACCAGGCTCTGAGCCTGGCAGGTTGGTCATTCGCTATGGGTAAAACGCAAGAGTCCGTGGAGGCACGGACTCTGGAGGGAAGGTGTTACGCGGGCTCGACCTGCAGGGCGACCCGTTCGCGGCATGGGCATTCGTCCATGTAGCGATGGGCTTCAACGAACTCGTTGAACGGAAATACCCGCGTCTTGAGCGGCAGCAGCACGCGGTCAGCGGTCAACTGGTTGATGTCACGCAAAGCACGCTGCAACGCGACGTGATCCTGAGTGATGCCCAGCTCCGGCTTGCCGGTGAAATTGCCGATGCAGTGCACGAAGAACTGGATGTTTTTCTGGAACGCCGCGCAAGCCGGGAACGGTGTCTGGTTGCCGCCCTGCAAGCCATAAAGGACCAGGCTGCCGCGCGGTGCAAGTACATCACCGAGCAACGACATCTGCGGGCCGCCAAGACCGTCGAACACCACGTCGACACCGCGGTTGTCAGTGATCTTGTTGATTCGCATCAACAGGTCTTCTTCCTCGGTGACGATGACTTTCTCGGCACCCAGGGACAACAGGTATTCACGTTCTTCCGCGGTTTTGGTCGCCGCAATCACCCGCACACCCAGCGCCTTGCCCAACTGGACAAAGGACGGACCGGCGCAATGGCTGGCGTCAGTGACCAGAGCAAACTGCCCCGGTTTGACCCGCGCCAGATCGGCGTAAGCAAAATAGGCGATCAACAGCGGCGTGTAATGCACGCTGGCTTCGATCGGGCTGAGCACGTCCGGATAACGGGTCAACGCGGTACGTGGCAAGACGATCTGCTCGCCATACACCGGATAGTCGTTCGGGCTCTCGGCCGGGAAACTGGCTACCTTGTCGCCAATCGACAGATCCTCTACGCCCTCACCGACCGCCGTGACCACGCCGGCCATTTCATGGCCAAGACCGGAAGGCAGACGTGCCTGGGACGAGGCCAGGTTCTGACGCCAGAGAATGTCGTACCAGCTGATGCCGATCGCCTCGACACGCACCTGCACTTCGCCAGGACCTGGCTGAGCGGCCGCATGCTCTTCGCATTTGAGCACCTCGGCCGGACCAAACTTGTGAAAACGGATCGTGCGGGACATCGCAAACCTCGTCAAAGTAACCTCTAATGCCATGAACTCTATCTGGGCTTTTGACCCAAGACTATCAGTGGCTATTAATAGTCGACATGCCTGTCATTGATTCCGCAGTATGGACAGCGTTCGCAAAATCGATGAAAAAAACGCCGCAACCGGCTCGCTAAAGCTGAATTTACCGGTGCAGAGTACCAGCCTTTCCCCGTAATATTCATGCCGGCCATTGTTCTCATATGGTCGCTCTCGTCAAGCTTGATGACTCTGCCAGGACTCCAGATGAATCGTAATGACCTGCGTCGTGTCGACCTGAACCTGCTGATCGTGTTCGAAACATTGATGCACGAACGCAGCGTGACCCGTGCCGCCGAAAAGCTTTTTCTCGGACAGCCGGCGATCAGTGCGGCGCTCTCGCGCCTGCGCAGTCTGTTCGATGACCCTCTGTTTGTGCGTACCGGACGCAGCATGGAACCGTCCGCTCGCGCCGTGGAAATCTTCGCCCTGCTCTCGCCGGCGCTCGACTCGATCTCCACGGCAGTCAGCCGTGCAGCGGAATTCGATCCGGCCACCAGCACCTCGGTGTTCCGCATCGGCCTGTCCGACGACGTCGAATTCGCCCTGCTGCCGATGCTGCTCAAACGCCTGCGCGCCGAAGCCCCGGGCATCGTGCTGGTGGTGCGTCGCGTCAACTACATCCTGATGCCGGGCCTGCTCGCTTCCGGCGAAATCTCCATCGGCGTCAGCTACACCACCGACCTGCCGGCCAACGCCAAACGCAAGGTCTTGCGTCGCAGCCAGCCGAAACTGCTGCGCGCCGACACCGTGCCAGGCCCGTTAAGCCTGGACGACTACTGCGCGCGGCCACATGCGCTGGTGTCGTTTGCCGGCGACCTCAGTGGCTTTATTGATGAAGAGCTGGAGAAACTCGGCCGCAAGCGCCATGTGGTGCTGGCCGTGCCGCAGTTCAATGGCTTGAGCACGTTGCTCGCCGGCACTGATATCGTCGCCACCGTGCCCGACTACACCGCCGATGCGCTGACAGCTGCCGGTGGCGTACGCGCTGAAGACCCGCCGCTGCCGACGCGCACGTTTGAGCTGCACATGGCGTGGCGTGGGTCGCAGGATAACGATCCGGGGGAGCGTTGGTTGCGGTCGCGGATTCAGATGTTTTTTGGCGACCCGGACAGTCTCGAGTTGCCTGCACATTAAGCAGGCAACGTTCTCAATGAAAACCCGCCCGACTGGGGCCTGTAGTCCTTGAACTCAAGCACCGGACCGGGCGACGCGATACAGCGACAAGCCGTAAAACGACAGCGCCAACGCCGCCAGCATCCCGCCAACCAACCCGATGTAAGCAAAGCCGAACTGGCTACCCACCCAGCTCCCGACCAGTGCCCCGCCGCCGATACCGATGTTGTAGATCCCGGAAAACAGCGCCATCGCCACGTCGGTGGCGTCCGGCGCCAACACCAGGACTTTCGACTGCAACGCCAGGCCGAAGCCCATGATCGCCATGCCCCAGAACACACTCAGCACGCCGAGGTACGAAACGTTGCCACTCAATGGCAGCAGTAAAGCCAGGCACAAGGCGAGCAACGATACGCAGATGATCAGAAAGCGCTGTGGGTTATAGCTGTGCAGGTAGCTGAACAGCAGCGAGCCAAAAATGCCGGCGCCGCCGAATAACAACAGCAGGAGCGTCACCACATCACCGCTCATGTTGGCCACCGTCAGTACGAACGGCTCGATGTAGCTGTAGGCGGTGAACTGGGCAGTCACCACCAGAGCCGTCAGGAGATAGATCGCCATCAGCGCAGGCCGCTTCAACAAGATCGGCAGGCTTTTGAGCGAGCCGGAATTCTGGCTGGGCAGCAACGGCAAAACCCGTGTCAGGCAAAGCACCAGCGCGGCCGCAAACCCAGCGATGACAATGAAGGTGGTGCGCCAACCCATGGCCTCGCCCAGCAAGCGTCCAAGGGGAATACCCAGCACCATCGCCAGCGACGTACCGGTGGCCAGCAAACCGAGGGCCTGAACCTGTTTGCCCGGTGGTGCCAGGCGCACGGCCAGTGACGCGGTGATCGACCAGAACAGCGCATGCGCCAAGGCCACGCCGATCCGGCTCACCAGCAGCACACCGAAGCTGGTCGCCAGACTCGACAGGATGTGACTGGCGATAAACATGCCGAACAGCACGATCAGCAATTTTCGCCGCTCGACGTTACGCGTCAGCAGCATGATCGGCAGCGACGTCAGGGACACCACCCAAGCATAAATGGTCAGCATCAGGCCGACCTGCGCCGTCGACATGGCGAAGCTGCTGCCGATCGAACTCAACAGGCCAACCGGTACAAACTCGGTGGTATTGAACACAAACGCAGCCAGTGCCAAGGCGATTACCGCGTACCAATTGCCGCTGGCTGTAGTCGTAGAATTACTCATTTAAACGTCGTTTTACTCTTCGATGAACGCGCGCACTCGATCTGTGCCCCATCAGTGGGTTTGCTGTAACGCTCTGCGCTGGCGCAACGGTAAGCGGTTGCAGGGGTGATTCACAACCAGCAGCCGAAAATCGAGCGACCTTTTTCACTGGCCCGAGTAGCCTTTGACCCGCATGCAATCATTCGTCAGGTCGATCTGTTTTTCCGCAATGACGATCCCGTCCCCCACGGCACTGCCCATGCCATGGGTTGTATCGTTCGCGGCGGGGCTTGAGTGGTAGCTGGCGGTCGCCGCTTTGGCCTGGTATTGGCATTCAGCTTTATCGTGTTGGATATCAGCAACACTGGCGCCCGGCCGGGACCAGTCATGAACAGACGTGACGCACGCGCTCAACAGCGATGCGAACAAGGCAATCATTATCAGTTTCATGGTTGTACCGCCCATCAATAAAAGTTTTTTTCGACTGATTCGGCTTGCAGTGATCGCATCACTTGCAACTGAACGTCACGTTCGCCACGTCATTCGCCGGATCCACCGGCAAGCGCGACTGCACATCAAACACATCGACTTGCTTGCCCAGCGACGCGCATTTCTTGTTGGCGCCGTTCAGTGCCAGCTGCCGTGCCCCTGAATGCGTGTGTCTGGCTAACTGTGTCTTCGCCGACGCCTGGTACTCATAAGGGCCCAGTTTCAAATCATGGGATTGCCAGACGTAATTGCAGACCAATGCAACCGCGCTCACAGCAATGATCATATTGAGTTTCATGACCGGTACCGGTCGCTGCACATTTGCTTCTTCATAACACTCACCTGGATAGCCAAAACCGTTTCTGCGTGGTCATCCGCAATCTCGATGACGCCGTGGAGTCATGATTGAGCAGTTGGATATCGAGGTGAAGAAAAACGAAGTATCTTTCAGACTCCATTAGAAATACTTAACGGGAATGGCGGCCATGCAACTCGACGCAAAACAGATGCAGGCGTTCCTCGCGGTGGTCGACAGCGGCAGTTTCGAAAAGGCGGCAGAGCGTCTCAATGTGACGCCGTCGGCCGTGTCGCAGCGCATACATGCGCTTGAAGTTCGCCTCGGCAGCTCGATGGTGGTGCGCGGGCGCCCCTGCGAGCCAACGCTGGCGGGAAGAAAACTGATGCTCTATCTGCGCCGCGCGACCGTGCTCGAAGAAGAACTGCTCAACGAGCTGACCGGCGATGAACAGGATCACCTGCGCGTGGTGATTGCGGTCAATGGCGACACACTGGCGACCTGGTTCTTTCCGGCACTGGCCGAGATCTTCGTCAGCGAGAATATTTTGCTCGACGTCGTGGTCGACGATCAGGATCACACCTATGCCCTGCTGGAAAGCGGCCAGGTCATCGGCTGCATCGGCACGCGCTCCCAGCCTATGCGCGGATGTTTCGCCGAGCTGCTCGGGTCGATGCGCTACCAGTTGGTCGCATCGCCAGCATTTCAGCAACGCTGGTTTGCCAAGGGCCTGACCCGCGCGGCGGCGCGCAAGGCGCCGGTATTTGCCTACTCACGCAAGGACACCTTGCAGTCGGATTTCATGCAGTCACGCTTCGGCCTGCCCGCCGACGCTTACCCCACGCACTACCTGTCACTTCCGGAAGCACGCCTGAAAGCCATACGCCGTGGACTCGGCTACGGCATGGTGCCGTATATGCAGGTCAGCGATTTGCTGAAAAGTCGCGAACTGGTGGATGTGGCACCGGGGCATTTCACCGATGTCGAGCTCTATTGGCACGCGTGGGAGTTGCAGTCGCCGCGCATGGAAATGCTCTCCGACCGCGCAGTCCATGCCGCGCGGCGCATTTTGAGTCGTAAAGAACCAGTGAAGCGCTCGACCATAGCGAAGAAGTAACGGGGGCACGGCGCGAGTGTTTCGTACTGATCTCCGATTAGGGCAGTCGATTCATATCAGCATCAAACCAGTGGTTGGCAGAGGCATCATGCCCGCCTCTTTAGCGATAAGTTCCGGTTACGCATCCAGAGCCATACTGGATTTCGTCAGGAATCTCCATTCGTGATCGCTCGTGTACGGCATGTGATTGGGGGGATTGGGGGCATATCAAGATTTTTTCAAACTGAAACTGCCCTCCTAGAACAAGTCAGAATGTTTTTTGGGGATCCGGACAGTCTCCGACCCGAGAAGGAAAGCCCAAAAAATACGCGTTGCACTAGCGCAACTACCTGCTTGCGCCTGATTTTACAACAGACTAGCCAAATGCCATCATTCGCGCACCGATAGCTTTTGCCAAGGACGTTGCGTGAGCCACAAGTTCAAATTTCTGACCCTTCCCCACCGTTCCGGAGACGTCGCGAACGTTTTCATTCACGGCTATTCTGCCGGCCACGACATGGAGGATCGATGCGCGCTACGCAAGTGCATACCGTCCTCTTTGCACAATTGCATCAATATCTTCGCCTTCTGGCCGTCAGGTCATTGGGCTCAGTTCGATGATTTCTCGAGCAAAGGCATCCTTGCGGCCGGCCGTTTCAATGTTCTGGCGGGCGCAGGGCTCGCGATGGCTGATCGTGCGTTCCACTTCAACACCAGTCGCAAGCGCGCCACTTCCATGGGTAAAACGCTGCTGTCGCAGCTTGAGACCTATCTGCTGAAAAACCATCCCTACGTTTCGAAAGTTAATCTGGTCGGACATTCGCTCGGTGGACGTGTCGTCATCAGTGCTTTGCTCGACTTGCCAGATAAACCTGCCGATGACAACCTGGTAGTAGGCGATGTCCTTCTGATGGCTGCCGCGAGCAAGCTGTCGGGGGAAGAAGCGCAAGCCATTGGCAAACGCATCGATGGCAAGCTCTACAATGCCTGGTCGGGCGAAGACAAGGTTCTGCTGTTCAATCTTGGGGAAAGCAGTGCCGGCCGTCAGGCGATTGACCATTGCGAGAACGTGCCAATGCACGGATTTGGCCATACAGACTATTGGCCATGTCTTGAGCGAGTGCTCCGGGCATCAGGCTTCCATGGCTACAAAAGTGGCCTGCCCTCTGCAATGCAACCTGAGTTGATCATCGAGAATCCCGATCCAGTCGTGGCCGACCACCTTCTCTACGACCTGCTCGAACTGACCAGCGACGGAATTCGCAGCCAGGTCGTCAAGCATCTGCGTAGCAGCAGATGGACAAAGTTGGAAACAGAGCATTCGCTGTATCTGCTAACCAAAGAATTCCAGCTACTGGGTGGTCACTGCCTGGTCAATCTGGCACGAGGAAAAGGTCTCAAGTATGTTCAAATCCTGCTCATGCTGGCTGAACATTACGGGTTGGTAAGCGAGCTGCACGACTGTGCGCAAGTGATCGAAATGGAGGCGCTGTTGATCAGCAAATGCTTCCATTCCTCCTTCGGCGAAGGGCATGTACTCGCATCGATGCAGGACATTATTCAGCAAATGCATGGCATGTCAGAAAAGGGTTATTTCGAACAGGTCGATGCCTTGGCAGCGAGTCTGACCGTTACCTCGTACTTCTCGGCCCCTGAATCGCCCGCACCGGCTTATCGCAAAACCGGTTCTGCACGGACGAGTGACAGTAAAGAATTGGTACTCACTTCTGAGTCGCTCCTGCCATCGCTCAGCAGCCTGGTACCAACCGAACGTATCAAGGCAGCGGTGACCAATCTGAAAAGCGCGGTCAAGCCGGGCTATTCGGCATTGATTCCAGCTGTTGCGGCCCTCTTCTACGCGCGCTGGAAGCTGAACAACGAAGGATTGCTCTGACGCGTGGATAAAGCCTGGTCAACAGCCGCTGGCCAGGCTCACCGGATCAAACCACCCCGTACTCGCCTTCGAAGACGTTTTGCGAACCAAACGCCTGGCTCAAGTGTGTCTCAAGCTCTGCCAGTTGAATCTGACGGTTGCGCAGATCATCGAGGCTTGCTTCCTGCTCGGCCAGGATCTTCTCGAACGCCTTGATTTGCGGCGCGAAAATGTCCATGACTTTTTCGGGATCCATGAGCAACTTCATAGGCTCGGCAAAGTAGCTTTTGACCACTTCGGCCAAATCACCCTGCAATTGTTTCAGCTCGGCTTCCGCACGTTGCTGCTGGGCAACGCTGATGACGTCGGTCAATACCTGAATACCTGCCCCAAGAGGCCCGGCCCAACGGCTAATGTTAGCGGCCAGCTTGGTTGCTTCCCAAGGTTTGAATTTGTAGACGTAGCCGGTCAGGCTTTTCAGCGTCTCTCGGGCCAGGAATACGCCGTTCTTGATGCTTTCAACAGGAATTTTCGATACGGCTGTCAGCGCACGGCTCGACGCTGACAATGCCGATGCGGTGATGCTGTCGGCGAAGTCCGAGGAGCTATCGAGTTGATGTTCGATCTTGGCACTGATGCCGCTCATGATGCTTGAGGACTGGTTGAATGCGGTGCTGAACAAGTGGTCGATACGAAAACGCAGTTTTTCGCCGATATCATTGTTCGAGAAACCAATCTGCGATTCGAGGAAGGCACGAACCTGATCGCGCGGCAACGTACGAATGCTGTTAAGCAAATCGGTTTCGAGGTTATTCAACTCTTCGTACAGGTTGCCCACCGTTGCAAGAATTTTTCGTTTGCCCTCGGCAATGTCCTCCTGGATTCGCGCCGAGTCACGTTGCTGGTTATCGGCCAGTAGCTTGAACTTGATCAACTCGTCCTGAGCCAGGGCGATTTTTTTGCCCAGCACATCACGCACGACATCGATGCCGGTCTTCTTGATCAGGGTTTCACGGCCGCTGCCGTCAAGTACCTGCTGCGTAACCAGTTTGAGTTCGCTGATCCGCGAACGCTCGTCATACAGGTCTTTTTGCTCCAGCCAGAATTCCAGTCCACGGCTATTAGGGTTGGAGGCTACGCAGACCACGTTGATCGCGTCGCGCTCGGCCGCAGAAAGGTCGACAAAACGCTGCAGTTTATCCAGCAGATTGTTCTTTTTGATGGTGCTTTGCTGCTCGAACTCTTCGGCGTCACGCAGATCGGCAACTTCATCCATTTTATTGATGACGAAGATGGTCGAGCTCAATTTGTTGAGATCGCGCAGAACCCAACGGACGATGTCCTGATGGCTTTCCTTGAGCGGGTTGGTGGCATCGACCACGTAGAAGATCAGATGCGCTTCGGAAATGTAGTTTTTGGTGATATCGCCGTATTGCACCAGCGCGCCGTTTTCAGCTGCCTTTTCCTTATCGCCGAACAGACCCGGGGTGTCCACAATCTCACAACGGTCCTGAAGATTGTCGGGACGATAGATCGCCAAGGCGTCCGAGGACTCATTGGTATCGATCTTCATGTCTTTCATGACCTGACCCAGCCACCCGGCAACGACGCTGGTCTTGCCGTCGGAAAATGCCCCCAGCAAAGCAATACGCAAGGCATCGGACTGTACGTCGCCAATCGCCTTCTTGATTTTTTCGATGTCCTGAGAGACGTCCAGTCCAAGTGCTTCAAGTGCGCCCACCAGTCTCTGGAGGTTGTCGAGCGACTTGATCACCTCGGTCTTGCTGGCGTTGAACTGTTTAAATTGTTCCATAGGGTCTATCTCCCACTTCGTTTTTCAGTGCCTGAATTGAAGCGATCTTTTCATCGAACAAGCAGGTGACGTCGGCCATCTTGCGGCGTTCGTCAGTTAGTTGGCTCAATACAGAGCTTTCGATTTTGTCCTTGATCTTCGCCAGCATCTCTTCTGTATCACGCTTGAAGGTCTTCGTGACCTTTCCACGCTCGGCCTTGATGGCCTTGGCAACTTGCTCCTGCGCTTCCGCAATCTTTTTGCCGCGGCCACCGAAGAGGTAACTCATGCCTGCGGCGAACAGGCCGAGTATGCCGCCCACAATCGCTCCGACGATGTTGCCAATCACCGGAAAAAGCGTACCGATACTAAAACCACTCAGGGCATAACCTCCGACACTCAGCAAGAAGCTGCCTACGTCGGAGAAATTGAAACTGATGGCGTCCATGGCACTGGACAGCGAAATGGAATTGTTCGCCGCCTCGCTCAAACGCTGCTGGAAATTCACTCGTTCGGCGTTTTCCTGCAGGCGTTTGACTGCCCGCTCGATTGTCTGGGACAGATCTTCAAGCAATTGCTCCTGGATCTCCTCCAGCCTTTCGGACAGTTGTGCCTGTCCTTCACTAACGTGACGCTGAATGACACGCTCGACATCGTCCTTGTCGCTGAAGTGCACTTCGACAGCCTCGCGCGCCGCCGAAGTCAGATCATTGAAAAAGCGATCCAGTGCGCTATTGCGTTTGGAATTGAAGCTGGTCGCCTGGTCCTGGAAGCTCTTGCGAATGACCTCCTGGCACTCCAGAACTTCCACACCGATCCTGGCACAGACTGCCTGATGCTCGTCTCGTTGCTTTTGCAGATCTGCGATGGTGTCTTGCAGCAGGCGCAGTACTTTACGCTTGTTGCTTTCGACGAGGTCGAGCTCAAAATTGACGCAGCCATCGCCGATGACCTGGTGCAACTGATCCAACTGGCTGAAGCTACGCATCGCTTTTTGGCTGACAAAGTCTTGTTTGTAGGCACGCTGCGACTTGAGCAGGTCGGTGCGAGCGGGATGAATGCTGGTCAGGCCGCGTTCATCGAATGCTACACCCGTAAAACCGAGCAATCCTTGCAGGCTTTGGCAGCCGCTGACCAGTTCACCACCCAAGATATCTTCCAGCACTTCACGGGTCTGTTCGCGGGTCGCGACGGCATCTTTATGAGTACGCT
This sequence comes from Pseudomonas sp. 86_A, assembly GCF_017491705.1. Lineage (NCBI taxonomy): Bacteria > Pseudomonadati > Pseudomonadota > Gammaproteobacteria > Pseudomonadales > Pseudomonadaceae > Pseudomonas > Pseudomonas sp. 86_A. The sequence goes on along the minus strand of NZ_JAFGYS010000006.1, from coordinate 249,980 downwards.
CAAGAGATTCGCGGTCACTGTCGAATTCGTAGGAGTCCGCCTTGCCACGCAAATTGCAAATGGCATACACCTTGGCATCACGATTGAGGTAGTGCTTGATCTTTCGGGCGGTCTCGGCCTCTGGTTTCTTATTGGTGCCGTTGACGTAGAACACCAAATGGGCTTTGGCAATGGCCGCTTGAACCATCGTTTCGTACTTCGACTCGTTACCCTCGATACCGGGTACATCGATGAGGTGAAAGTTCTTGCCCTGATGGCAGAACTGGTAGATCACGTTGTCCTGGGTGAAGTCTGCCTGGCCGGTGCCAACAATTTCGCCATCGACCTGGCCTGCACAACGCTGCAGGCGCTCAAGTTCTTTCTGTAGTTTGAGGAGCGTTGGCAACCTGTCGCTAACCAACTCGCTCAAGGAATGTTGTTCGTGCATGAGTAGGTCCGGATTCTACGAAGGGAAGGTGATTACTCGGCCATCAATGCCAAGGCTCACAGCAACTGCACATAGCCCAAGGCACCTGCAATGCCCCCGATCACAACCCCTCCCAACAATCCGAATACCAGCTTCATTTTTGCCCGCTGCTCCAGCGATATACGGGCTGCCTCACTGTGACGCTGGCACTCGCTCAATTGTGCCTGAGTGGCCTGCAACTGACCGCCCTTCTCCACCAGCTGTTGCTCAATGCGCTGAAGGTCGCCACGCACGCCCTGAAGTTGCAAGCCTGTTTGCTGAAGTTCGCTTTGAGTTTGCGCGTGGTGCTTATGGCTTTCAGCCAGGCGTGTTTCGGCACCCTGCAATGCCTGGCGAGTGTTATCGAGATCGCTCACGGCAAGGTTCAATCGCTCCTTGCAATAGGTGTAATCCTGCTGAGTGTGTTCTAGCTGCTGGCGGGTCGTCTGCAGATCGCGCTGGGTCTGATTGACCAGCGCACCGATGTCGTCGCCCAACGCAGCAATGTCTTCACAGAAACTCACATAGCGAGTACTGAGTTCCTCGATAAGCTCATCACTTTTGTGCGAGAACACCGTTTGAATATCAGCAGCGGTCGCTTGATTGCGCTGAATCAGGGCCTGACGTTTTTTCTCTTCGAAGAGGATGCGCAGGCTCTCGATGATGGTGCTTTTGCCGGCGTTGGTTTCGCCAAAGAAAGCAATGGTGAAGTTGTCCCACTCGGCGTGTTTTTCCAGATAGGAAATCTCGCCGTCAAAACGCGACTTCATTTCGCCGAGTTTTTCCTTGACGCTGGCAAGGTGGACATTGCCTTTGTCATTACTCACATCCAGCCTGGAGACATCATCCAGCGCGGTGGCAATGTCGCTGGCTACGCGGACATAAAGCCTGGAGAAATCTTGAGCCTTACTCATATCGTTCCCTGTTGGTTTTCGGCTGGATCCAATTCAGCCCCAAAAATTGCATTTTGCCATCACGACTGTCAAGTTCACCGTCCCCACATGGACATGTTCGATTTGGCACGTATTGCTGTCAGCGGGAAAAGCATCGATCAAGGGGAGACTGCTCGGGGAGCAACAACTTGTTGCTCTCGATACAAAACGGGAGAACCCAGAGCTTCAGGTCATCAGAGCTGCTGAAGTCGAACACGGGCAAGGGTTCAGAAAATGAATCTGTCCATGGGTAGATCAACACCACATTCCCGGCGTCGTTCAGGTAGGCATGTGCATAAGCATGTAGCTGGTAAAAATCGGTCTGGCTGAGCAGGTATTTCTCACGACCGTTTCCTTTGAGACTGTCCAGAATCTTCCATTTAGTATCGAGCACCATAAGAGTCTGCGCGCCGTGCTCGATCAGCAGATCTGGCTTGAGGCTAAACCAGTCTTGTTGCTGGTGGCTCACAAGATGGTGCTTGCTGGTCTGGGTCCGCAGAGTGAAACCCTGACGAACTTGAACATTCAGATGCTTCGCCACATAGGCTTCGAACAGCGCCTCCATGGGAAACAGCAAGGAAGGCGAGTCGTGTTTGCCCGCGCCTGTTACCGGACTGTCGCCCTGCAAGATCAATCGCGCCCAATCAAGTGCGGGCTCGTAATAAGTCATGCCTCGATCAAGCCGGATACGCTTGAGGTCTTGGGCGATATCGCTACACAGGGGCACTTCGGCAAAAACAAAACTCAACTCTCGCGCCAACCGCTGATTATCGGGTGCTTTGCACATATTCAGCGTTTTGCGCAGGGCGCTATGAATGAGCCTGTTTTCTGCCCGATTCTGGATGAACTCGTCGAATTCGGTGAAGAATCGATCACGACGCAGCAGATTCTGCGCCAAGTGAGGGGCCATCAACAGCTTGCCGCGCAGGCTGGAAAGGTTAGCCTGCCGAGTGCTGTAGTCGCTGCGTAAGCCTCGCTTTACGACATGCCGTACAGCCTCAAGAAACTGTTGAAGAAACACCTCGAGCAGCGGCATGTGCTCCATTTGAAGATCAGCGTTCAATGTCTGGATATGGCGAAAACCCCGCAGGCACTTGAGCATATCGATCAGTTTTCTGCGTGACCTGTCCGCAGACATATTGCGACCGATCTTGGGCAGAATCTCTATTTGATAACCGCAGGGAGCACGAAGTACGCCAACGTAATTGCTGAACTGAATCGCGCGCCGGCCCTGCCGACTGGTCAATTTCAACCAGACCGGAGCGCGCGCGTCAGGGGTCAGGCATTGCTCCTCCAACCAGGCGAATACCCTCGGGGGGACGGTCTTGCCCTTGAAGTCATCATCCGAGGCGACCAGCGTGTCGAACTCGAAAATCTGTATCGCTGTCATTCAGCAAACGTCGCATAAATGCCGACATAGGCTTGCGGGCTATCAAACACCGTCTTATTCAAGCGGTACTGAGGCCGCAGCGAGTATTCATCCAGATCGTGATTGGAGCCGAACAGAGCTTTGGAACCCCTGTCGGCTTTCAACTCATGGACAAATTGAAGCGCCTCGTCAGGCTGCTGGTTATCGCCCAGTACCAAGCGAATTTTCTGCCAGTCTTCAAAAAAGTATTCTTCCAGCAGCGGAATGATGCGCGTCCGAAAAATGTTGGCGAGCGCTTCGAAACGCGCCTCAGGGGCAAGGTTTTTCAAGGGCGTGAAATACGCCTGCCCGATGGTATGTTCACGGTCATACAACGCCTCGATGCGTGCGTTAAGTGCCATTAGCAAGCGATCAAGGTGGATTTCATGCCCAGCTCTGACAACCTCGATTTCGGTTAACACGAGCGGATCGGGCATCAATTCAACGAATTCAAAACGTCGGCGCAACGCCGTATCAACCAGCGCCAACGAGCGATCAGCGGTGTTCATCGTGCCAATGACGTCGACATTTGAGGGGACGCTGAATGAGTTGCCTGAATAGGGCAACGTCAGTGTCACCTCATACTCGCCACCCTTGCGCTTGTCGACTTCGATCAACGTGATCAATTCGCCGAAAATCTTGCTAATGTTGCCGCGATTGATCTCGTCAATCACCATTGCGTATTGCTGGTGTGGATCGACCTGGGCCTTTTCGCACAGCCGAAGAAAGGCACCCTTTTTGATTTCGTAGCGGACATCCTTTGAACCGGCTGATTCAGCATTTTCATCAACCGTCGCCCCCTTGGAATCGACAAGCACCGGGCGAAGTCCTTCAACGAATTCTTCGTAACCGTAGGACTGGTGGAAGGTGACAAACTCATAGCGCTTTGCCCCCCCGGCGGACGTGTACTTGCCACTGAGCAATGCCTGCAACATGCGGGTTTTACCAGTGCCAGGAGGGCCAAAATAGATTTCATTGCGCGGGGCGCCAGCCCCCTCGGTCGTTTCGAGGCCAACTGGCTGCTCGCCCTCCTCTACGGAGGTCTCTTCTTCGCTGCTGTAATCATCCGGCCAGAAACCTGGACGATTGGATTGTTGAATTTGCTGGGGCCAGGCGCCCGTCTTTTGGGCGTTTACCGCTTCGACCGATGCCACCAACTCCTCACTCAGGTCCTGGTTTTCCGATATCGTATTCAGATCGCCGAATGAGACCCACCTGACCGACACACGATTCGCTTGCACGAACAGCACCCCAACCGATGATCCCCTTATTGCATTCTTCTGCTTGGAGCCGAATACCAACTGGGCATTAGTGGACTTCGTAGACCACCAATCAAAACCCACTTCATGTATCGCAATGGCCAACCGTACAAACAACTGCGTTGTCTCAAGGCTCCATTCTGGCTGCCGCCTTCTGAAGTCCTTGCTGATTTTAAAGTGCTCCAGTACTTCAGCCACGGTGGGTGCAGTGGTCAAACCAAGTTGATCGGCCATGTCATCGTATCCAAATCCAAAGTGTGTAATAGCCGCTGCGCTCCAATCGACAATGCCCTGAAACCCCCGTTTCAGGCCTTCTTCAGCAGGCAAGACCGCGACAATGGGTGAAGCCCCAAAAGGGCCACGCAACTTCTCATAACGCTCGCGCAAGGCAGCATCTGCAATTTTTGTGTCGACCAGATCGAGTTTGACAACAAAGCCTTTGGTCGCATCAATCCCTACGGTATAAGCCAGACCCAACGGAGCATCCTTGCGAGGGTAGATACGTGCCCAGTTGTAGCCCAGAAATTTTTTGTGCCACTGGCCTATGGGTCTGCGAATAACTCGGGGGGCTGTGCTATCGGGGAATACACGCTGTTGCAATGCGCTCGCCCACTGCTTGGTGATGTCATAGGCTTCGCGCAATTGACGGTAGGCTTGCCGGTGAGAAGCATCAGTTTTATCGAAAGGTCTGCCATGCCAGGTGCGCATGCATTGGAATTGGTCTGGGGTGAAATAGGTTGGCGCCACTGGTGTCATTCCGTCCCTTGAAAGTAATTGCATGGTGCCATTACCGCTAAGGCATGGATAGAGCCCTGCTTTCGTTAGAAATCCCCGCCGCATGACGCTCGCCAATGATTTGGGGGGTCTTCGGGCTCAACAGTCGCACAATGATCGATCAGCGTTGGCGCTTTCCCTCAGCCCCGAGATCAACGTGGACAATGTGTCCCATTCAAGCGTTGTGCGCTGTGTGTAGATAACCCTCACCATGCCGCAGTAAAGACTGGTTGCGTGCCCCGCCATCGCAACGCATTCCAGCACGCGCAAGACATCCCGCTCAGTGACATTGCGCGCGATCTCGTCGAGATGCTCATGCGTGGCGTGCGCGATTTTGTAGCGGGCCAGTCGAAGGCTGGGGCGATCCAGGCCACAGGTTGAGATCGTTGCCCTGCCCTCTTCGGTTAAAGCGGAAATTTCACCCAGGCGACCAAAGGAAAAGTGCTCTTCAGGTTTGAAATGCTCATCAAACGGCGACAGCAGCAAAGTCCTGCCTGCGGCCGAAGTCGGCACGACCGTGTGCTCCCCTTTCACCGGATAGAAGTTCGCCTTCCATTGCTGATTGCACACCTGACAACTGAGTAGATAGTTGTCCCAGGAATAGGCTCGCCACCAGTAACCCGGCATGATGACGTCGCCTTTACTCTTTCGTCCGATCACCGAGCCTTTCCAGGGGACTTCCCTCCCCCAGTCCTCGGGTTGGTCCTCGAGCGTGTGGATTTCTGCCTTGGGCTGAATATGCTCCACATCCCCATAATGCAGGCCCCACACCTGGCCTTCACAGTACCCACACCGACCACCTTGCGCTTCGCTGAATACGTCCTTGTAGTCAGACCACAGGCTCGAGAAGTTGGGTTTTGCCCCTTGCGTGGCAGCCGAGGCGACGCGGGCTCTAATAGTTGAAGCTATGTGATCGAAATCGGGGGCTACCGGTGGTCGTTGCAGTTTACGCATCGCTGTGCTCCTGCCGCTTTCCTGACTTGCCTTCCAGAATGTTTTGCAGGCGATGCTTGATTAACTGATTCGCCTGGGACTCCGGCATACCGACGTCGAGCACTGCAGCCGCCGCCATTGCAGCACGCTGTGCACGCGTACTGCCAAAAGTGACCATGCGCTGACGCAGCCTGGCCTCCAACTCGGCGAGGCGCTCCACGTTCGGCCGGGCCTGCTGTAACAACTCACTATGCTCGGACATGAGCAACAAGGTCTCGGTATCGATCGTCGATTCAAGACCGAACCACGGACCGGTTAGCACTTCATCTGCTCGACTCCCAGGTGGGACATCAATTTGTTCAAGCAGGAAACTCTGGTCTTTGGGATGCTTGGCCATGACCCATAACTCGCCGCTTTTCAAGCCGTGCACACACAGCGGGTCGTGGGTACTTGCAATGAAACGCACGCGTGGAAACAGCTGACGCAATCGCTCCACGATCTGGATTTTCCAACGGGGGTGAAGATGCAGCTCCAGCTCATCAATCATGACCACGCCTTGCGCGGACTCCATGTCAAACGAACTGTTGGTCAGATGGAACATGATGTCCATCGCCAAAGCCAGTACAGACTTGTACCCGTCACTCAATTCACGCAGCGACACCGACCTGTCGTCGATTTTACTTTCCATGTGTTTGCTCTTGCGTGTGAGCAGAGCGTCAGCGTTGACGGGCAGCAATTCTTTGAGGCTGGTGGCCAACAGGTTGAACTGTGTATCACTGATTTTTTTCTTGTCACAGAGATAACGTTCAACATGTGCCAGCGGGTAAATGTGGTCGAACAGGTTGCGGACACTGATCGTGTCTGGCGAGGCAGGTGCAGCGGTGCTGTCGTCAGGAAGCAGTCGAGTGGAACCATAGGCGAGGACCGGCAAATCAGGTGCATCCCCCGTGATGTGAAAGGTCTTCTTACCCTTCTCAAGCACCATCTCTCGCTGGTTGCCATCCGAAAACAGCAAACGGACAAAACCATGACTGATGCTCTTGCCCTTTCGAAGCCAGCTGCTTGCATCAGTTTTATCGCGCTCACTGGCAGGCATCATGGTCAAGGCTATGGCCTGGAGCAAGCTGCTCTTACCGACACCGTTTTCGCCAAGCACCATCAACCAGGGTTGCACTGCGTGTTCACCGTCAGGTTGTAATGGCGGGAATGACAATTTCAGGTCACTGATCACCTTGAAATTCTGGATTTCGATTGTTTCAAGCCAGATAGCATCGGGAATTGCCTTTATTGCCTCAGGCACTTCGACTGGTGGTGCAGGTGGCGTGACGGGTGGCGTGGAAACTTCGGTGAAAAGCTCATCGAGCGCCGCTTGTCTGACGGCAAAAAAGCTCGTGCTTGAAGAGAAAAAACCACGAATCCTCGTTTCGTCGTGGCTCGCCTGGGATCCTCGTGACATTAATTCCTGAGCAACAGTGAGTGTTTCGACGGCAAGTTCACTACGCGTCGCGATAAGCCCACGTTGATTGAGCTGAAATATTTTGATCGTAGCCGCCCCGCGATCCGTAAGGGCTATGACTTGGCCATTGCTGAGAAACTTCAGATGGTCCTGGGGATTGTCCAAGCATGGATCTATCAATACCGGAAGTTCGCACAACAGGGACTGCCTATCACTCATAGGGGCGGCAACCTCTCCCAAAATCGGGAACAGATTCCGTTTACTCATATTGCATCTTGGGCAGCTCAGATACAGATTTCCCCAATCACTTGCCAACCACCAGTAGTGCTCAGGGTCGATGCTGCCATCAAGCCGGGCTGCGCGTTTGAGGGGCCGAAAGTGTACGATTTCGCTACCAGAACTTTCGCAAAACGCACATCTTCCCTTAAACAGCTCAAAGAGCTTTTCACGCACCTGACCCAGCAACGCTCGAGGCATTCGCAAATCAATGACTTTTTGTGAGTGCGCTCCCTGCAACGATTCAAAGATCGGCCTCAACCGCTCAATTTCACGTCGATGGTAATCAAGCAAACCTGGGGGTGGAGAAACTCTATTTCGATCAACAAATATCATCGAATACCCGATCGGAAACTGAGGGAGGGACAGGAAGTTGGCAGCATCTTTTTTGATGCAGTGGTTGCGTTATAGCACAGGTATACCCGCACAATGGTGCCCAGAGAACACCGCGCCAGAGGCCTTTGAGGCAAAATTTCCGGCGGCTATGTCTGACCTTTGTCGATGACGCAACACACCTTTGTCATCAAACCAATTGATAGCCCCCTAACGAAAGGTGCATGCTAGAGGGCTCGAATCGGTCTTATATCATTCCGAATGATAGTTACCTTTGCTTCATTCGATTCGTGCCATCACAGCCCGCCGAGCATCATCCGCCCATCTTCAATACATTGGCGGATGATTCCATGGAACAGTCACTCAAACATTTGCGCTTCCCCTTGGCCATGCTGGCCGTGCTGGTGATGAGCGCTTGCGGCAAGACTCCGGAGACTGCCGCCACGATGCCCGCTGCCAAAGTCAGCGTGGCCAAAGTGCTGGAACAACCGGTTAACGAGTGGGACGAATTCACCGGGCGCCTCGAAGCGCCGGAAACCGTTGAAATCCGTCCTCGGGTCTCCGGCCAGATCGACGACGTGGCCTTCACCGAAGGCGCGCTGGTCAAGAAAGGCGACCTGCTGTTCCAGATCGACCCCCGCCCGTTCCAGGCTGAGGTGCGCCGCCTCGAAGCCTTGGTCGCCCAGGCCCGCGCCAACGCCACTCGCAGTGAAAACGAAGCCGGTCGCGGTGAACGTCTGCGTGCCAGCAACGCCATCTCTGCCGAACTGGCCGACTCGCGCACCAGCGCTGCACAAGAGGCTCGCGCCGCCGTCGGTGCCCTGCAAGCGCAATTGGATCTGGCTAAACTGAACCTCAGCTTCACCCGCGTCACGGCACCGATCAGCGGTCGCGTCAGCCGCGCCGAGATCACCGCCGGCAACCTGGTGACCGCCGACACCACACCGCTGACCAGCGTGGTTTCCACCGACAAGGTCTACGCCTACTTCGACGCCGACGAGCGCGTGTTCCTCAAATACACCCAACTTGCCCGTAACGGCCAGCGCGGCGCCACCACCCCGGTGTACATGGGCCTGTCCAACGAAGACGGCAACCCGCACCTGGGTCAGATGAACTTCGTCGACAACCAGGTCAACCCGAAAACCGGCACCATCCGTGGTCGCGCCGTGTTCGACAACAGCGACGGCACCTACACCCCGGGCCTGTACGCACGGCTGAAACTGGTCGGCAGCGGCACCTACAACGCCATGCTGATCAATGACGAAGCCGTCGGCACCGATCTGGGCAAGAAGTTCGTGCTGGTGATGGATGCAGACAACAAGACCGCCTACCGCGCCGTCGAACTGGGTCCGAAAATCGAAGGCCTGCGCATCGTTCGTACCGGCCTGAACAAGGACGACACGATCATCGTCAAGGGTCTGCAACGGGTTCGTCCTGGCTCCCCGGTCACCCCTGAAGTGGTGCCGATGGCCAGCGAACAGACCATCGCGGCACTCGCTCAACAACGTCAAGCGCTGGAAGCCAGCAACCTGCCCAAAGTCGCACCCGCCAAAGGTGCACAGGGTTCGGCTGTGAAGCTGGCTGCTACGACCCCACGCGGTTAAGGGACGACAACTCCGATGAATTTTTCCCAATTCTTCATTTCACGGCCGATCTTCGCAGCGGTGCTCTCGCTGTTGATCCTGATCGCCGGTGCGATTTCGCTGTTCCAGCTACCGATCAGCGAATACCCGGAAGTCGTGCCGCCCACCGTGGTGGTGCGCGCCAACTTCCCGGGTGCCAACCCCAAAGTCATCGGTGAAACCGTGGCCGCGCCGCTGGAGCAGGCCATCACCGGCGTCGAGAACATGCTGTACATGTCCTCGCAGTCCACCGCTGACGGCAAGATAACCCTGACCATCACCTTCGCTCTGGGCACTGACCTGGACAACGCGCAGGTGCAGGTGCAGAACCGGGTGACCCGTACCGAACCGAAACTTCCCGAAGAAGTGACGCGCATCGGTATCACCGTCGACAAGGCCTCGCCCGACCTGACCATGGTTGTGCACTTGACCTCGCCGGACAAGCGCTACGACATGCTCTACCTGTCCAACTACGCGATCCTCAACATCAAGGATGAGCTGGCGCGTCTGGGTGGTGTTGGTGACGTGCAGCTGTTCGGCATGGGCGACTACTCGCTGCGGGTCTGGCTTGATCCGAACAAGACCGCGTCGCGCAACCTGACCGCCACCGATGTGGTGACGGCGATTCGTGAGCAGAACCGTCAAGTGGCTGCCGGTCAACTCGGTGCGCCCCCTGCCCCGAATGCCCAGAGCTTCCAGCTGTCGGTCAACACCCAGGGCCGTCTGGTTTCTGAGGAAGAGTTCGAGAACATCATCATTCGCGCAGGCGACAACGGTGAAATCACTCGGCTCAAGGACATCGCGCGCGTCGAGCTGGGTTCCAGCCAGTACGCCCTGCGTTCGTTGCTGAACAACCAGCCCGCTGTAGCGATCCCGATCTTCCAGCGCCCAGGCTCGAACGCCATCGAGATCTCGAACGAAGTTCGCGGCAAGATGGAAGAACTGAAGAAAAGCTTCCCGCAAGGCATGGACTACAGCATCGTCTATGACCCGACGATCTTCGTGCGCGGCTCGATCGAAGCGGTGGTTCACACCCTCTTCGAAGCGCTGATCCTCGTGGTGCTGGTGGTGATCCTGTTCCTGCAGACCTGGCGCGCCTCGATCATTCCGTTGGTGGCGGTGCCGGTATCGTTGATCGGTACGTTTGCGGTGATGCACCTGTTCGGTTTCTCGCTCAACGCCCTGTCGCTGTTCGGTCTGGTATTGGCCATCGGCATCGTAGTGGACGACGCCATCGTGGTGGTGGAGAACGTCGAGCGCAACATTGAACTGGGGCTCAACCCCTTCGATGCGACCAAAAAGGCCATGGGCGAAGTGACCGGCCCGATCATTGCCACGGCGCTGGTGCTGTGTGCGGTGTTTGTGCCGGCGGCGTTCATCTCCGGCCTCACCGGGCAGTTCTACAAACAGTTCGCACTGACCATTGCGATTTCGACGGTGATCTCGGCGTTCAACTCGCTGACCCTGTCGCCGGCACTGGCTGCCGTATTGCTAAAAGGGCATGACGCGCCGAAAGATCGCTTCTCCAAGGTGCTCGACAAGATCTTCGGGGGCTGGCTGTTCCGTCCGTTCAACCGCTTCTTCGACCGCGCCAGCCATGGTTATGTAGGCACGGTGCGCCGTGTGATCCGCAGCAGCGGCATCGCCCTGCTGCTGTATGCAGGCCTGATGGTGCTGACGTTCTTCGGTTTCGCCAACACCCCGACCGGTTTCGTCCCAGGCCAGGACAAGCAATACCTGGTGGCCTTCGCGCAACTGCCGGACGCCGCGAGCCTGGATCGCACCGAAGACGTGATCAAGCGCATGTCCGACCTGGCGCTGAAACAGCCCGGCGTGGAAAGCGCCGTAGCGTTCCCCGGCCTGTCGATCAACGGCTTCACCAACAGCCCGAACGCCGGCATCGTGTTCGTGACCCTGAAACCGTTCGACGAACGTAAAGACCCAAGCATGTCCGCCGGTGCCATCGCCGGGGCCTTGAACGGTCAGTACGCGAATATTCAGGAAGCGTACATGGCGATCTTCCCGCCACCGCCGGTACAAGGCCTGGGCACCATTGGTGGTTTCCGCCTGCAAATCGAAGACCGGGGCAACCTGGGCTACGACGAGCTGTACAAGGAAACCATGAACATCATCGCCAAGAGCCACAACGTGCCGGAACTGGCCGGGCTGTTCACCAGCTACACGGTGAACGTGCCGCAGGTCGATGCCGCCATCGACCGCGAAAAAGCCAAGACCCACGGCGTGGCCGTCAGCGACATCTTCGACACCCTGCAGATCTACCTGGGTTCGCTGTATGCCAACGACTTCAACCGCTTCGGGCGCACCTATCAGGTCAACGTTCAGGCTGAACAACAGTTCCGCCTCGAATCCGATCAGATCGGCCAGCTGAAAGTGCGCAACAACAAGGGCGAAATGATCCCGCTGGCGACCTTCATCAAGGTCAGCGACACCTCGGGCCCGGATCGCGTGATGCACTACAACGGCTTCATCACTGCAGAAATCAACGGTGCAGCAGCCCCCGGCTACAGCTCGGGCCAAGCGGAAAAAGCCATCGAGAAACTGCTCAAGGATGAACTCCCGAACGGCATGACCTACGAGTGGACCGACCTGACCTACCAGCAGATTCTGTCCGGCAACACTGCGCTGTTCGTGTTCCCGCTCTGCGTACTGCTGGCGTTCCTGGTGCTCGCCGCTCAGTACGAAAGCTGGAGCCTGCCACTGGCGGTGATCCTGATCGTACCGATGACCCTGCTGTCGGCCATTACCGGGGTGATCATCTCCGGTGGTGACAACAACATCTTCACCCAGATCGGCCTGATCGTACTGGTGGGTCTGGCGTGTAAGAACGCGATTCTGATCGTCGAATTCGCCAAGGATAAACAGCTGGAAGGTCTCGACCCGCTGGCTGCGGTACTGGAAGCCTGCCGTCTGCGTCTGCGGCCGATCCTGATGACCTCCTTCGCGTTCATCATGGGTGTGGTGCCACTGGTGTTCTCCAGCGGTGCCGGTGCCGAAATGCGTCACGCCATGGGTGTGGCGGTGTTCTCCGGGATGCTCGGGGTGACCTTCTTCGGTCTGCTGCTGACCCCCGTGTTCTATGTGCTGATCCGCAACTTCGTGGAGCGCAGCGAAGCTCGCAAAGCGGCCAAGGCGCACAATCTTCAAAAGCCACTGGAGGCGCACCCATGAGTCTGAAAGTCTTCCTGCCGAGCCTGCTGGTGCTGGCCCTGAGTGCCTGCGCCGTCGGCCCTGACTACAAGACCCCGACGACGGAGGCGGCGCACATCACGTCCGCCACCGACGGCGCCGCCGGCCAGAAGAACTTCGACCGTTCGAAATTCGAAGGCATCTGGTGGCAGCAATTCGACGATCCGACCCTCAACCAGTTGGTGACTCAATCGCTGCAAGGCAACCGTGAACTGCGCGTGGCATTCGCCCGCTGGAAAGCCGCTCGGGCGATCCGCGACGACGTCAGCAACGATGCGATGCCGACCATCACCAGCCGCGCCAGCAGTGATCTGGCCAAGGGGCAAATCCCTGGCCAGACCACCAAACGGGTCAACAGTGAACGCTACGACCTGGGGCTGGACATGGCCTGGGAACTGGACTTGTTCGGGCGTATCCAGCGCAATCTGGAATCGGCCGACGCCGAGCAGCAAGCGGTTGAGGCGGATCTGTACCAACTGCAAGTCACCATGATTGCCGAACTGGTCGATGCCTACGGCCAACTGCGCGGCGCACAACTGCGCGAGAAAATCGCCGTCGCCAACCTGGAAAACCAGCAGGAGTCGCGCAAGATCACCATCAGCCTGCGTGATGCCGGCGTGGGCGATCAGCTCGACGTCGAACGGGCCGATGCGCGCCTGGCCTCGGTCGAAGCCAGCGTGCCGCAATTGCAGGCCGAACAGGTTCGGCAGAAGAACCGTATCGCCACCCTGCTGGGTGAGCGTCCGGACAAGCTGAGCGTCGACCTGAGTCCGAAAGACCTGCCGGCGATTGCCAAGGCGCTGCCGATCGGTGACCCCGGCGAGCTGCTGCAACGGCGCCCGGACATCCTCAGTGCCGAGCGCAAACTGGCGTCGGCCACGGCGCGGATCGGCGTGGCGAAAGCCGACCTGTTCCCTCGGGTCAGCCTCAGCGGGTTCCTCGGCTGGACGGCCGGGCGTGGTTCGCAGATCGGTTCCTCGGCGGCCAACGCCTGGGCACTGGGCCCGAGCATCACCTGGGCGGCGTTCGACCTTGGCAGCGTGCGTGCCCGCTTGCGCGGCGCCGATGCGGATGCCGAAGGCGCACTGGCGACCTACGAGCAACAAGTGCTGCTGGCCCTGGAAGAATCGGAAAACGCCTTCAGCGATTACGGCAAACGTCAGCAACGCTTGATCTCGCTGATTCGCCAGAGTGAATCGAGCCGCAAGGCTGCTGATCTGGCGCAAATCCGCTACCGCGAAGGCACCACCGATTTCCTCGTGCTGCTCGACGCCCAGCGCGAACGGTTGAATGCCGAAGACAGCCAGGCCCAGGCCGAAGTCGATCTGTATCGCGGCATCGTCGCGATCTACAAGGCCTTGGGCGGTGGCTGGCAGCCAGAGACGGTCGCCAGCAAGTAAGCATTTCTACAGAGCTCCTTTGGTTGGCCGCAACCAACCAATTTTTTGCCCCGCGTATCATTCGGTCGCGGGGCTTTTTTTGTGCCTGCGGCAGCGCCTACCGGTCAATTCGCAATCCCGGGTTTGACTGATGGCCTTGTCTGACCGAAGCTTGCCCCTCTGCTAAAGAACACCCGTTCACGGAAATCGCATGCCTCAGTCCCGCCGTTACCTGCTCATCAGCCTTGGCCTCGTGCTGCTCATCGTCGTTGCCTGGTTATCCCTGCGCTCCACCGCCCCGGTGGTGCCCGAGGCGATCCAACGTGGCTACAGCGAAGCCCTGACCGCGGCCCGTTCCGGTCAACCGGGGGCGGCGCGGCAGTTGTATCAGCAGCTTGCGCGCCCGGACCTGTCAGTCAAACGCAGCGTCTGGCTGTTGGCCGAGGTGCCCAACTACCCAAGCCCGCAGGCGCTGAAACTGGCCGACGCCCATCTGCAAAACGAAGCGCCCGAAGTGCGCCTGGCAGCGATTCAAAGCATCGTGGGACTGGTGCCCGGTGGCCAGCGCAGCTTGCTGCTCGGACCGATGCTCGACGATGAAGACCAAAGCGTGCGCTTCGCCGCGATCAACGCCCTGCTGGGCCTGACGCCGGATGAACTGGGCTTGTATTTCGCCCCGCTGCAACAGGCGATTGACGGTTGGGAACAGGTGCTCAAAGGCCAACCGGAAAGCGCCGCCACCTACGCGCAACTGGCGCGACTGTATCTGCACAACGCCGAACTGAAACAGGCCCAGCAGGCACTCGATAACACCCTGCGCCTGGAGCCGGGCAACCTGCAGGCGCTGGTGATGCAGATCGATGTCCTCGACCGCCAGGGCCAAAGCGATGCCGCCCGCCAATTGCTCGCCAAACAGTTACAGGCCCAACCGGATTCCGCTTACCTGCAGCACGCGTTGGGTTTGTGGCTGTTGCATCACGGCCAACGCGAATTCGCCCTGCTCGGCTTGTCCAAAGCCGTCGAACTGGAGCCTGACAACAAGGACTTCCGCTACGACCTCGCCACCACCCTGCACGCCGCTGAAGAACTGGAAGCGGCGCAGAAACAGTTGCAGGAAGTCGTGCAGCGCCACCCCGCCGACCGCAAGGCCCGGGTGCTGTTGATCAATTACTGGAAGGAAAGCGGGCAGTTGCAGAACGTACAGATTCTGCTCGCACAACTGGAACAGATGAACCCCGACGACCCCGCCTTGCAACAAGGACTTTGAGCCGCCACCTCTGCGTTCAATGACATTTTGATATCGAAACCTCGGAACCGTGATGACCGACAGCGGTCAAGTAATCAGGTAGAGCACAACGGCTGGTACAGCCTGCTGCCTCGATTCCCCTAGTCATGAGAGGGCATTCTTTGTCTACGTCCAACGAGTTGATCAGTGCAAAAGCCGCCACCGGCATCGCCGGCCTGGATGACATCCTGGCCGGCGGTCTGTCCCGGAGCCACGTGTTTTTGCTCGAGGGTGAACCCGGCACAGGCAAGACCACCGTCGCGTTGCATTTTCTGATGGCCGGCGCCCGCGCCGGCGAACGCTGTCTGTACATCACGCTGTCGGAAACCGAGCGTGAATTGCGTCAGGGCGCGGCCTCCCACGGCTGGGAACTGAACGAGAACATCGAAATCTTTGAGCTGACCCCGCCGGAAAGTCTGCTCAACGCCGAGCATCAGCAAAGCCTGCTGTACTCCTCCGACCTTGAATTGGGCGAAGCCACCAAGCAGATTTTCGAAGTGGTCGAACGCTTCAAACCGACCCGCGTGGTGCTCGACAGCCTGTCGGAGATTCGCCTGCTGGCGCAAAGCTCGCTGCGTTACCGTCGACAGATTCTGGCGATCAAACATTACTTCGTACGTTACGACGCCACCGTCCTGCTGCTCGACGACTTGACCACCGAGTCCCTCGACAAGACCGTGCACAGCGTTGCCCACGGAGTGGTCCGCCTCGAAGAACTGACCCCCAACTATGGCGCCGAACGCCGACGCGTGCGCATCGTCAAGTATCGCGGCCAGAAGTATCGCGGTGGTTTCCACGACTTCACCATCATGGGCGACGGCGTGCATGTGTTCCCGCGCCTGGTGGCCGCCGAGCACCGCAGCGACTACCCGCGCCTGCAACTGCGCAGCGGCATCAAGGAAATGGACGCGCTGCTGGGCGGCGGCGTCGAAACCGGCTCCAGTACGCTGATCCTCGGCCCGGCGGGTACCGGCAAATCGCTGATCTCGATGGTCTTCGCCGCCGCCGCCGTGGAACGCGGGGAAAAGGCCGCGCTGTTTATTTTCGACGAAGAACTGGGCTTGCTGTTCGAGCGCATGAACAACATCGGCATCGACCTGAAAGCGCTGCAGGCCACCGGCAATCTGGTGATCGAGCAAGTGGACGCTGCCGAACTGTCCCCTGGCGAGTTTTCCCACCGGGTGCGCCGCTGCGTCGACGAGCAAAAAATCAAGACCGTGGTGATCGACAGCATCAACGGCTATCAAGCGGCGATGCCGGAAGAGAACGCACTGGTGCTGCACATGCACGAGTTGTTGCTGTATCTGAACCGCCAGGGCGCAGCGACCTTCATGACCGTTGCCCAGCACGGTCTGGTCGGCGACATGCAGGCGCCGGTCGACATCACTTACCTGGCCGACACGGTGATCCTGTTGCGTTATTTTGAAGCCTTGGGCAAGGTTCGCCGGGCCATTTCGGTGATCAAGAAGCGCACTGGCAGCCATGAATCGACCATCCGCGAATACCGGATTTCCGCGCAAGGCATGACCATCGGTGAACCGCTGGAAGCGTTCCAGGGCGTGTTGCGCGGCGTACCGACCTATTTCGGCGAGAGCAAGCCGCTGTTGCAGGAAGAAACCTTGTGACGGTTACCGTACCGCTGGCAGAACGGGCACTGATTCTGGCGCCCATGGGGCGTGACAGCCAGGTTGCGCTGATGATCCTCAATGAGGCCGGATACGGCGGGGTCATCGCTGCTGATCTGGGCGCGCTGTGCGCTGAACTGGAGCCCGGCGCCGGGCTGTTGCTGATTGCCACCGAAGCCCTGCTCGGACCGGAACTGGAAACCCTGCTGCAGTATCTGGAACAACAGCCGGCGTGGTCGGATCTGCCGATCGTCCTGCTGACCCACCACGGTGGCCCGGAACAAGGCCCCTCCTCGCGCCTGAGCAAACTGCTGGGCAATGTCACCTTTCTTGAGCGTCCGTTTCATCCGGCGACCCTGGTCAGCCTGGTGTCCACCGCCCTGCGCGGGCGACGACGACAATACGAAGCTCGCGACCGTCTGATCGACCTGAGTGAAAGCGAACGGCGCCTGCAGTCGACCCTCGAAACCCTTGAGCAGCAGGTCGAGGAACGCACCGCGCAACTTCGGCACAACGAAGAAGCACTGCGCCAGTCGCAGAAAATGGAAGCGGTCGGCCAGCTCACCGGCGGCATCGCCCACGACTTCAACAACATGCTCACCGGGATCATCGGCAGCTTGGAACTGCTGCGCCGGCGCCTGGCGCGCGGCCGTCTGGACGACCTCGACAGCCTGATCGACCTGGGCGTGACCTCGGCCAACCGCGCGGCCGGCCTGACCCACCGTCTGCTGGCCTTCTCCCGCCGGCAATCGCTGGATTCCAAAGCGGTGGAGATGAACGCGCTGGTGCAATCGATGGGCGAGCTGCTGCAACGCAGCCTCAACGAAAGCATTCAGTTGGACATGCGTCTGAACGACAAGCTGTGGGTGGCCGAAGCCGACCCCAATCAATTGGAAAGCGCCCTGCTCAATCTGGTGCTCAATGCCCGCGACGCCATGCCCGACGGCGGCAAGCTGGTGGTCGAGACCAGCAACCAGGTCCTGCACCCCGAGTTCACCGAGGCCTACCCCAGCCTTGAACCGGGCGATTATGTGATGCTCAGCGTCACCGATAACGGCAGCGGCATGCCGCAGAGCGTGATCAACCGCGCATTCGATCCGTTCTTCACCACCAAACCGATCGGCCAAGGCACCGGTTTGGGCCTGTCGATGATTTACGGCTTCAGCAAACAGTCCCGTGGTCACGTCTCGATCGACAGCGAAATCGATCAAGGCACCACGGTCAAACTGTACCTGCCGCGCTTTCGCGGCGAAGAGCTCGACCACCCGGTTTGCGATGTCCAGCAAGCCCCGGATGCGCTGGATGGCGAAACCGTACTGATCGTCGAAGACGACCCCGCCGTGCGCGTGCTGGTCAGCGCGGTGCTCAGTGAGTTGGGTTATGCGTTTGTCGAAGCGAGCGATGCCGATGGCGCCATGCCGATCCTCAACTCGACGCAGCGCATCGACCTGCTGATCAGCGACGTCGGTCTACCCGGCATGAACGGGCGACAACTGGCGGAAATCGGCCGGCAGTACCGCCCGGGGCTGAAGGTGCTGTTCATCACCGGTTACGCCGAACACGCTGCCGTGCGCGGCGGCTTCCTCGACTCCGGCATGCAGATGATCACTAAGCCGTTCACCTTTGATCTGCTGACTGCCAAAGTCCGCGAGATGATCAATAACTGACCGCCCAAAACAACTGTAGGAGCGGCCAAAGGCTGCGATCGTTTGATTCTGAAAACAAGATCAAAAGATCGCACCCTGCGGCAGCTCCTACAGGGGCGTGTCGGTGTTTTGGATCAGGCCAGCAGTTCCTGAATCTTTTCCTGCAACACGTCCAGATCGAACGGTTTTTCCAGGATCGGCGCCTTGTTGGTGATCGGGCTGCCGGTCTCGCGGATTTCCTGCGGATAGCCGCTGATGAAGATCACCTTGAGGTCCGGACGCAGCTTTACGGCCGGTTCGGCGATCTGCACGCCGGAGATTCCGCCCGGCAGACGGAAATCGGTGATCAACATGTCCAGATGAGGTTTGGTCGCAAGAATCTCGAACGCCTGCTCGCCGTTTTCGGCCTGCAACACGCGGTATCCCAGCCCCGACAAGTAATCTGTCAGGATCATCAAGATAACCGGTTCGTCCTCGACGACGAGTACTACATCTTGTGCATCTACGCTCATGGGAAGCCTTTGTTCGGTCAATAGCTGCTGATACGACCGTGCGGTCACTCAGAGGTTGCGTCGGATGTGCCGTTTTCCTGGATTGGCAGACAAACGCGAAACAGGGCGCCTTCGTTGATTTGACTCTCGACGACGATGGAACCGCCATGGGCGGCGACGATCTGCTCGGAAATGAACAGACCCAGTCCGAGACCAGCCACTACCGTCTTGGCGGAGACCCGTTCGAACTGCTGGAAAATACGTTTCTGGTTCTCTTCGCTGATGCCGATCCCACGGTCCTGAACCTCGACGCGCGCCTCGTCACCTTCGCGGTAAACCCGCACCTGAATCGGGCTGCGACCGCCGTAGCGCAAGGCATTGGTCAGCAGGTTCGATACCACCTGCTCAATGCGAAACTCATCCCAGCAGCCCTCCACCGGTTCAGGGGCGGTGAAGGTCACCTCGGTTTCGGCGGCCTCCATTTGCTGGGCAAAATTCTGCAGCAGGTTGCTCACCAGTTGCGTCAGATCGAAACGATTCGGGCGGATCGACAGCTTGCCGGTACGAATCCGCGAGACGTCGAGCATGTCTTCGATCAGCCGAATCAGGCTTTTGATCTGGCGCTCGTCGCGGTCAACCATCGCGTGCATCTTGTCGAGAGTGAACGCTGCGGCGTTATCCCGCGCCAGGTGCATTTTGCGCAACTGGGTTTCGAGTATCAGGCCGTTGAGCGGCGTGCGCACTTCGTGGGCGACGATCGACATGAAGTCATCGCGCATCCGCACCGCCTGCTCCAGCTCCAGCTGCGTGCTCTGCAGTTGTTGCAGCAGCGCTTCCTGCTCGCGACGGGCCTGCTCCAGGGCTTCAACCTGTTGCTTCATGGCCTTGCTCTGGCGGTACAGGTCGACAAACACGTTGACCTTGCTCTTCACCGCGTGGATATCCAGCGGCTTGTGCAGGAAGTCCACCGCCCCGCTCTCGTAGCCCTTGAACGCGTAGTTCAGTTCACGGCCGGCGGCGCTGACGAAGATGATCGGAATGTTCTTGGTTTTCTCGGTGCCACGCATCAACTCGGCGAGTTCGAAACCGTTCATACCCGGCATCTGCACGTCGAGGATGGCCATGGCGAACTCGTGTTGCAGCAGCAGCGAAAGGGCTTCGTCCGCCGACAGCGCCTTATAAACGGTGCGGTCTTCGCGTTTGATCAGTGCCTCGAGAGCCAGCAGGTTCTCCGGCAGATCGTCGACGATCAGCAATTTGGCCTGGATATTACTCAGCATGCGATTCGTTCCAGCTCGACAAGCAGACGGCCGATGCCGTGAATGGGTAGGACATGGTCCGGCTGCTGAAGCTTCAGCGCAGCCAGAGGCATGGTGGCGACCTGTGCATCGTCTGGGTCCTGAACGATGGTCAGCCCGCCGCGCTGTTTGACTTGCTTCAGGCCGCGAGCGCCATCGTTATTGGCGCCGGTCAACAGTACGGCGGCCAATGACTCCCCGTAGGCGTCAGCGGCCGATTCAAACAGGTAGTCGATCGATGGCCGGGAGTGGTGCACGCGGTCTTCAAGACTCAGCGACAGACTGCGATCCTGCTCCACCGACAAGTGATAACCGGGTGTCGCGAAATAAACCGTGCCGGGCATGATGTCTTGCTTGTCGGTCGCCTCTTCCACCGGCAGCATCAGGCGTCGGGAGAACACTTCAGCCAAATGACTGCGGCGTTCCTCCGGCAGGTGCAACACGACGATGATCGGCAGCACGTATCCCTGGCGCAGCGGCCCGAGCAGGCTCAGCAGCGCCTCGACGCCACCGGCGGAAGCCCCGACCACAATCGCCTCGACGCGAGGCAAATCCACGGCATCGTTCATAGTTTGCGGTAAATCCGTTCTTGTTTGACCAGTGGCTCGAACTGGTTGGCGTAACTGGAAAAATCCAGTGTTTCCTTGCTGCCCAGCACCAGAAAGCCACGGTGGCACAGCGATTCATGAAACAGACCGAAGGCACGGTCCTGAAGTTTCTTATTGAAGTAAATCAGTACGTTGCGGCAGGAAATTAACTGAGTTTCGGAGAACACGCTGTCGGTCGCCAGACTGTGATCGGCAAAGGTCACGTTCTCACACAGGCTCTTATCGAAAATCGCGTAGCCGTAGGCCGCCGTGTAGTAATCGGCGAAAGAGCGCTGACCACCGGCCTGCTGGTAATTGGCGGTGTAAGCGCGCACGTTCTCCATCGAGAAGATGCCCTGCTTGGCCTTGTCCAGCGAGCGCGGATTGATGTCGGTGGCGTAGATGATCGTACGGTCAAGCAGGCCTTCTTCGCGCAGCAGGATCGCCATCGAATAGACCTCTTCGCCGGTGCTGCACCCGGCGATCCAGATCTTCAGCGATGGATAGGTGCGCAGCAGCGGCACCACTTCCTTGCGGATCGCCAGAAAGTGCGACGGATCGCGAAACATCTCGCTGACCGGAATCGTCAGCAACTGCAACAACTGCATGAACGCGGTCGGATCGTGCAGCACTTTCTCCTGCAACGCGGAAATGGTCGCACACTCGAACTGGCTCAAGGCGTGCTGCACCCGGCGCTTGATCGAAGCGCCCGAGTAATCGCGAAAATCGTAGCTGTACTTGAGGTAAATCGCCTCGATCAGCAAGCGTAATTCGATTTCGCTGTTGCGCTCTGCGGAGTGACTGCTATCCACTAAATGCGTTCCATCTTCGGTAACCACACGCGAATCAACGAGAACAGACGATCCAGATCGATGGGCTTGGCCAGGTAATCGTTGGCGCCCGCCTGCAGGCAGCGCTCCTGATCGTCCTTCATGGCCTTGGCCGTTACCGCAATGATCGGCAGCTTGCGCCAGCGCGGATCCTTGCGGATTTCAATGGTGGCTTCAAAACCATCCATCTCCGGCATCATCACGTCCATCAACACCAGATCGATGTCCTCGACCTCATTCAACCTATCAATCGCCTCACGGCCATTCCGGCCGATCACCACCACGGCGCCCTTGTGCTCCAGCGCACTGGTCAGGGCGAAGATGTTGCGCACATCGTCGTCCACCAGCAGCACCTTGCGACCTTCGAAGACCTTGTCGCGGCTGCGGGCGGTCTTGAGCATCTTCTGCCGTTCATGGGACAACTGCGATTCGACTTTGTGCAGAAAGAGTGTCACCTCGTCCAGCAAGCGCTCCGGCGAGCGTGCGCCCTTGATGATGATCGAGCGCGAATACTTGCGCAGCTCAGCCTCTTCATCGCGAGTCAGGTTGCGGCCGGTGTAGACAATGACCGGCGGGAACGAGCAGATGTCCTCGGTAGACATGCGCTTGAGCAGATCGTTGCCGAGCATGTCCGGCAGCTTCAGGTCGATCACCATGCAGTCGTAAATCGTCGTGCGCAGTTTCTCCAGCGCCTCCTGCGCCAGGCCGACGGCAGTGATTTCGATGTCGTCATCACCGATCAGGCGGGCAATGCTTTCACGTTGCAGGTCGTCATCTTCCACCAACAGCACGCGCTTGACCTTCTGCGTCAGCTTGGCTTCCAGGCGGGCGAACACGTCCTTGAGCTCTTCACGGGTGGTCGGTTTGACCGCATAGCCGATGGCGCCCATGTGCATGGCCGCTTCGACGCGATCTTCAACCGAAATGACGTGCACCGGAATGTGCCGGGTCTCGGCGTGTTCTTTCAGTCGCTGCAGCACGGTCAGCCCGGAATGATCCGGCAGGCGCATGTCGAGCAGGATCGCGTCCGGGATAAACTCGCGGGCCAGGTCGTAACCTTCGTCCGCACCGTGGGCGACCAGACACTGGTAACCCAACTCATGGGCGAGGTCGTAAAGGATGTGCGCGAAGTTTGGCTCGTCTTCCACCACCAAAATGCAGCGGGTAGCAAACGGCGCCTTGCCACGGTCGTCGGCAAAACGCGGGATGTGCACCGGCGCCATCGGCGACACTGCGATCGAGGACGGCGCCAGCGGTACCGGGGCGGCGACTGGCGGCGGCGTAAAGGTCAACGGCGCGGACGGTGTTTCGCCCGGTTCCAGGTATTGCTGTGGCAACACCAGGGTGAACACGCTGCCCTGCCCCGGCGCGCTGCTGACGCTGATCGAGCCGCCGAGCAAGGCCGCCAGATCCCGCGAAATCGACAAGCCGAGCCCGGTGCCACCGTACTTGCGGTTGGTGGTGCCGTCAGCCTGACGGAAGGCTTCGAAAATGCTTTCCAGTTGATCGGCCGCGATGCCGATCCCGGAGTCGCGCACGATAAAGGCAATGCGCTCGTCCGGCTGGCCGGCGATGGTCAGGCTGACCGTGCCGTTCTCGGTGAACTTCACCGCGTTGGACAGCAGGTTCTTGATCACCTGCTCCAGACGCTGGCGGTCGGTGTACAGCACCGCCGGGGCGCCCGGTTGCAGATCGACGCTGAACGTCAGCTGCTTGTCCGCCGCCAATGGCTCGAACACGCTGCGCAGGCCGTCCGCCAGACGTGCAACGCTGGTGTTTTCCGGGATCACTTCGAGCTTGCCGGCCTCGACCTTGGAAATGTCGAGAATGTCGTTGATCAGGTTCAACAGGTCATTGCCGGCCGAATAGATCGATTCGGCAAACTTGACCTGTTCGGCCGTCAGGTTGTCCTGCGGGTTTTCCGCGAGCAACTTGGCGAGGATCAGCGAGCTGTTCAACGGCGTGCGCAGTTCGTGGGACATGTTGGCGAGGAATTCGGATTTGTACTTGCTCGAACGCTGCAGTTCTTCGGCGCGCTCTTCGAGCTGCACCTGCACCTGATTGAGTTCGGTGTTCTTCAGGTCCATGGCGTCGCGTTGCTCGGCCAGGGTTTGCGCCTGTTCGGCCAACTGCTCGTTGGTCTGTTCCAGTTCGACCTGCTGGGTCTCCAGGTGCGCCTGAGATTCCTTGAGAATCCGCGATTGCTCTTCCAGCTCTTCGTTGGCGGTCTTGAGCTCTTCCTGCTGTACCTGCAACTCTTCGTTGAGCTGCTGGGTTTCGGCCAGTACTTCCTGCAAACGCTGGCGATAGCGCGCGGCCTCGATCGAGGTGCCGATGTTGCCGGCAATCAGCTCAAGCAATTCGACGTCGCGTTGGGTCAGCGGGCGCAGGAAGCCCAGTTCGATCACGCCGTTGATCTGGTCATCATTACTGGTCGGCACCACCAGCACGCTGCGCGGCAGGCCTTCGCCGAGACCTGAGCTGACTTTGAAATAGTCCGATGGCACCGAATCCAGGCGAATCAGGCGCCCTTCCTGGGCCACCTGGCCGACAATGCCTTCACCGCTGTAGATCGCCTGACCTTGTTCTTCCTGCTCGCGCGAGAAGCCGTAGGCCGCCACGCGCTTGAGGCCGCCATGCTCTTCGCGCACGTAGAGCGCCGCGACTGCCGTGCCCAGATACTGCGCGCAGAATTGCAGAATGTTGCGCCCCAGCAGATTCAGCGTCAGTTGCCCCAGCACCTGCTCCGCCAATTCGGTCTGGCCGCTGCGCATCCACGCCTGACGCTCCAGGCGTTCGGCACTAGCTTGCTGCGCAGCGAGGGTGGCGCTGTAGCTGTCCGACAGGTTGACCAGGTCGCGACGACCAACATAAGCCAGCAAACCGCTGATGCTGGCAATAAACAGCAGATACAGGGTGATGCTCCAGATCGTGGTGCGGCGCACGTCCTCGTTGCGCGAGGCACGCAACTGCTGCTCCATGTCGATCACGTCTTCGAATTGTTTGCGGATCTCGTCGGTCAGGCGCTTGCCACGCCCGGCCTTGACCGCGCCCTTGTAGTCACCGCTGGAGCGCTGCAGATCGATCATCGATTGCGCGTAGTTGCTCCACTCGGTCTGCAATGCCTGCAGACGCCGCAACCGGTCAGTCTGTATCGGGTTGTCGGCGGTCAGTTCGAGCAAGGTGTTGAGCGCCACGTTGATCCGCGGTCTGGCGGTCTCGTACGGGTCGAGGAAGTGCTCGTCGCCGCTGAGCAGGAAGCCGCGCATGCCGGTTTCCAGGTCCACGGTGAGCTTCACCGCTTCGTTGGCGTTGTTGATCACACGGTCGGTGTGCTCCACCCACTGGATCACCGACAGCAGGTACGTGATCAAAGAAATGAAAAACACCGCACTGATCGCGCCGACGCCCAATGGCAGACTGATGTTGCGGGTCAGAAGTTTGCGAAACCGTGATTCATCAATCGAAGACGGAGTGGGCATGGGGCGGCCTTGTCGAACTGTCGAAACCGGGGAGTTTGCCCCAAAACAGCGGCATGGATCCATTTTTCTCACAGATTTAGCAGCAATTTCCTACTTTTACCCACGCCTCAAGACCGTCCAACGGTTATCCTTGCCGCCCGAAATACAGCTAATCTTTTTTCTGCCGATTCGGGAACTTGTGGCTATGCGCCACTTACTCATGCAAGAGCCCGGCATTTTCGACCGGTCGCCGTTTCCGATTTCATTTCTTGAGAGCTAACCTATGTCCACTCCAGCGCCCACCATCCTAGTAGTTGAAGACGACGACATCGTGCGCTTCCTCATCGTCGATGTGCTGGAGGAGCTGGAATTCCTTGTCCTGCAAGCCGCAGACGGTTTTGAGGCGCTGAAGATTCTTAGCAACCTGGACCAGCACATCGACTTGATGATGACCGACCAAGGTTTGCCTGTAATGGATGGCCGTGAACTCGCCAATAAAGCGCGTGAACTGCGCCCGAACCTGCCCATTCTGTTTGCCAGCGGTTATGCCGAAAGCATTGACGTACCCGGGGACATGCATGTGATCGGAAAGCCGTTCTCCATTGATCAATTGCGCGACAAAGTAAAACAAGTTTTGAATAACTAACCCCCCTTAATGGCCAAGCAACTAAAAAGTCAGGCAATCACCAATAGAGCAACTTGGCCACGAGAGCAATAACCCCACACACTCTATACATTGCCATCTAAAAACATCGCCCATAGATTCGCATCACTTTAAACCAAACCTCAAATGGATTTGACATGAGTGATGCGAATATCAACAACTTTAAAAAACCACTGTCCCGCCCTTTCACTGATCTGCCCTTGGTCGACAAAAGTCATTCAGGCGACTTCGGTGAACGTCAAGAGATCATCTACAAACTTCAGCAACGCACAACTTACGCAACGCCCTCGGCAGCTGTAAACCTGGAGGGTGCGAGCCTCACGCTGGAGATTGGCTCGACGCTTCACCAGGCACTTCAGCCAGGCATTGCCAGTTTGAAAAAACTCGAACGGCACCCGGCCTTCCAGGCATTTCTGGCAAAACTACGGCTGACCGGTTATTCAGCAATACACATCACCGAGCACGGCGAGATCATTATTGAACTTGCTGGCCGCCGCCAAAGATTCAGCGGCTCAGCCATACCCGATACCGATGTGAACGAGGCCATTAATGTATTGGTTGAAATGACCACTTTAACCGGCGGCACCATTACTTCGGATGATCGTATCGAGTTATTGCAATGGTTAAAGTTTCATCGCTACACCATTCCACAATCCGTTGCCGATGCACAGGCGCTCCTTGGTTTTCTACAACTTGAATACCCCGCAAGTCCGGCGGGTGGTCATTATTGGGACTTGCTCTCGGCCACCAGTGATTCTTCGGCCTTGTTATCCCCGGCACAACGGACACAGATTCGGGCATTGACCAAAGGCTACACGGGGGGTGCCTTGCTGCTGGACGTTCTGTCGGACGCAGTGCTTGGCGGACGTCCCGCGTTCCTGCGTGCGGAAGCGAACGATGCGTTACACAAGATCGTGTCGAGCCCCATCGGGGTGATCTGGGCCCGAGCTTACGTCAAGGCGCTGGACTGGTACGGTGCCAGTGAAGACCAACCGATGGACGATGAGCAACTGCAGCAAATGCTGCTGACGGCCACGCTTCTGGATCTGCACCCGAGTATTGGAGAACCGGAGCCGCGCAACCATATTCTGGGTTTCAACCTCTACGCCGCCGAGCACATCGAGCAGCCCGTTGCGGCTGTCCTGACACGGTTCGAAGAGCATCTGGTCGAACACCATCGCTTCACCCGGCAGAACGTGGCGCTGGCTGCGCACTTGCTGCTGGCGGGCGTGGCACCGGAATTTCTGGTCCGGGATGTGCCTGCCAGCCTGGTGCTGGGCACGCCGCAGTGGGTGGATTTGTGCCGCGCCGTCGGTGTCGTGGAAATCAACGCGCCAGGCTCATCGCGCACCATAACGTATCTGCGACTGCAGCAATTGACGAAGTACGATTCATTCAGCGAACCCCAACAGACGCTCAATGCACTGGCCGCCGTGGATCCCGTGATCGACTGGGCGTTGCTCAACAGAATTGTCACGCTGGACGAGGTCAAGGCATCCACTCTGCAAGCCCTGGAAACCGCGCTGGCTGCCTATAATCGCTACTCGCAGCAGGCTGCCGAAACCGCCCGGGCCCTGTCCGTTCCTTTACCGACCCGCAAAGCCGTCGCCCGGAGCATTCTCGAGTTTGCCGCTCCAGGTTGTGATTTTCTGGACGAGGACGTGCTCTACCAGAAAAGCAACCTCTCCTTTCAGGACGTCAATGCCGAGCCATTGGCGATGTCTCTGGTTGACCTGCACATGTCCAACGATCTGGCGACAGGCGACTGGGATCTGAAACGAGCTGACAGCGTCTTCACACAGTTTGCGCAACTGCGATCACGCCTCGTATCACCGGACGGGGTCTTTCATCTGCAGTTCAACCGGGCGTATGTCAGTCACGCCGAGGCGATGGCGACGCAAGTGAAACTGACACTGTCGTCCTTGCCGCTGCTTGATCGCACGCGCCTGCTGAAGGGCAAGGTGAGCTGCTTCACTTTACGGCCATCAGTCGCCTCACCGGGTGTTCTGGACCCTATCGCGACAATCATTTCACCGCCTGGTGAGCTGCGTGACCTGATTTTTCTGGAGAACCAGAAAGACAAGGATGCCGCGACGGGCCGCTATGCCGTGGTGCTGTGTACCGAGTATGAAAACCGGCTTTATTGTTACGAGTTGTTCACGCTGCACGGGGTATGCCGTGAAAACCCGCAACTGGCGGAACTGATCAAGGACAAGGGTCTTTTGAAAATGCAGTCGCGAGAAGATTTTTTCGACAGCATGACCCGTAACTTTACGCCGCAACCGGTCTACCCGCTGCCCACCGACCTCGAGAGCTATACCCACGGTGTTCCGCCCGGCCTTGTTTCGTCGAGCCACGGCGTTATCGAAAAGCTGGCAGTACTTCCCGCCAATCGCGGCTCTGCCGCCCTTGGAACCAAAGGCAGTTACGAGTGTTTCTACACCGGGGAGGCCGATCGGCTTGCCAACTTTGTACTGAAACATCGCCCCATCGCCACTTACGATGAGCTGGTAAAGGAATGCTGGGGACAAACCCGGCTCGAAAAGCGCCGTCAGGACCGTGAAGAGCAATTCGACACGTTTCTCAACATCGTCGTGCCTTTCAAATCCTGCATTGAAGACCTTGGCTCCGATGACCGTGATCGTCGGCGTGATGGCCTGGGATTGTGCGTGATCGAAGCCGCCATGACTGTCTTGTTGGTGGTGGGCGTGGCGGCGAAAATCGCGCTTGTTGCGGCCAAGGCTGGAACCACTGCCGTAAAGGCTGCCCGGATGGCGAAAGCTGGCGTACTGCTGCTCAACGGCCTGTTCAACCCGCTTGACGGTGTACCCGACTTACTGCGCGGTGGCGCCAGGTTGCTGTACCGAGGAACTCAGCGTTTGCAAAACGCTGGCTCACTGCTAAACAGCGTTTCGGACTTGCGCAAACTGACCGGTAGCGCGCCGTATGGCGGTCTGCGCCCGGTGGTCGATCCGGACCTGATTCGTCTCGGCAAATGGCGTCAGACACCCGCCTCGGCGGACTTTTTCAGTATCTGGGGCATTCGCCACAACGAACAATGGTATGCACTCAGCCGCCACGGCAAACCCTGGGGACCGAAACTCAAGCACTTCGAGCCGCACAAGCTTTGGCACCTGCTCAATCTGGATACGCTGATGCCGGCCAGCTACACCCGAAAACTGCTCAAAGATGCCCTGCCGGTTTCCCGGAAAAAAATCGACAATGCGATCAAAACGCTGATTGAGCCGGGCTTCACGACAGATTCGGGGCCGGTCGTGAAAATGCTCTTGGGCGATAACTCGGTACATGCCAGAAACAAACTGTTAGGCCATCTTCAAGATGTCAAAAGGGACATCGCCAACGTCACGCCAGAAAACTTTTTCATCGAAAAAGTGGATGAAAACACGATCGCCGGCTTGAGTCCGGAATTGTATAAAGAGTGGAAAAACCTGCCGTCAGGCGAAGCCAGCAGAAAAAAATTCATGGTGGTTTACAGGGATACCTTCAACAAACAGTTCCGCACAGAGGGTTACAGCCATGAGGTATTGGCGGACGACTTGATTCATGAACTGTTTCACGGAGCGCCCGACACCTCTGATCACGCCTACGCCCATGTCCCCGTTTCCGGGCGCCAGGGAAACTATCAGCGACTGGATGTCAAAGACCTGCTCAATCTGGCGTCGGGACATATCAAGGACCCGTCCACACATCAGTTGTTGAAGCCCTTTGATAATGCCGAGTCCTTTATGGTGACCACCGCTTTGCTCAATCAACTGACCAAGGAGCCGGAGATGTACCTGCAGAACATCAACACCATGAGAAAGGCACTGGAAAGAAGTAACAAGCGCCCTATCGAGTGGGAAGTGCTGCTGCGCCTCAACCCGGTCTGAGCCATTACCGGTGCCGCGATGCTTTCGCGGCACCGCAACCCGGTGTGGTTTAATTGCGCTTTTTTCCAGGCCCCGTGCCCGCGCATCAAGGATCCACGCCATGAGTCAGCCCCCTGCCACCAAAGTTCTGGTCATCGGCTACGTCTGGCCCGAACCCCGTTCTTCGGCGGCCAGCGGGCACGTGATGCAGATCCTCGACACCTTTCTCGAACAAGGCTGGGACATCACCTTCAGCAGCCCGGCCGGCCCGGGTGAACACAAGGCTGACCTGAGTGCGCTGGGCATTCGCGAAGTCGCGATCGAACTGAACAACAGCAGCTTTGATACCTTCGTCAGCGAACTGGCCCCGGACATCGTGCTGTTCGACCAGTTCATGATGGAAGAGCAGTTCGGCTGGCGCGTCGAGAAACAGTGCCCGAACGCGCTGCGAGTCCTCGAAACGTCCGACCTGCAAAGCCTGCGACATGCCCGCCACCAGCGGCTCAAGGAGCGTCTGAAAGTCGCCCCGGATGATCAGGATTTCACGCCGCTGTTTGCACCGGCGTTGCACGAAGAATTCGAGCTCATGGCCGACAGTGACATGGCCAAACGGGAAATCGCCGCGCTGTATCGCTGCGATCTGAACCTGATGATTTCCGAGGTTGAAATCCAGCTGCTGGTGGAGGAATTCGGCCTGCCGCGCGACCTCCTGCACGAATGCCCACTGATGATCGACCTGCCGCAAAACGCGCCTCGGTCCTTTGCGGAGCGCGCGCACTTCCTCAGCATCGGCAACTTCCGGCACGCTCCGAACTGGGACGCCGTGCTCTGGATGAAAACCACCCTCTGGCCGTTGATTCGCGCACGTCTACCCCAGGCGCAATTGCACGTCTACGGCGCCTACACTCCGCCCAAAGCCACCGCGCTGCACAATCCGGCGCAGGGTTTCCACGTGATGAACTGGGCCGAAGACGCCCTGCAAGTCATGTCAGCCGCGCGCGTGTGCCTGGCGCCGTTGCGTTTCGGTGCCGGAATCAAAGGCAAAATCGTCGATGCGATGCTCTGCGGCACACCGTCGGTCACCACGCCGATCGGCGCCGAAGCGATGCACGGCGGCCTGCCCTGGCCCGGCGCGGTGGCCTGCAGCGCGCAGGCGCTGGCGGATCAGGCCGTGCAGTTGTATCAGGATGAAATGCGATGGAACGAGGCGCAATTGGCCGGTCAGACATTATTGACCGAGCGTTACCGCAAAACCGTTCATGGGCCGGCGCTGATCGACAAGTTACAACAGTGCATGAAGAACTTGAATCAACTTAGAAAAGCCAACTTTACCGGCAGCATGTTGCGCCATCATCACCACAAGAGCACTCAATACATGTCACAGTGGATTGAGGCAAAAAACCGCAACGACCACACCATTAAAGAGTCATAAAAAACAACATATATCTAGCATTAATCCGCGCCTTGCCCATTCAACGCCTTATCCATTAATAATAAATAACTCACCCAATAACGGTAGTGGGTTATTTATTATTTATTCAAGGAATAACGGACATGGAAAGCATGGAAATTAAAAGCACCCTGGGTAATAACGCCCTTAATAACTGGATGGCCACAACACCGGGAATCGAAGACCTACCGCTATACAAGCTGGCATTACCCGGTACGCACAACGCCGGCTGCGACTGGCAGGCTTCCTACGCACTGATCCCGGGTGCGCACTGGGTGGCCTGTCAGCACAAATCGTTTCATCAACAATTGAACAATGGGGCGCGAGCGCTCGATATTCGTCTGGTGTTGACCAGCAAGGGCGATGGCATCGACAAGCTGCGAATTCAGCACAATGGTTTTCTGTCGTCGCGCACCTTGGGCGATCTGGTCACGGACATCAACCGCTTTCTTTCGGACAATCCGGACGAGTTCATTGTGCTGGACTTTCACGAGTTGAAAGGCGGCGACCAGCCTTTTGACTTTGCCTGGTTCAACAAGCTGATGATGCACTTTCTGCGCGACCGAATCATTCCGGCTAAGAACCGTTACTCGAGCCTGCGTCAACTGAAAGACATCAGCCGTACGCAGCGAGTCCTGATGCATGCCGACTGGCATCACGACTTGGACTTTGAATGGTTCAATGACCAGATCGAACATGCCTGGATCGGCACACAAACGCCCAGCGCCAGTGATCTGCAAAAATACATCACCAAAGTCATGGAGTTTCCGCCCTCCTCTTATCGTCCCTGGTCGCTGTCGGCCACCAGTTATTCGGCACTGGGTGGCCCGGTGGACATTCATACCCACCTGGACAAATGGTTCGACCCCGCCAACAGCGACTGGCTGCTCAAATGCAACATCGTCAATGTCGACTTCATTGAAGAATCGCAGCTGGTCTCGTTCTGCCGTACGGCGAACCTGATCAAGGCCCGCCGCCTCTGATTTACGCCAGGCGATGCCATACATTGGCTATTCATTAGCGGATGTTGCCACTGCTGGACAGTTTTCTCGCTATTCGTATGCTGTGATTCGCGTTCGCCGACAATCGGTGAACATCACGATGCCGCCCCAGGCGGCCTCGGCCATATCAATAGCTTTCCCAAGGATCGGGGGAGCATGGACAGGACGTCACGATGAGCAGCATTGCAGCAGCATTCAACACGCGTAAATGGATGAGTCATGTACTGGATATCGAACAGCTCAAGTTGACCGATATCGTCTGGCCCGGCAGCCATAACAGCGGCATGGACAAAAAGGCGCCCAATCACAAACTGGTGCCGGGCAACTGGATCACCTGCCAGAACGATTCATTTGCCTGGCAACTGGACAAGGGCGCCCGGGCATTCGACCTGCGCCTGGGCTACACCACAGAGTCGGGACGGCCGACCTTTTATTTTCACCACAACGGCTATGAGTCGCACCGGCACCTCGACGAACTGGTCGAGGCGCTGGCGGCATTCCTTGAGCAGAACGCCGACGAATTCGTGGTGCTGGATTTCCACCAGCTCGGCGATGGCGACAAACCGTTCGATCACCAACAGCTGAACGACTTCTTGCTGCGGCGCCTCGGTTCGCAGCTGATTCCGTTCGCCGACGCGGTGTGCACGGTGGGTGAGCTCAAGCGTGCCAGCAGCAGACGCCGGATCGTGCTGGCCGCACCACATTCGCGAGGTCTCGACGACCAGTATTTCTGGCCATACATCCCGCACAAATGGACCCGTCAGGTGTTCACCGACACGGCCACGCTGGAACGGCACATCGAGACCACCCTGCGAGACGCGCCCTACGAAACCTTCCTCTGGTCATTGCCCGTCACCTGCTATTCGCTGCTGGGCGGCCCGGCGGACATCAAGCACAAGATCAATGACTGGTTCCATACCACCCGGGACTGGGTAACCCGTTGCAGCATCATCAGCACCGATTTCTTCGACCAGTCAGACATCGTTCGATATTGCTGGGTCGCCAACAGCATGAAAGCCGTGTACGGGCGGTCGCTGCACGAATCCGGCTGAACCGGGGCTGGCACAGCAGGCGCAGAAAGGGGCATGATCGACGAGCGATAACAAGAAAAGTGCCCCGACATGACCCGAACTGCCCGTGTGACCGACCCTTCCTACGAGTTGATGGATGACCATGACGGGTTGTCCATCATCTACCGCCAGCACGGTTTCCCCTGCCCGCTGGTGCGCTGGCACTTTCACAAGGAATACGAGCTGCACCTGATCGTCGCCAGCTCCGGCAAGGTGTTCATCGGCGACTACATCGGCAACTTCTACCCGCAAACGCTGTTTCTCACCGGCCCCAATCTGCCGCACAACTGGATCAGCCAGGTGGCCGAGGACGAGGTGGTGGAAAAGCGCGACATGCTGGTCAATTTCACCGACGAACTGTTCGACAGCGGGCATCAGGTGTTCGCCGAACTCAAGACCCTGGCCCCCCTGCTGGAGCGCGCGCAGTACGGCATCGAGTTTCGTGACAAGGATACGATCCGTCAGGCCATGACGCTGATGCAGCGAATTGCCGACACTCGCGGCATCACCCGCCTCGGGCACTTTTTCATCCTGATGGAACTGCTGGCGGCGACGGACGACTATCAGTTGCTGTCCGGCGCCACCAACACGCAACTGGCCGACGAGCACAACATTGACCGTACCAACCGCGCCGTCGATTTCATCTTCGACCATTACGCGCGGGAGCTGACGTTGGAAGAAGTCGCCGAGCACCTGGGCATGAAACCGACCTATTTCAGCCGCGTGTTCAAACAGGCCACCGGGCGCAACTTCATCGAGTTCGTCAATCGCCTGCGCATCAGCAAATCCTGCGAACTGCTGGCCGACGGCGACAAACCGGTGACCGAGGTGTGTTTCGAGTCAGGGTTCAACAACATCTCCAATTTCAACCGGCGCTTCCAGCAGCTCAAGGGCATGACGCCGTCACACTATCGCCGCCTCGCCGTTCAACGCCTGACCGAACAAAACCACGGCTGACACCCCCGCCCCCCTGTAGGAGTGAGCCTGCTCGCGATAGCGGTATGTCATTCACCGCTGCCTGTTCTGACATACCGCTATCGCAAGCAGGTTTACTCCTACAGTCTTGTATGAAACCTGTACTGATTCGATATCCCCGCCCCGCTGAAAAGCCCTTCCCTGCGTTTACACCCACAAACCCCAGTGCAAAAAAGTATTGATTTGAGTGCGACGGATGATTTGTCAGCCTGTCGATTGAGGGCTGTAATCAGCACACATTCTTCCTGCACAGGAAGACACAAAAACAATAACTGTCCTTCTGCTTCTCAACAGACGCAGAAAAGGAGTGCACGATGCAACCCACTGCAAAAGCTCTGCTTGCCCTCACCTGCATGACCCTCAGCAGCGTCAGCCTTGGCGCCCAGACCCTGACCATCGCCACCGTCAACAACAGCGACATGATTCGCATGCAAAAGCTCTCGAAAACCTTCGAGACCGAGCATCCGGACATCAAGCTCAACTGGGTGGTGCTGGAGGAAAACGTCCTGCGCCAGCGCCTGACCACCGACATCGCCACCCAGGGTGGCCAGTTCGACGTGTTGACCATCGGCATGTACGAAGCGGCGCTCTGGGGCGCCAAGGGCTGGCTGGAACCGATGAAGGATCTGCCGGCCAGTTATGCCCTCGACGACGTGTTCCCGTCAGTGCGCGAAGGCCTGTCGGTCAAGGGCTCGCTGTACGCCTTGCCGTTCTACGCCGAGAGCTCGATCACCTACTACCGCACCGACCTGTTCAAGGATGCCGGGCTGACCATGCCCGAGCGCCCGACCTGGGAACAGATCGCCGGCTTCGCCGAGAAACTCACCAACAAGGATAAAGAGCAGTACGGCATCTGCCTGCGCGGCAAGGCCGGCTGGGGCGAGAACATGGCGCTGATCACCACCGTCGCCAACGCCTATGGCGCGCGCTGGTTCGATGAGAAATGGCAGCCGGAATTCACCGGACCGGAATGGAAGAACGCCCTGAACTTCTACGTCGACACCATGAAGAAATCCGGCCCGCCGGGCGCCTCCAGCAACGGTTTCAATGAGAACCTGGCGCTGTTCAACAGCGGCAAGTGCGCGATCTGGGTCGACGCCAGCGTCGCCGGCTCGTTCGTCACTGACAAGGCCCAGAGCAAGGTCGCCGATCACGTCGGCTTTACCTTCGCCCCGCATCAGGTCACCGACAAGGGTTCGGCGTGGCTCTACTCCTGGGCCCTGGCGATTCCGACCAGCTCCAAGGCCAAGGATGCAGCCAAAGCCTTCAGCGCCTGGGCCACCTCCAAGGAATACGGCGAACTGGTGGCCAAGACCGACGGCATCGCCAACGTACCACCGGGCACCCGCGCCTCGACCTACAGCGATGCGTACATGAGCGCGGCGCCGTTCGCCAAGGTCACGCTGGAATCGCTGAAAGCGGCGGACCCAAGCAAACCGACGTTGAAACCGGTGCCTTACATCGGCATTCAACTGGTGACCATTCCTGAGTTCCAGGGCGTGGGAACCCAGGTCGGCAAGCTGTTCTCGGCGGCGCTGATCGGCCAGACCACGGTGGATCAAGCCCTGGCTGCCGCGCAGCAAACCACCGAACGCGAGATGAAGCGCGCCGGTTATCCCAAGTAACCGCCACCGCGTCCAATTGTGGCGAGGGAGCTTGCTCCCGCTGGGCTGCGAAGCGGCCCCAAACACTGCCAACGCGATACATCCGTCACACCGCGTTTGCCGGGTTTACGACTGCTGCGCAGTCGAGCGGGAGCAAGCTCCCTCGCCACAGAGAACTCGCTTTATCTCAAGTAAGTGACCACCACCATGAATACTTCAACTGCCAAAGCCCACCTCGACCTGTCGCAACCTGCGCGCAAGGTCCGCGTACGCAATCCCGGCTGGTTTCTGGTCAGCCCTTCGGTGGCCCTGTTGCTGCTGTGGATGATCGTGCCGCTGGGCATGACCCTTTACTTTTCGATGATTCGTTACAACCTGCTCGACCCGGGGGTGAACGAATTCGTCGGGCTGGAGAACTTCACATATTTTCTGACCGACTCGGGCTTCCTGCCCGGCGCCACCAACACCCTGTTGCTGGTGGGCAGCGTGCTGCTGATCAGTGTGGTGTTCGGTGTGTTGATCAGTGCGTTGCTTGAGGCCAGCGAGTTTCTCGGTCGCGGCATCGTGCGGGTGATGCTGATTTCGCCGTTCTTCATCATGCCCACGGTGGGAGCGTTGATCTGGAAGAACCTGATTTTCCACCCGGTCTCGGGGATCCTCGCCTACGTCTGGCGGCTGTTTGGCGCCGAACCGGTGGACTGGCTGGCGCACTACCCGCTGCTGTCGATCATCATCATTGTTTCGTGGCAGTGGCTGCCCTTCGCGATCCTGATCCTGATGACCGCCATGCAGTCCCTCGACCAGGAACAGAAAGAAGCCGCACGCCTCGACGGTGCAGGCCCGATCGCGATCTTCTGGCACCTGACCCTGCCGCACCTGGCACGACCGATTGCCGTGGTGGTGATGATCGAAACGATCTTCCTGCTGTCGGTGTTCGCCGAGATTTTCACCACCACCAACGGCGGCCCCGGCTACGCCTCGACCAACCTCGCGTACCTGATCTACAACCAGGCGCTGGTGCAGTTCGACGTCGGCATGGCTTCGGCGGGCGGCTTGATTGCCGTGGTCATCGCCAACATCGCCGCGATCATTCTGGTGCGGATGATCGGCAAAAACCTGACTGACAAAGCCTGAGGCCCGCCATGACTCTTCAACAATCCCGCCGGCTGCAAAGCCTGCTGCTCGGCACCCTGGCCTGGGCCATCGCGATCGTGATTTTCTTCCCGATCTTCTGGATGGTGATGACCAGTTTCAAGACCGAAATCGACGCCTTCGCCACGCCGCCGCAGTTCATCTTCACGCCAACCCTGGAGAACTACCTGCACATCAACGAGCGCAGCGACTACTTCAGTTTTGCCTGGAACTCGGTCGTGATCTCGTTCAGCGCGACGGCCCTGTGCCTGCTGATCGCGGTACCCGCCGCTTACTCAATGGCGTTCTACGAAACCCAGCGCACCAAGGGCACTCTGCTGTGGATGCTCTCGACCAAGATGCTGCCACCGGTGGGCGTGCTGATGCCGATCTACTTGCTGGCGAAGAGTTTCGGCCTGCTCGACACGCGCATCGCACTCATCGTGATCTACACCCTGATCAACCTGCCGATCGTGGTCTGGATGATTTACACCTACTTCAAGGACATCCCCAAAGACATCCTCGAAGCCGCCCGCCTCGACGGCGCCACCCTGTGGCAGGAAATGGTTCGCGTGCTGCTGCCGATCGCCAAGGGAGGCCTGGCCTCGACCGTGCTGCTGTCGCTGATCCTGTGCTGGAACGAGGCCTTCTGGTCGCTGAACCTGACCTCGTCGAAAGCCGCACCACTGACGGCGTTGATCGCCTCCTACTCAAGCCCCGAAGGCTTGTTCTGGGCCAAGTTGTCGGCGGTCTCGACCCTGGCCTGTGCGCCGATCCTGATCTTCGGCTGGATCAGCCAGAAACAATTGGTGCGCGGCCTGTCGTTCGGCGCCGTGAAATGAACATCCCGAACCCAACCCCGTCCTCTGTAGGAGTGAGCCTGCTCGCGATAGCGGAGTGTCTTTCAACAAAGATGCCGACTGACACGGCCGCATCGCGAGCAGGCTCACTCCTACAAAAAAGCCTGCAAGGCTCATACACATAACAACAAAGCGGAGGCCCATCCTCATGGCCAACCTGAAAATCAAGAATCTGCAAAAAGGTTTCGAAGGTTTCTCCATCATCAAGGGCATCGATCTTGAGGTGAACGACAAGGAATTCGTGGTCTTCGTCGGCCCTTCCGGCTGTGGTAAATCCACCCTGCTGCGGCTGATCGCCGGGCTGGAAGAAGTCAGCGGCGGGACCATCGAGCTCGATGGCCGCGACATCACCGAAGTCAGCCCGGCCAAGCGCGATCTGGCCATGGTGTTCCAGACCTACGCGCTGTATCCGCACATGACCGTGAAAAAGAACATGTCGTTCGCCCTCGATCTGGCCGGCGTACCCAAGGCTGAAGTCGAGAAGAAAGTCGGCGAAGCGGCGCGGATTCTCGAACTCGGGCCGATGCTGGAGCGCAAGCCGAAACAACTGTCCGGCGGCCAGCGCCAGCGTGTCGCCATCGGCCGGGCGATCGTGCGCAATCCGAAGATTTTCCTGTTCGACGAACCGCTGTCCAACCTCGACGCCGCGCTGCGGGTGCAGATGCGTCTGGAGCTGCTACGCCTGCACAAGGACCTGCAGGCGACCATGATCTACGTGACCCACGATCAGGTCGAAGCAATGACCATGGCCGACAAGGTGGTGGTGCTCAATGGCGGCAAGATCGAGCAGGTCGGCTCGCCGCTGGACCTCTATCACAACCCGGCCAACCTGTTCGTCGCCGGGTTCCTCGGCACGCCGAAAATGGGCTTCCTCAAAGGCAAGATCGCCCGCGTCGACGGCCAGGGCTGCGAAGTCTCGCTGGATGCCGGCACCCGCATCACCCTGCCGTTCAACGCCGCCAACCTGAGCGTCGGCAGCGCCGTGACCCTGGGCATTCGCCCGGAGCATCTGGAACTTGCGCAACCGGGCGACTGCACCCTGCAAGTGACCGCCGATGTCAGCGAACGGTTGGGCAGCGACACCTTCTGCCACGTCACCACCAACGCCGGCGAAGCCCTCACCATGCGCGTGCGTGGTGACCTCGCGAGCCGCTACGGCGAGCAACTGAACCTGCACCTGGACGCCAGCCATTGCCACCTGTTCGACGCCGACGGCGTGGCGCTGACCCGCCCGCTGCGCGCGGCGGCCTGAACTTCGAGACTTGCCCGATGAAACTGAACAAACACAACCTGCACCGCCTCGCCCCCGAGGTGCAACTGCCGGCGTACAGCCTCGGCGATACCCGTCAGGGCATCGCGCACATTGGCGTCGGCGGTTTCCACCGCGCGCATCAGGCGTATTACACCGATGCGCTGATGAACACCGGCCAGGCCCTGGACTGGGCGATTTGCGGCGTCGGCCTGCGCGCTGAAGACCGCCGCGCCCGCGATGACCTCAAGGAGCAGGACTATCTGTTCACCCTGTTCGAACTTGGCGACAGCGACGACACCGAAGTGCGGGTGATCGGCGCGATTCGCGACATGCTGCTGGCCGAAGACGGCGTGCAGGCGTTGATCGACAAACTCGCCGACCCACAGATCCGCATCGTCTCGCTGACCATCACCGAGGGCGGTTACTGCATCGACGACAGCACCGGCGAATTCATGGCGCACTTGCCGCAGATCCAGCACGATCTGGCGCACCCGGGTGCACCGACCACCGTGTTCGGCTTCCTCTGCGCGGCCCTGGAGAAACGCCGTGGCGCAGGCACGCCGGCGTTCACGATCATGTCGTGCGATAACCTGCCGCACAACGGCGCGGTGACCCGCAAGGCGCTGCTGGCCTTCGCCACCCTGCGTAACGCCGGGCTGCGCGACTGGATCGAACAGCACGTCAGTTTCCCCAACGCCATGGTCGACCGCATCACGCCGATGACCAGCACCGCCCACCGTCTGCAACTGGCCGACAAACACGCGGTGGACGACGCCTGGCCGGTGGTCTGCGAGCCGTTCGTGCAGTGGGTGCTGGAAGACAAATTCGTCAACGGTCGGCCAGCCTGGGAACAGGTCGGCGTGCAGTTCACCGACGATGTTTCGCCGTACGAAGAGATGAAGATCAAACTGCTCAACGGCAGCCACTTGGCGCTGACTTATCTGGGTTTTCTGAAGGGCTACCGCTTCGTTCACGAGACCATGAACGACCCGCTGTTCGTGCGTTACATGCGCGCCTACATGGACCTCGACGTCACCCCGCAACTGGCGCCGGTGCCGGGCATCGATCTGTCCGACTACAAAGACACGCTGGTGGCGCGATTTTCCAATCAGGCAATCGCCGATCAACTGGAACGGGTGTGTTCGGACGGCTCGTCGAAGTTTCCCAAGTTCACCATTCCGACGATCAATCGCTTGATTGCCGACGGGCGTGAAACCAAGCGTGCAGCGCTGGTAGTAGCCGCCTGGGCGCTGTACTTGAAGGGCGTGGACGAGAACGGCGACCGCTATTCGATTCCCGATCCGCGCGCGGCGTTCTGTCAGGGGCTGGTGGCCGATGATGCGTTGATCACTCAACGGTTGCTGGCGGTCGAAGAGATCTTCGGCACGGTGATTCCGCGCTCGGCGGAGTTTGTTGCGGCGTTTGAATGGTGCTGCAACAGCTTGCGCGAGGTGGGTGTGACGCGCACGTTGGAGCGGGTCTTGGCTTGAGTGATGCGGTGACTTTACTGCCGCCTTCGCGAGCAGGCTCGCTCCCACAGATGAACGCATTTCAAAATGTGGGAGCGAGCCTGCTCGCGAATGTCGGCCTCACCTTGGCAGACCTGACACCCTAAGGACCTCACTGTGAGCACCCAACAACTCTTCCTCGGCATCGACTGCGGCACCCAGGGCACCAAGGCGATCATCCTCGATGCCGCCAGCGGCCAGGTGCTCGGCCAGGGCGCTGCCACCCACACCATGATCAGCAGCGCCAACGGCCGGCGCGAGCAGGACACCCAGCAGTGGCTGGACGCCTTCGCCCTCGCCACCCGCCGCGCCTTGCTCGCGGCCGAAGTCGACGGCCAGGCGATCCTTGGCGTCGGCGTCTCCGGCCAGCAACACGGCCTGGTACTGCTCGACGATCAGGGCCAGGTGCTGCGCCCGGCCAAGCTGTGGTGCGACACCGAAACCGCTGACGAAAACGACCGTTTGCTCAAACACCTGGGCGGCGAAAAAGGCTCGCTTGAGCGCCTCGGCGTGGTCATCGCGCCGGGCTACACCGTGTCGAAACTGCTGTGGACCAAAGAACAACACCCGCAGGTGTTCTCCCGCGTT
This sequence comes from Pseudomonas sp. 86_A, assembly GCF_017491705.1. Classification (NCBI taxonomy): domain Bacteria; kingdom Pseudomonadati; phylum Pseudomonadota; class Gammaproteobacteria; order Pseudomonadales; family Pseudomonadaceae; genus Pseudomonas; species Pseudomonas sp. 86_A. The sequence continues at coordinate 208,761 of NZ_JAFGYS010000006.1, read as the reverse complement.
GCGCGCATCCTGCTGCCCCACGATTACTTGAATTTCTGGCTCACCGGCCGCGCCTGCAGCGAATACGGCGATGCCTCCGGCACTGGCTATTTCAACGTGCGCAGCCGTCAGTGGGACTTGCAACTGCTGCGCGACATCGACGCCACGGGTCGATTGCAAGCGGCGTTGCCGGAGCTGATCGACGCGCATCAAGCGGTGGGCACACTGCTGCCGGCGATTGCCGAACAACTCGGCCTCAACCCGAATGCGCTGGTCGCCAGCGGCGGTGGCGACAACATGATGGGCGCCATCGGCACCGGCAACATCCAGCCCGGGGCGATCACCATGAGCCTCGGCTCCTCCGGCACGGTGTACGCCTACGCCGAGGCGCCGAAGGTCAGCGCGGATGCGTCGGTTGCGACGTTTTGCTCGTCCAGCGGCGGCTGGCTGCCGCTGATCTGCACCATGAACCTGACCAACGCCACGGGTGCGATCCGCGAGCTGTTCGACCTTGATCTCGAACAGTTCAACGACCTCGTCGCCCAAGCGCCTATTGGCGCCGAAGGCGTGAGCATGTTGCCATTCCTCAACGGTGAGCGCGTCCCCGCCCTGCCCCATGCCTCCGGCAGCCTGCACGGTCTGACCCTGAGCAACCTAACCCAGGCCAACCTGTGTCGCGCCGTCGTCGAAGGCACCACGTTTGGTTTGCGTTATGGACTGGATCTGTTGCGCCACAATGGTTTACAAAGCCGCAGCATTTGCCTGATCGGCGGCGGCTCGAAAAGCGCGGTGTGGCGACAGATCGTGGCCGACATCATGAACACCCCGGTGATCTGCACCGAGCAAAGCGAAGCCGCAGCACTCGGCGCAGCGATTCAGGCGGCGTGGTGCAAATCCTGGTCGAACGGCCACGAAGACACCCTTTCGACCCTGTGCGAACGCTGCGTGAAGCTTGACCTGAGCAGTGAAACCCTGCCGATCGCCGCCAATGTTGCGGCGTTCCAGCAGGCCTATGAACGCTATCAACAGCATGTCGCAACCCTTTAAAGAGCAAACAATTATGTATTTGGTGTGTGGCGAAGCCCTGTTTGATTTCTTCAGCGAAGACGATGCCAGCGGTCTGGTCTCGAAAGTGAATTTCAAGGCGATTGCCGGCGGCTCGCCGTTCAACGTCGCGGTCGGCTTGCGCCGTTTGGGTGTGGACTCGGCGCTGTTTGCCGGGCTGTCCACGGACTACCTGGGCCGGCGTTTGCAGCAAGTGCTGCGCGAAGAAGGTGTGCGCCCGGACTATCTGCTGGACTTCGCCGCGCCGACCACGCTGGCAATGGTGGCGGTCGGCACCAATGGCTCGCCGCATTACAGCTTTCGCGGCGAGGGCTGCGCTGATCGCCAGTTGAGCGTGGCGCATCTGCCGCCGCTCGGCGCTGACGTCCGTGGCCTGCACATCGGCTCGTTCTCGCTGGTGGTGCAGCCGATTGCCGACACCCTGCTGACCCTGGTGCAGCGCGAAAGCGGCAAGCGCCTGATCACCCTCGACCCCAACGTGCGCCTCAACCCCGAGCCGAACATCGATCTGTGGCGCGAGCGCGTGGCGACGCTGGTACGGCTGGCCGACATGATCAAGGTCAGCGACGAAGACCTGAGCCTGCTGTATCCCGAGCAGGATCCACAACGCGTCATCGAAGGCTGGCTGCAGCATCGCTGCCAATTGGTGTTCCTGACCCGTGGCGGCGACGGCGCCACCGTATTCAGCCGCGCCCATGGTTCATGGTCGGTACCGGCCTGTTCAGTGGAGATCGCCGATACCGTCGGTGCCGGCGATACCTTTCAGGCCGCACTGATCACTTGGCTGACCGAACAGGGTCTGGACTCGGTGGAGGGTGTGCAACAACTCAACCGCGAGCAGATCGACACGATGCTCAGGTTTGCCGTACAGGCGGCCGCCCTGACGTGCAGCAAGACCGGTCCGGATTTGCCCTATCGTCACCAATTGAGCTGAGCGCGTAGACTGTCGCCCTTTTGCGCGCAGGGGATGACGGTTTGATTTCGGGGCGGACGGCGGGACTTTTGATACTGGCGGGATTACTTAGCGGCTGCGGCACCTCGCCGCCGCGTTCACCTGAAGACCTGTGCGCCATCTTCCGCGAGAAGAGCGATTGGTACGACGCAGCGCAAGTCACGCAAAAGCGCTGGGGCGTACCGATCCAGGTGCCCTTCGCGATCATGTATCAGGAGTCCGGCTACCGCTACGACGCCAAGACCCCGCGCAAATACTTGTTGTGGGTGATCCCGTGGGGCCGGGTCACCACAGCATCGGGCTACGCTCAGGCCAAGGATGAAGTCTGGTCCGACTACCAGAAAAGCACCGGCCGACACGGCGCCGATCGCGAAGACTTCGACGACGCCATCGACTTCGTCGGCTGGTACATGGACAAGACCACCTCGATCAACGGCGTGTACAAGTACGACGCCTACAACCAATACCTCAACTACCACGAAGGCTGGGGCGGTTTCCGCAACAAGACCTACGCCAGTAAAGCGTGGCTGATGCCCACCGCACGCAAGGTGCAGGCGCGCTCCGACGTGTATGCACGGCAATATGCCGGGTGCAAGGACGATCTGAATCGCGGCTTCTGGAGCCGGTTCTGGCATTGGTTGTAGGGCTGAGTTTCGGGCCCAATCGCGAGCAGGCTCACTCCTACAAAGGATTTTGGTAGATGCGGATAGCGTGTTCGCCATCGCCCCCCCTGTAGGAGTGAGCCTGCTCGCGATTGCGGTCTCCCCGGCGCCACAGTTCTATGGGTTACAACACCGAAAAGTTGTAACTCACTATCACCCGCGTCTCATCCACATCCCGCGCAAACTTTTCATAGTTAGTGCGGTAAGTCGCATTGCGCAGACGCAGACTCACATCCTTGAACGTGCCCGTCTGGATCACGTACTTCAACTCGCTGTCGCGTTCCCACTCTTTGCCTTCCTGATCGTTGCCCGGGACCTTGACGTGGTCACCGTTCACATAACGGGTCAGGAAGCTCAGGCCGTTGATGCCGATGGCCTTGAAGTCATAGTCGTAACGCAACTGCCAGGAACGCTCCTGCGCGGCGGCGAAGTCGTTGACCTGCACGTAGTTGACTAGATACGGATTGCTGCCATCGAGGTACGGCATCGAGTTGTCGCCGTTCATGCGCTGCCAGCCGGCACTGAACGTGTGGCCGCTGATGCCGTACGAAAGCATGCCGCTCAAGGCGCGGTTGTCGATGGAACCGGCCCGCTCCGCACCGCTGTCGGCACTCTTGATCACGCGCAGATCGGCCTTCAGCACGCCGTCGCCCAACGGCTGATTGCCGAGCAAACCAATGAAGTGCTGACGGTAGATGTCTTCCAGTTCCGCGTAGTGATACTGCGCGGTCAGGCGATCGTTGATCTTGTAGTCGAAGCCGTACATGTCGAAATGATCGGCGGTGGTGTTGCAGGCGTAGCGCTTGTTCTTGCAGTGCACGCGGATGTCTTGCGAGTCGGTGGAATCCCGTGCGGTGTACTTGTCCAGACGCGCGGCCATGAAGGTCAGATCCTTCACTTCTTTAGAGGTCAGCATCGCACCGTTGAACATCGTCGGCAGCAGACGACCGTCGTTGTACTTGAGCAGCGGCAGATCCGGCAGCAGCGCGCCGTACTTCAACACCGTGTCCGAAACCTTGACCTTGGCGGTGAGGCCCATTTTTGCGTACTGGCCCTTCGAGCCGCGCGGGTTCTCGCCGCTGGACGGCAGCAAGCCGCTGTTGCTGCGATCAGGGCTGGAATCGAGCTGCAAGCCGAGCATGCCCAGCGCATCGATACCAAAGCCGACCGTGCCCTCGGTGTAGCCCGATTGCAGGTTGAGAATAAAGCCCTGCGCCGACTCTTCACGCTTGGAAGCGCCTTGGTCGCTGGAGGTGTGCCCATCACGGAAATCGCGGTTGAAATACACCGTGCGCGATTCGATTTTCGCCGTGGTGTCGTCGAGAAAACCGCTGGCCTGAACCTGTGCGGCAAAACCGGCGCACAGCACGACGGCTCCGACGCCAAACGACTGGCGCGGGGTGAGGAGGGGAAATGGGGGACGCATGAAAAACTCCAACAGTGCAGCGTTTGCGCCGGGGCGCAGTTAGCCAGAAAAATAGCTCCCGTCCCGGGTCAAAAACAGCCGGGAAGAAGTGGACACGCAGGGGTGAAGAGCAATGATGGCAGATGGCTTTGACAGGCTGAAGGCGACTTTAGTCTGAAACTGACCGGCTATTCTTCAGCCTGCGACGGGCTCAAACCGCGCGTCGACCAGTGGCTCACGACCGCGAAATCCCCGGTTTCATTGGGTATAAACGTCGTCCTAGGGGTTTTCCCTATACCCTGCGGACCCCGTCCCTACGGCATTTGCGCCTTGAACGAGGCGATTTAATCCTCCATCATCCGTCACCTGCTTATTCAATGGACGGAATTCAAGGCATGCTGGACGCCAACGCTACCCACATTACCCTTACCCTCGAAGGCGCCTCCGCCGACCTGCAAGTGCTCAGCTTCACCGGTCGCGAAGCCCTCAACGAGCCTTTCCGTTTCGATCTCGAACTGGTCAGCGCCCGCCCCGACCTCAAACTCGAAGAGCTGCTGCACAAGCCCGGCGTCCTGACCTTCGGCGCCACCGGAGAAGGCCAGATCCACGGCCTGGTGTACCGCATCGAGCAAGGCGATTCCGGCAAGACCCTGACCCGTTACAGCCTCAGCCTGGTGCCGCAACTGGCCTATCTGCGGCACAACCACGACCAGCAGATTTTCCAGAATCTCAGCGTGCCGAAGATCATCGCCCAGGTGCTGGAAGATCGCGGCATTCTGGCCGACGCCTACAGCTTCCAGCTCAACGCGGAGTACCCGCAGCGCGACTACTGCGTGCAGTACGACGAGTCCGACCTGCATTTCATCCAGCGTCTGTGCGAAGAGGAAGGCATTCACTTCCACTTCCAGCACAGCAGCAGCGGGCACAAACTGGTGTTCGGCGACGATCAGACGGTGTTCCGCAAACTCAAGGCCGTGAGCTACCAGCAAGACTCCGGCATGAGCGCCGACAAACCGGTGATCAAGCGCTTCAACCTGCGCCTGGAAACCCGCACCACCCGCGTCAGCCGCCGCGACTACGACTTCGAAAAACCGAAGATCCTCCCCGAAGGCGCGGTCAAATCCGAGTTCGCCCCGGATCTTGAGGACTATGACTACCCCGGCCGCTTCACCACCCGCGAGCGCGGCAAATTCCTCTCGACCCGCGCCCTGGAACGTCATCGCAGCGACTACAAACTCGCCGAAGGCAAAGGTGACGAACCGACCCTGACCAGCGGCCACTTCCTGACCCTGGCCGAACACCCGCGCGGCGAATGGAACGACTTGTGGCTGCTGCTGGAAGTCTTCCACGAAGGCAAACAACCGCAGGTGCTCGGTGAAAACGTCACCAGCGACGTCACCGACAACAAAAGCGATTTCCACCAGGGCTACCGCAACAGCTTCCTCGCCACCCCGTGGGACGCGCACTACCGCCCTGCCCTCGAACACCCGAAACCCAAAGTCCTCGGCAGCCAGACCGCGGTCGTCACCGGCCCGGCCGGCGAAGAAATCCACTGCGACCAGTACGGCCGCATCAAAGTCCAGTTCCACTGGGACCGCGACGGCCAGTCCGACGACAAAACCACCTGCTGGTTGCGCGTCGCCAGCGGCTGGGCCGGCGCCGCCTACGGCGGCATCGCCATCCCGCGCATCGGCATGGAAGTCCTCGTCACCTTCCTCGAAGGCGACCCCGACCAGCCACTCGTCACCGGCTGCCTGTACCACAAGGAAAACGTCGTCCCCTACGACCTTCCGGCAAACAAAACCCGCAGCACCTTCAAGACCCTCAGTTCACCGGGCGGCAAGGGTTATAACGAGTTTCGTATCGAAGACAAAAAAGGCGCGGAGCAGATCTACATTCACGCCCAGCGCGATTGGGATGAAAACATCGAGCACGACCAGAAAATCCGCGTGGGGAATGAGCGGCATGACACGGTTGAGGCCAACACCCTGAGCGAATTCAAGGTCGAGGAACACCGGATTACCCATCTGGATCGCATCAGCGAGATGCGCGCAGATGATCACCTGACGGTGGGCGTGACGCAGCATGTGAAGGTCGGTACGGCGCAGTTTGTCGAGGCTGGGACCGAGATTCACTATCACGCGGGTGAAAAAGTGGTGATCGAGGGTGGCATGGAGCTGACCGCCAAGGCTGGCGGGAGCTTTGTGAAGGTCGATGCCGGTGGGGTGACCATAAGTGGGGCCGAGGTCAAAGTGAACTCTGGTGGTGGACCGGGCGCCGGTACCGGCATCCAGATCCTCGCTCCGTTCATTCCCGGGCTGGCCGCGATCGATAACGCCGGACGCTTGATGCAAACCCGCATCAATCAAATGATGCAGGCTGAATCATTAGCGACGACGCCTAAGCTCCAAGCGCCCAAAGGCATCTGCGTTGAATGCTTGAAGAAAGCCATGCGAGAAAAACTGGCGCTGCAGTCGGGGGCCAATTGATTACGAAGAGTGATGCCGCGAACGCCTGGAGCGAAGCGCAAAAAAAAGCTCAGTCGCTATTCGCCATCGTTGAAATCGGTCTGCTGGCAGAACCCGCCCGGTTGCAGTTTCTCAGTTCAGACCCGTCACGACGGCCCTTGATGGTGCAACCGGAGTTTGCCGAACTGCGCAACTACGGCCCGTGGCTGGTCGACGTCAGCCACATGGAGTTCGAGGCCTTTTTCGCCCACGAATACTTCACCGGCTGTACCGCCATCGCCAGCTGGATTCGCACCGAGTGTTCCGCCGAAAAGCTCGCCGCTCATCTGAGCGATGCGTTATTGGCAAAAAATGAGGCGGGCGAAGTGCTGATGATCCGCAGTTACGCACCGGAAGTCCTGCCGATGCTGTACGCCCGTGACGATCTTTCGTGGCATGCGTGGCTTTTTGGTCCACTGCAAGAATGGTGGGTGCCCACAGAAGAGGATCAATGGGAGTGTCTGAAAGGACTCAACCTCGAACAACCCGGCAAATACGACCCGATCTTTCTGGATGGCAAGCTGTGGACGGACATGGAGATTGATCCCCTGCCCTACAGCCTCACCACCGAGCTGGAAAAAGAAGCGCCTGAAGTATTCAGCAGCACCTGCCACGGTGCACGGCTGAAACAGGTCAAAGAAGCGTTGGACGCGGGCCGCGAAGAAGGTTTGACCGACCCCGAGGACGTCAGCCTATTTGCCAGCCTGCACCTGATGGATCGCGAATTCCCAGGAAACTGGCCGATGTGGGAAAAGGCCAAAGCGCGAGCGGTTGGAGAGAAGCTGCCGCTTGGGGTGGTGATGAGAGAGTTGTCGGAGTGAGTTGGGTGATGAACCTGCAAATCAGTAACTCTGTTTGTCCCACATTTTTTTGAATATTCAAGATGCATTGCTGGATGAAGGATTTTCGTAAATGACCATGGCCATGAATACCAAGCGGCAAAAAATCTGGCGACGCCGCAATCTTGCCATCGGGATATTCGTATTACTGATGCCATTTATAGGCTCGTATCTTTATAACCAGTTTCGTACACCAGGCGCGATGTTGACGTCTGAAAACTATATGGATCGCCCCATTCTCAGCTTTTGGATAAACGACTTCTGGGGAGGCAATCTTTTTGCAATGGGTGGCGGCGGAGTAATGTGCTGTCAGAGGATCGAGGGTCCTACTGTTAAAGTCACCTGGATTCTGAGCCGTACCGGAGAGCAACTCCGTCAGGGAGTAAAAAAAGAAGAGCATCAGCGAACATTACCTCTTCCTGAGCGCAAGCGAAATGACGTCTATCTTCATGTCCGCTTTCTTCCTGGCAACATCGTGGAACTAAAGTGGAGCCCCAACCTTATCAGTCCATTCGACGAAGTCCCTGATTTGGAAAGCAATACAGTGCAAGGAGGCAGAAAATGAGTGGCACCAATAACCTGGATCGCGCGCAGTCAATAAGTACAAAAGCAAGTGCCTGCGAAGCGGGCCAAAAAAAATCAGTTTTGCCTTGCGAAACAACATTACATTTAAGCTTTTTCTTTGATGGGTTCGGTCGAAATTTAATTAGTGACCTCAAGGAAAACTGCCTGAGCAACGTAGCCCGATTATTCATCGCTCATCCCGATGACAAGAAGAAAAAAACCGAAACGGCTGAAGTAATTAGAAGGTTTTACATATCCGGCTTGGCTACGGAGTTTGACTCCACGCTTGGCGGTGGTGCCGAATTGAGCGGCGCAGGGCTGGATGGCGCCTTGAGCAAAGCTATGGATAGCGCAATCAAATCGCCTGAAGACACAGCAAAGAACAGCCCATTAGACGCTGTCAAAGATGTTCTGACAGGTAAAAAATGGTGGGAAGCCTTACTTAACAACCTCAAGGTCGGCAACATCATTACAGGCGCGATCAAAGCTGCCGCACCAGCAGCGTTTGATATTTTCGCAATTACGCGCGATAACGAAATAACAGCGACTTACCTGAAAACAGGTGTTGACACACGGCTTGAAGCTGCATTTAAAGTTGTTGAAGATACTCTTGAGTCAACAAAAGCCAAGACGGGCGTCCCTGTTAAGCGTGTGGCAATTTCAGTTTTTGGGTTTGATTTCGGCGCAAGCTTGTCCCGTGCATTTATTCATAAGCTGTTTGAAGAGTGCGATCCTGGCACGACCACTCTTAAAGGTGTCAAACTTGAAGTTATTTTTGCCGGCTTGTTCGACTCTGTGGATCGAAGCGGCGAAAGCTCCATCGTCCTGGAATACTTGGTCCCATTCGTAAATACTGTCGATGATGGAGAATGTTTGGCAGGCCCAGTTAAGTCTGCTCTCCACCTCGTGGCTGCACACGAATGTCAAGACTCCCGACGCTCTAGACTGATCGGAACCGGTACCTCGACCCCGAAATGGGAAGAACGGTTGGTACCAGGCACAAGTTATGACGTTGGAGGCGGGTTAAAAAAACGAGAAGTCCCTCATAGCACCGAGCTTCAATTGGTGAGCCTACACGAGATGTACCAAGCTGCTTATCGCGCCGGAGTGCCATTTCTTTCTCTAAATGAACTGCATGAAGCTGACGCGGACGCGGCAGAATATTTTGTTCTCAATGATCATATCAATGGCACCAGCGCTATTGGTGCAAGCAAAAATTACATGAGCAATGCAGGTAACAAGAAAGTCTCCGCTGAAAGCTTTTTGGCTCACCGACGTTTATACATTCAAAGGTTGCGGGGTCTGTGGGAATTGTATCGGGGCCAGCACAAAGCTTACGACGACGAGGAAGAGCGCCTTCAACGCCCCATTCTGGGCAAGCAAGGATCAATCGCCCGTGCGTTTGGGATGAGCAGCGAAAGCGAGGCGCAAGCAGCAAAACGCGATCAAGCGCTCAAGCAAACGCAACAAGGTAAGGCCGCCCTTCGTGCCGAACTCAGCTGGCTTGAAGACGTAGATCGGGAAGCCTGGAGATTGAAAACCAGCTTCCCTTCCGCCCCAGTAAAAGCGCTGTTGGACGAGTGGTTCGCTCCCGTCCCAAAAGGTCTCAGCTTCGACGTGGAAGATCTGCTCGAATTTTACGTAAACGATCAATTCATGATCCAACAGATTCCTAAAGGCACGGGTGCCCCAATACCGAAGTATTTCCGCGTTCGAGAATTTGACATGCCGAGCCTGAATAAAACCAAAGGGATGGCCCCGGATTATTTGGAACAGATGATGCGCAAACCTTCAACGGAGTCGTCAGGAGCATCAACGTAACACAGGCAGAGTTATAGCGGCCCTAACGCCAATCTCGCCGAATTCGGACTTCATTGATTTGATAGATGTTTCTGCACATACACGCCGACAGCGAAGCTGGCGACGAAAACGAATAACTCTGAGTGTGCTGGCTTTGCTGCTTTGCTATGCCATTCCGAAAATCCTTGCGCTCTTCCGCGAGCCAGCTGCAATGATGACTTCGGAAAACTACATGGAACGCCCGATTTTCAGCTTCTGGGTAAATGGTTTTTGGGGTGGTAACCTCTTCGCCAAAAGCGGGGGCGGAGTTATGTGCTGTGCCCAATTCAAAGATGACACCGCAAAGGTCACCTGGATACTGGACATTACGAGACAGCAGCAATTACAAGGTGTTATCGAGGGACATCATGAAATTGAGCTTGCGCTTCCAAAGCGTAAGCCTGGTGACCAGTACCTGCATGTACGCTTCGATCCGGGCAATCACGTTCGTCTTGGATGGAGTCCCGACCTTTACAGCCCATTTGAATCCCGACCGTCCAACAAGACGTCGCAAAGCATAGGGGGGCAGTGGTAGTGCTCGACTCTTCGAAGCTTCAGTATTTTCGTCATATGAAAATATTGCTCAGCGTGGCAGTGCTGATCGGTGCCTTCGTGACGTATCTCGTTAATAACCATATCCGCACGCCCGGCGCAGCCCTTACCTCTCACAATCACACAGACCGCCCTGTCGGAAGCTATTGGGTGAATGATCATTGGGGCGGTAACGGAGGGGTGACCTGTTGTTGGAGCATCAGCGGTGATTCCGCCAAAGTTGTTTGGATTTTGAGCCTGTCTAAAACTCAGGAAGAACAAGGAATGGAAATCGAAAGGCACGAAGCTCAAGTGCCTTTACCTTCGCGCAACCCAGGAGAAGACACGTTGCATGTCTATTTCTTCCCGAATAACCAAATTCAATTAGTGTGGGCATCCACGACGCTGGATCCCCGATATCGGACTACCGGAGCCGTGCGTTGAACACGGGCGAGTCTCACTCCCTACCCGTGTCTACGTCTGTCATTTGCGAATCAAACCGGCGCCTTCCAATCCAGCATCTGCTGCTGCGCCACCTGCAGCAAATCATTGCCGTCCTGCGCCAGCAGGTACAGCGCATGGGTGATGTGTGGAATGTCCTGAACATCGCCATGGCGGAAGCACACGCAATGCAGGGTTTCGAGCAGGTCGCTGCAGGCGCGAATTCGCTGGACGGCGGCTTCGAGGATGTCTTGGGGGTTGGCTTGGGTGTCGATGACCATTGGAGCGCTATCGGTGACGCCGCTGTTGAGCGGGTGATAGCGGTTTGGAAGTGGATTTAGTGTAGGCATATTGATTACTCAACTGTATTAGAGGGTAACCGCCAGCACCGTGACCAAACGATGGGAGGCGGCCGTGTACAGGCTTGGTCAACCGAGAACAGTTCAAACTCAGCTCGCCCGAAGGCGTCCTGCACACAGCCGCCACAGCAATGCACTTTACGAACATGAGTGTCCGTAGTGCAAATGATGGCACATATGCAATGAACTCTTCTCAGGTGACCAAACCCGAGCCGCTGATTTTGCAGCGACGACAAACCATACCCGCCCCACTCCAACCGCCGAAAGCAGACAAGGCATCTGCCCTTGTAGGAATCGGCCCCGCATCCCAGAGAAATCATCCCTCTGCCTGACAGCCGGCGTTCAGCCAGGTTAACCATCGCTTAACGCCGCAGTCCAAGACTGTACTGAACCGCACACCTCAGCCCTTGGCTGGCGCCGAGTGCGGCAGGTTCGGCCGCATTTCGCCGAACGCTCATTGCGTCGCACGGGAGTCCGATCCATGAACATTCGCACGCTGTTGCTCACCTCCGCCCTCGCCTGCACCGCGTTCGCCGGGCTGGCTCAGGCCAATGACACCACCGCTACCACCAAGCCTGTTCCCTACCAATACGGCATGCCGTTGCAGGTGAACAAAGTGATCTCCATGACCGAGCCACAGACTGCGCAGTGCAAGGTCATCACCGCTGACATGAAATACATCGACAATGCCGGTAAGCCCGAGGAAATCACCTATCGGAAAATGTCTGACGCCTGTAACTTCCAGAACTGACAGAAGGCTCTGATTTGCGGCTTTGCGGTAGGCGGTGAAGGGTTCGCGGGTTATGCTCGGGATCCGTTCTCACTGCCGCAAGGACTCGCCATGCAGTTGTCGTTTCGCACGTTGTCGATCATCACGTCTTTGTTGTGTTTTGTGCTGGCGCTGGTCTGGGGCTTTTTCCCGGAGGTGTTGCTGGCGATCTGGAGTATCGAGTATTCCAGTGCTGCCGGTTTTGTTGCGCGACGCAGTGCGGTGCTGTTTGTGGCGTTGGGTGTGATGTTTTATCTGGCGCGCAACGCGCCGCCGTCGCTGGGTCGCAATGCCCTGAGCAACGGGTTTATCGTCGGTTGTTTTGGTTTGGCGGTGCTGGGTTTTGGCGAATGGCTCAACGGCCATGCCGGCCCCGGGATTTTGCTCGCGGTGCTGGTCGAGTTCGCGCTGGGCCTCGGCTTTGTGCAGGCCCGGCGCGTGACGGTCGAACTGGGGGAAACGGTGAGTTAAACAACTCTGGATCGCAGACTGTATCGCGGCTGCGTCGTTTGCTGATTCAGGTCCGAGCGCAGTCCGGCGATCAAATCGTTGATCTCGCGGCTGCCATTCAAATGTCTGGCGTCGATGCCGCTGACGTGTAGATCGACCTGGTCAGTCTGGTTATCGCCGAACACCTTGACGGTCATCGACAGGTCCGGCGACAGCGTGCACTGGCAGCGTTTAGGCAGAAAACTGCTTTCAATGATATTGCGTAGTTCCAAGGCAGACAGAAACATGGTGAACCTCTCCTTATTGATGAAACTGCCAATCAACTCTTCACGTTGACCGCTTTTGCTGCCCCTGCACGGGTGTGCCCCCGCTGATTCCCTGGTGCGGCAAACGGTTGTACTGCGAAATGCCCATTGGAGTGTAGGCGCCCGAACGCGGTGCGCTGCACCAAACAGACGCATAAAGCGTGCCTTTCATCAGGTCGTTTTGCCCCTCATGAAATCAAGCACTTGGCGTGGTGGCCAGTAGTTGGCCAGTTGCAAAATGCAAGATCGCCCCGCTTGGGCACTGCAATTTGCAAGTCGGCACGGGTTTGCATTCGCCACTGATGACAGTAAGAATGCCCGTCGTTCACCCTACACCCGCCAGGAGGCTTTCATGGGTTCTTTACGCGCTCGCGCGACAATTGGTCTGCTCGTTGCCGGCCTGTCCACCCTCGCCCACGCGGCCAAGCTTGAAGACGTCGCGCCGTATCCCAAGGCTGAAAACGGTTTTACCCGCCAAGTCATTTATTTGCCCAAGCAGGATCAGGAGGAGAACTTTCAGGTTGAAGTACTCGCCGGCAAAACCCTGGAAGTCGACTGCAATCGCCAGCGGCTGGGCGGTGCTCTGGACGAGAAAAACCTCGAAGGCTGGGGCTATCCGTTCTACCGCCTGGAAAAAGTCATTGGCCCGATGAGCACCCTGATGGCTTGCCCCGGCAGCCAGAAGAAGCGCGCCTTTGTCCCGGTCGTCGGTGACGGCTTCATGCTGCGCTACAACAGCAAGCTGCCACTGGTGATTTACGCCCCCAAAGACGTCGAGGTGCGCTACCGCATCTGGTCTGCGTCGGACAAGGTCGGCACCGCCATCGCAGAATGACCTGAACAGGGAGCGTCAAACGTGATTACCTGCCATGTGCGTTACGTGATCGATCCGTACCAACTGAGCGAATTCGAGGCCTACGCCAAGGCCTGGCTGGGCATTGTCGAGCGATTGGGCGGCACTCATCACGGCTATTTCCTGCCCTCCGAAGGCGCGAGCAACATCGCTTATTGCCTGTTCAGTTTTCCTTCGCTGGCCGATTACGAAAGCTACCGGCACATCGCGCTGACCGACCCGGAAAGCACGGCGCTGGTGGAATCGCTGGTGCAGAAAAAATTCATCATCAGCTACGAGCGCAGTTTCCTGCGCCCTCTGTTGCCCTGAGCCTTCACGCCGGGACGCCGCATACGGCGGCGCGCTCGGCGACGTGGCGCAGGCTGTCGAAGTTGATGTTGGCGCCGGAGTCGATCGCGACGAAAGTCTGCTCGCGAACGCCGCTGTGCGCCACGTACTGTTTGATCCCGGCCACCGCCAATGCGCCGGAAGGTTCGGTGATCGAGCGGGTATCGTCGTAGATGTTTTTGATCGCGGCGCAGAGCTCGTCATTGCTGACGGTGACCACCTCGTCCACGCAAAACCGGCACACTTCGAACCCATAAGCGCCCATCTGCGCCACCGCCACGCCATCGGCAAACGTCCCGACACTGGGCAATACCACGCGCGCACCCGCTTGCAACGCCGCCTTCAGGCAGGCCGAGTGCTCCGATGCGACCCCGATGATCCGCACTTCCGGCCGCAGGTATTTGACGTAAGCGGCGACGCCGGCGATCAGGCCGCCACCGCCCACCGGAACGAAGATCGCATCCAGCGGCCCCTGATGCTGACGGAGGATTTCCATGGCCACCGTGCCCTGGCCGGCGATCACGTCAGGGTCATCGAAAGGCGAGACAAAGGTGCGTCCGGTTTGCTCGGCCAGTTGCAACGCATGGGCCAAGGCAAACGGAAAACTCTCGCCGTGCAGCAGCGCCTCGGCGCCACGACTGCGCACCCCAAGCACTTTAAGCTCAGGTGTGGTCGAGGGCATGACGATGGTCGCCGCGATCCCCAGTTCTCGCGCCGCCAGTGCCACACCTTGGGCATGATTGCCCGCCGAAGCGGTGATCACCCCGCGTGCTTTCTGCGCATCGCTCAGTTGAGCCAGCTTGTTGTAGGCACCACGGATCTTGAAGGAGAACGTCGGTTGCAGGTCTTCGCGCTTGAGCAGGATCCGATTGCCCAGCGCCTCGGACAGCGCCGGCGCCGACTGCAACGGCGTGCGCACGGCAATGTCGTAGACCGGCGCGGCCAGGATCTTTTTCACGTACTGCTCAAGCAGGGCTTGCTGGTCGGGGCTGTATTTCATCGTCATCTCCGGTCGATCTGTGTAGGAGCTGCCGAAGGCTGCGATCTCTTGATCTTGCTTTTTGATTTGAGCAAAACAAAGTCAAAAGATCGCAGCCTTCGGCAGCTCCTACAGGGGGCCATTGTGGTTAAAACCCCGGAGACAGAAAGTAAAAACCCGCCTCTAGGGCGGGTTGGGTGCTGCAGTCGTGAGCTAGCCCGCCAAATGAGGAATGGCGGTAATAATGCTTGGCAGGCAGCGCAATACGGTGGAAGTCATGGGTCTGAAATTAGCCCGGCGGCGGCCGGCGAGTCAATGGCTTATTTGAGGATGCCAAGGTAGGCTGGCGATTCTGCTCATCACCCCAAGGAAGGAATGCATGATGTCTGTCGCCCTGCCCCTCACTGCGTTGATTGCGTTTACCGGCTACACCGTGTCGGTGATGCTCCAGGCCGAACAGTCGTTGATCGACTTCGGCATCAGCCTGATGTCGCGTCCGGATACGGCGCAGGTGGTGATTGATCTTTATCTGCTGGCGACGCTGGCCGGGGTGTGGATGGTCAAGGATGCGCGGGCACGGGGGATGTCGGTCTGGTCGGTGGTGCCGTATCTGTTGCTGACGGCGGTGTTTGTGTCGGTTGGGCCGTTGTTGTATCTGGTGGTGCGTGGGGTTCGGGAGCGCAAGAAAGTCGCGACGGCCAACCCAGTGAGTTGATCCGGACCTTCGGGTGTAGCTGGAGCCTGCTCGCGATGGCGCCGGTACAGTCACCACTTTATCACTTGGCCAACCGCCGCAGCCCAAACAACATCCCCCCTGCCCCCAATAACATCACCAGCAGGAACACCGGGTAGGAAATCCACCACGGCGTGCCGGCCGTCATCATGCTGAACTCAGACATGCCGCCAATACTGGCAATCAGGTTCAACGGCAAAAACACCACGTTGATCAACGTCAGTTTGCGCAGCAGGTTGTTCATGCTGTTGTTCATCAGGTTGCCGCGCGCATCGATCAGCCCGGAAAACACTGTGGAGTAAATCTCCGCCTGCTTGTAGCACTGGTTGTTTTCGATGATCAGGTCGTCGATCAATCCGATCGCTTCGCTGCCGAAATGCTGTTTATCGGCATGATTGCGCAGCCGCGTCAGCACCGCGCCGTTGCTGTGCAAGGCGTTGATGTAATAGATCAGGCTTTCGCTGAGGTTGAACATCTGCACCAGATGCTGGTTCTGCATCGAGGCGTTGAACTTCTGTTGCAGCTCGCGGGCCACCAGTTTGATCACCTTCAGATGGCCGAGGTAGTGGTGAATGTTGTTGAACAGCAAATCGAGCAACACATCCAGCGGCGCATTCAGTGGCTGACGCGTGCCGATGCCGTGCAGCGGCGTGTCGTCGGTGGCGATCACCAGCAATTGGCCGGGGGCAAACAATAGGCCGCAGGACGACACTTCAAACGCCAGGCTGCCACCACCGGAGTAGTTTTCCGGGCGCTTCCAGATCAGAAACAAGTGGTCCGGGTGAAACTCGATTCGCGAGACTTCGTCCGGGTCCAGCGCCGAGGCCAGCGCGTGTTCGTCAACCTTGTAGTGACTCTGGAGCAAGTCGCGCTCGGCGGCATCCGGGTTGCTGAACAGCATCACCTCGGCGTCCAGCCGCTCGACCCGCTGCAACGCGCCGTGACTCAGTGCAAAACTGCTGATCATCGGCGCTTCACCAGGCCTGGCCGCGGCGTTTGAGCTCCAGCCGGCGCACGAACTCTTCCAGTACCAGTGAATACAGATCGTCCTGCAAATAGGCGTCTTCGATGCCCGCGTCGAGGTTCGGGTTGTCGTTGACTTCGATCACCACCACTTTGTCGCCAGCCTGTTTCAAATCTACGCCGTAGAGACCGTCGCCAATCAGGTTGGCGGTCTTCACCGCCAGTTCCACCACCGCCCGTGGCGCCTCGTGAACGGCCAGGGTGCGGCACTCGCCGTTGATGTCCTGGCCCTTGGCCTTGTGGTTGTAGATTTGCCAGTGGCCCTTGGACATGAAGTACTGGCAGGCAAAGATCGGTTTGCGGTTGAGCACGCCGATCCGCCAGTCGTACTCGGTGTAGAAGAACTCCTGAGCCAGCAGCAACACCGAGTGTTCGAACAGTTCGGCGGTGGCTTCAAGCAGCGCTTGCTGGCTTTCGACCTTGATCACCCCACGCGAGAAGCAGCCGTCGGGGATCTTCAGCACCAGCGGAAAGCCGAGGCGCTCGCCGACCCGCTCGAAATCTTCCGGTCGTTCCTTGTAGAGAATTTCGGTGGCGGGCATGCCCAGTTGATGGCTGTTGAGCAGGTCGGTCAGGTAGACCTTGTTGGTGCAGCGCAGGATCGACGTCGGATCGTCCATCACCACCAGCCCTTCGCTTTCCGCCTTCTTGGCGAAGCGATAGGTGTGGTTGTCGACACTGGTGGTCTCGCGAATCAGCAAGCCGTCGTACTCGGCCAAGCGCGCATAATCCTTGCGCTCGATCAGCTCGACATCAATGCCCATGCGTTTGCCGACCCGGACGAAATTCTCCAGTGCCTTGGCATTGGATGGCGGCAAGGCCTCCTGCGGATCGTGCAGGATCGCCAGGTCATAACGCGCCACTTGCGGCGAGCGCGGCACCCGCCAGACTTTACGGCTGAAACCGTCCAGCGCATTGGCGAATTGATCTTCCTGATCGTCACGCAACTTGTGCAGGGCACCGGACTTAATGCCTTCGATGTGCCAACCGTTATTACGACGGAACTCAACTAACAGAATCGGGCACGGAAACACTTCAAACAACTGACGGGCCAGATCCTGAAGGGGCTCGATATGCGTCTTGCCAAAGTAAAGTGTCAGAGTGAAGCCTTCGGTATCGCTGTAAAGGTGATGGCTGAGGGCTTTTTCCAAGGTTTTATCCAAGTCGTCCAAGGCCAGCCCGTACAATGATTTTTTCGTCAGTTCGCTGATGGTGCGCACCGATGGAATCACCTTGTGCCCGCGGGCTTCCGCCAGCAGCGAGCAGTAGTAACCGTGCCCCAGATACTTGTAACTGCGGCACAGGTTGATCACCTGCACACGCTTGCCCGGCTCGCTGTCGCGGGTTTGCTCCAGGTATTCCTGGGCCGTGACGATGTCCTCGCTGGGAAAGTACGAGGCCCAGTCCTCCTTGCGTTCGACGATGATCAACACTTGACTGGAAGTTCTGATGGCTGGATTTAAAAAAGTTGCCGCCGGCAAACTTTGCTCGGATACTTCGCGCCAATGACCCTGTACCGCTGACATAGAGATTGATCCGTTGGAGAACAAGACCATTTCTATTAAGCACGAAGTTTTTCGAAAGTCCCGTTTCGTTACGCAACTTTTACGGTGGTCATATGAATGCTGTTTTTCGTTTGGCGGTAGTTGAAGATCTGCCGGCACTGCTGGCCCTGGAAATGCAATGTTTCACCACCGACCGGCTGACCAGCCGCAGCTTTCAATGGATGATCACCCGCGCCCATGCGCAGTTGCTGGTGGCCGAACATGAGGGGCAATTGCTTGGCTACGCGCTGGTGCTGTTTCATCGCGGCACCTCGCTGGCGCGGCTGTATTCCATCGCCATTGCCGCCGAAGCGCGCGGCATCGGATTGGGCAAACAGTTGTTGCAACGCATCGAGGCTTGCGCGGTCGAGCACGATTGTGCGTACCTGCGCCTGGAAGTGCGCCTCGACAACCCCGCCGCGATTGCCTTGTACGAGCGCAACGGTTATCGGCGCTTTGCGTTGATTCACGACTACTACGAAGACCATGCCGACGCGCTGCGCCTGGAAAAACGCATTGTTCAACACCATGATTCACGCAGCATCAAGGTGCCCTATTACCCGCAAACCACTGAGTTCACCTGTGGTCCGGCGTGCCTGCTGATGGCCATGGGTGCGCTGCAACCCGGACGGTTGCTGGAGCGGCGCGAGGAACTGCAGCTTTGGCGCGAAGCGACCACGGTGTTCATGACCTCCGGCCACGGTGGTTGCAGCCCACAGGGATTGGCGCTGGCGGCATGGCGCCGGGGCTTTCGCGTGCGTCTGCAATTGAGTATGGCCGGGCCGTTGTTTCTCGATGGCGTGCGCGATGCGCATAAAAAAGACGTCATGCGCCTGGTGCACGAGGAGTTCACCGCGCAACTGGAGGAAACCGACATCGAACGCAAGATCGGCACACATCTGGATTTGCCGCGCCTGCTGGAGGCCGGCGGCCAGCCTCTGGTGCTGATCAGCAGCTATCGCCTGACCCGCTCCAAGTCGCCGCATTGGGTGATGGTCACCGACTGCGACGAGGATTTTGTGTACCTCCACGACCCTGACGTCGATCACAGCCAGCACCGGCAACCCATGGACTGCCAGCATGTGCCGGTCAGCCATGGCGAGTTTGAGAAAATGAGCCGGTTTGGCCGCGGGAAATTGCGTGCGGCGGTGGTTTTGTATGCCCGCGCTACGCCCACTATCGTTAGGCTCTAAAGGCTTTTTTTGTGGCGAGGGAGCTTGCTTCCGCATGAGTGCGTAGCGCTCACAAGATTTTGAGGCTGCTGCGCAACGCAACGCGAGCCAGCTTCCTCGCCACAGGACATCTGTGAAAATTTGAAGTGAGGTTACTTCAGGCCGACCTTGTATAACGAACCCTCTTCCTCATCCGTCAGCACATACAGATACCCGTCCGGCCCCTGCCGCACATCACGAATCCGCTGTTTCAGATCGCCCAGCAAACGTTCTTCGTGAACCACCTTGTCCCCGTCAAACTGCAAGCGGATCAGCTCCTGACTGACCAGTGCACCGATAAACAGGTTCTGCTGCCAAGGCTTGAAGCGATCAGCGTCATAGAACGCCATTCCGGAAACACCCGGTGACTTCTCCCACACATGATGCGGATCAACAGCGCCCTCGACACTCTTGCCCTTGGCTTCCGGGATCGGCTGCAGCGAGTAGTTGATACCGTGGGTCGCGAGCGGCCAACCGTAGTTCTTGCCGCGCTCGATGATGTTCACCTCATCGCCACCACGGGGGCCGTGTTCGTTCTCCCACACAGTGCCGTTCCACGGATTGAGCGCCGCGCCTTGCGGGTTGCGATGGCCATAGGACCAGATTTCCGGGCGCACGCCGGACTGGCCCACGAACGGGTTGTCATCCGGCACCTTGCCGTCGGGGAAAATCCGCACGACCTTGCCTTGCAGTTTGTCGAGATCCTGCGCGGTCGGCCGGTCGTTGTTTTCGCCCAAGGTGATGAACAGGTAGCCGTCGCGGTCGAACACCAGCCGGGAGCCGAAGTGATTGCCGGTCGAAAGCTTCGGCTCCTGACGGAAGATCACCTTGAAATCGCTGATTGTCTTCAAGTCGTCCGACAGCCGCCCGCGCCCCACCGCCGTTCCGGCCTTGTCCCCGGCGCCACCGCCTTCGGCGTACGACAGGTAGACCAGCCGATCCTGCTTGAAGGTCGGCGACAGCACCACGTCGAGCAGCCCGCCCTGCCCCTTGGCCCAGACTTTCGGCACACCACTGATCGGTTCCGAACGCTTGCCATCGACGCCAATCAGCCGCAGGTTGCCCGGGCGCTCGGTGACCAGCATGCCCTGGCGATCCGGTAGAAACGCCAATGCCCAGGGATGTTCCAGGCCTTGGGTGATCGTTGTGACTTCAAGGGTGCCCTGCTCGCTTTGCAGCTCTTTGGGGGCGGCGGCGAGCGCTGCAGTGCTGATCAGCGCGCCGGCGCACAGCGTGGCTAGAAGGGTTTTACGCAACATGCACGATTCCTTTTGTTCGTTTTAAAGGCTGACAGGCGCTCAGGCCTGCCGTTCAACGGTTGCTGTCTGCGTCTCGTGGCGGTGGGTTGGGAATGAATTTCGGCGGTGTGCTCGGCACCGAACGTTGCTGCTGGCCGTTGCCAATGCCGCCGTTGCCGACCGTGGGTGAACGTTGCACCGGTGCCGTGTTCGGCCCGGGAATCGCCGGTGCATTGGGCTGCGTGCCTTGCATGCTGTTGGGGTTGGCCCGGCGAATCGGACTGTTGTAGGGGTTGTTGTTGGTGCCAGCGGGACTTTGTGCCAGCAGCAGCGGAGCGGACGGTGCTGCGATGTCAGCATGCGCCAGACCGGCCCCTAGGAGCAGAATGATGATGCCTGACGGAATTCGCTTCATGGGCGGCCTCTCGATGCACAGGGGATAGAGCCTTCGAGTCCACGCTACGCCGCGGGTTCGGATTTGTTAACCCATGGCCGTTAAACAACATGTAACACGGCTTGACCAGATCCCTTGAGAGCCGCGCAATCACTGGAAACTTTCGCCCCGCGCCGCAGGTCACCTGATCATCACTTGGAGAACTGACCATGGCTCGGGCAATCTGGAAAGGCGCGATCAGCTTCGGACTGGTACACATCCCCGTCGCGCTGGTGTCGGCAACGTCCTCGCACGGCGTGGACTTTGACTGGCTCGACAGCCGCAGCATGGATCCGGTGGGCTATAAACGGGTAAACAAGGTCACGGGCAAGGAAGTCACCAAAGAGCACATCGTCAAAGGTGTGGCCTATGAGAAGGGTCGCTACGTGGTGCTCAGCGAGGAGGAAATTCGCTCGGCGCATCCGGTCTCGACCCAGACCATCGACATCTTTTCCTTCGTCGATGCCGAGCAGATCCCGCTGCAGAACATCGACACGCCCTATTACCTCGCCCCGGACAAACGCGGCGGCAAGGTCTACGCCCTGCTGCGGGAAACATTGAGCAAAACCAACAAGGTCGCCCTCGCCCGCGTCGTCCTGCACACTCGCCAATACCTGGCGGCGCTGATGCCACTGGAGTCGGCGCTGGTGCTGGTCAAACTGCGCTGGCCGCAGGAAGTACGCGGCCTCGATGAGCTGGAACTGGGCAGCGAAGTGACCAAACCCCAACTGGCCAAGGGCGAACTGGACATGGCCAAGCGCCTGGTACAGGACATGAGCGGCGACTGGAGCCCCGAGGACTACAAGGACGAATTTGAAGACAAGATCATGGCCCTGGTCGAGAAAAAGGCTCATGAAGGCAAGATCGAGGATGTTGAAACCGTGGGTGGCGAAGAGGAACGCAAAACTGCGGATGTTATCGATTTGACCGAGTTGCTCAAACGCAGCCTGGGTGGCAAAGCGCCGGCCAAGCCCAAGGCAAAAGCCAAGCCTGCCAGTAAGGCTGCGCCGGCGAGGAAGACCAAAAAGGCTTCTGGGGAATAGTCAGAACCGGTTCCTGTCAGCAAGCTGACAGGTTGGATTTGAGAGACTCATCAGCAGCAAAGGCGAATTGCGGCGTTCAGATCAGAATGAAGATCGCCAGCAAACCGCCGAAGATCGCCCACTTTTCCAGGTAATAACGCGCGCGATTACGCTTTTTCAGTTCTTTACCACGCAGGCGAACCTTGTAGATCCTGGTAAACAGGCGGTTGATCCCACCGGTGCGGTCGCCCGCATCGTTCGGTGCACCCGCCGCCGACATCACGGTGCGGCTGAACCAGGCGTTGAACGCCGCCGCCCAGCGATATTTCATCGGGCGCTCGATGTCGCAGAACAGAATGATGCGGTTTTTGTCGGTGGTGTTTTCGGCGTAGTGGATGTAGGTCTCATCGAACATCACCGCTTCTCCGTCACGCCAGTGGTAGCTTTCACCGTCGACATTGATGTAGCAACCCGCATCGTTCGGCGTGTCCAGCCCCAAGTGGTAGCGATAGGAACCGGCATACGGATCACGGTGACGGACCAGTTTCGAACCCGGCGGCAGCTCGGCGAACATCGCGGCCTTGATCGAGCCGATGCTCTGCACCAGTTCGGTGGTGCGCGGGCACAGTTTCATCGCCGACGGATGGCTCTCGCCGTACCACTTGAGGTAGAAACGTTTCCAGCCACTTTTGAAGAACGAGTTGAAACCGACGTCATCGTACTGATTCGAGCGCTTGATCTCGCCAGCGCGCAGCAGGTCCTGCCCTTCCTGACGGATTTCTTCCCAGTGCGCCTGCAACGGGCTCAAGTCGGGAAATTCGGCAGGATCAAGATACGGCTTGTTCGGCTTCTTCGAGAACAGGTAGAGGAAGCAGTTGATCGGGGCCAGAAACGTCGAGTGATCGCTCAGTTGACGGCCCAGTTTGTGACGCACACGCCCACGCAAGTGAACGTATGCAATCGAAATGACATAAATAGCGGCAATGATGAGTTTCACGGAAATCGTCACACGTCAAAAGTGAACAAACTGCGCGCCTGCCGGCCGGTGGCCCAGGGTCTGATGCAGTGGCATGAATACAAATACTATCCCGGTGGCACTTCCTTGAGCCCATGCCGTTGGCGGCTATTGGATAATCGGATGGCATTTTAGCCATACTTTGTAACCAATGGTGAACCGCATCTGTGAAAAACTGTCCGCTGAATCCGCCAATCAGCAGGCGCGGCATCATCGCCCTATCGTTTAAAGAGCCAGACCAGTACAATCGCCGCCAAACTTTACGCGCCCCCCTTGGTTGATGACGGGACTGTCCCGCATCAGCGCACTTCTACTCGGGCCCAGCGCTCCGGCCGCACCCTCGCTATTTAAGAATGCTTCGCAGGAAAAACTCTTGATTTCTACAGCTAACATCACGATGCAGTTCGGCGCCAAGCCGCTCTTCGAAAACGTTTCGGTCAAATTCAACGGCGGCAACCGTTACGGTCTGATCGGCGCCAACGGTTGCGGCAAGTCGACCTTCATGAAAATCCTCGGCGGCGATCTTGATCCGTCCGGCGGTCAGGTCATGCTCGAGCCGAATGTACGCCTGGGTAAGCTGCGTCAGGATCAGTTCGCCTACGAAGAATTCACCGTGATCGACACCGTGATCATGGGTCACGAAGAGCTGTGGAAGGTCAAGGCCGAGCGCGATCGCATCTACTCGCTGGCGGAAATGAGCGAAGAAGACGGCATGGCCGTGGCCGAGCTGGAAACCGAGTTCGCCGAAATGGACGGCTACACCGCCGAATCCCGTGCGGGCGAGCTGTTGTTGGGTCTGGGCATTCCGCTGGAACAGCATTTCGGCCCGATGAGCGAAGTTTCGCCAGGCTGGAAACTGCGCGTATTGCTGGCTCAGGCGCTGTTCTCCGATCCGGAAGTGCTGTTGCTCGACGAACCGACCAACCACCTGGACATCAACACCATTCGCTGGCTGGAAAACATCCTGACCCAGCGTAACAGCCTGATGATCATCATCTCTCACGACCGTCACTTCCTGAACAGCGTGTGCACGCACATGGCTGACCTGGATTACGGCGAGCTGCGCCTGTTCCCGGGCAACTACGATGAGTACATGACCGTGGCGACCCAGTCCCGCGAGCAGCTGCTGTCGGACAACGCCAAGAAGAAAGCGCAGATTTCCGAGCTGCAATCGTTCGTCAGCCGCTTCTCGGCCAACGCCTCGAAAGCCAAGCAGGCCACTTCCCGCGCCAAGGCGATCGACAAGATCCAGCTGGCCGAGGTCAAGCCTTCCAGCCGTGTCAGCCCGTTCATCCGCTTCGAGCAGAACAAAAAGCTGCACCGCCAGGCGGTCATGGTCGAAAAAATGGCCAAAGGCTTCGACGGCAAGCCACTGTTCAAGGACTTCAGCTTCCAGATTGAAGCTGGCGAGCGCGTAGCGATCATCGGCCCGAACGGTATCGGCAAAACCACCCTGCTGCGCACCCTGGTCAACGAACTGACTCCGGATGCCGGTAGCGTCAAGTGGACCGACGCCGCGGAACTGGGCTACTACGCGCAGGACCACGCGCACGACTTCGAAGACGATGTCACCCTGTTCGACTGGATGGGTCAGTGGACCCAGGGCGAGCAGATGATTCGCGGGACTTTGGGGCGCATGCTGTTCTCCAACGATGAGATCCTCAAGTCGGTCAAAGTGATTTCCGGTGGTGAGCAGGGTCGCATGCTGTTCGGCAAGCTGATCCTGCAAAAGCCGAACGTGCTGATCATGGACGAACCGACCAACCACTTGGACATGGAATCGATCGAGGCGCTGAACCTGGCGCTGGAAAACTACCCGGGCACGCTGATCTTCGTCAGCCACGACCGTGAGTTCGTATCGTCCCTGGCCACGCGCATCATCGAGCTGAGCCCGAATGGCGTGACTGACTTCAGCGGCACTTACGATGACTACCTGCGTAGTCAGGGCGTGGTGTTCTAAGAGCAGCGTCAAGTGCTGAGTTGCTAGCTGCAAGATAAAAAGCCCTGTCCTTGTGACGGGGCTTTTTGCATTCCAGAGCCAGTAGCTATAAGGGTACCGACACCATCGCGAGCAGGCTCACTCCTACAGGGGGACGCATTTCAACTGTAGGAGTGAGCCTGCTCGCGATGAGGCCATCCGCACCACATCACTCCCGGACCAGGAAAAATAGTTAGCCTGCTTCCTTTTATATCAGCGCCACGCCATGATGCCGACTCTCCTACCGCCGCCCGCGAACGAGTCCTCATGTCTGCGCAGCAACTGCCCCCGCAAAGCTCCATGGCGATCACCCTGCAGATCGTCTCCATCGTGTTCTACACCTTCGTCGCTTTCCTGTGCATCGGCCTGCCGATTGCGGTGCTGCCCGGTTATGTCCATGAACAGCTGGGTTTCAGCGCCGTTATTGCGGGCCTGGTGATCGGCTCGCAGTACCTGGCCACCCTGCTCAGCCGGCCAATGGCCGGGCGCATGTCCGACACCATCGGCACCAAACGCGCGATTGTTTATGGTTTGTCAGGAATTGTGCTCAGCGGGTTGCTGACCCTGATCTCGACGTTGCTGCAGGACTTCCCGCTGCCCAGCCTGCTGATTCTGATCGTCGGACGGCTGTTGCTCGGCATCGCACAGGGCTTGATCGGGGTCGGCACCATCAGCTGGTGCATGGGCCAGCTCGGCACCGAGCACACCGCAAGGTCGATCGGCTGGAACGGCATCGCCTCCTACGGCGCGATTGCGATTGGCGCGCCGCTGGGTGTGGTCATGGTCGCCGATTACGGTTTTATCAGCCTGGGCATCGCCCTGTCGGTACTGGCGGCGGGCGCCCTGGTGTTGATCCGCAATAAACCCTCGGTGCCGGTGGTACGCGGCGAACGGCTGCCTTTTTGGGCGGTGTTCGGACGCATTGCACCGTTTGGCGCCAGTTTGAGCCTGGCGTCCATCGGTTACGGCACGCTGACCACGTTCATCACCCTCTATTACCTTAACCGGGGCTGGAGTGGCGCGGCGTATTGCCTGACAGTCTTCGGCGCGTGTTTCATCCTGTCGCGGCTGCTGTTCATTTCGGCCATCAGCCGTTTTGGCGGATTCAATTCGGCGATTGCCTGCATGAGCATCGAAATCGTCGGGCTGGTGATGCTGTGGCTGGCGCCTTCCACCGTGTTCGCGTTGATCGGCGCAGGGCTGGCCGGCGTCGGCTTGTCGCTGGTGTATCCGGCGCTGGGGGTTGAGGCGATCAAACAGGTGCCCAATTCCAGCCGGGGTTCGGGGCTGGGGGCGTATGCGGTGTTTTTCGATCTGGCGCTGGCGATTGCCGGGCCGCTAATGGGCGCGGTGGCGCTGAACCTGGGGTATTCGTGGATTTTCTTCAGCGCCGCGATGCTGTCGGTGACCGGGCTGGGATTGACTTTGCTGCTCAGGCGCCGCGCCAAGACCTAAGGTCTGGCGAAATACTTTGTAGGAGTGAGCCTGCTCGCGATAGCGGAGGGTCAGTCGACATCTCCTTCACTGACACTCCGCTATCGCGAGCAGGCTCACTCCTACATTGGATCAGCGGTGTTTGTGGAATCGGGTTATTGATCCGCGGTCTGCATTCCCGCCCGGCTCGGCCGGCCCAGCGTGCGCGAGAAGAACTGTCCGGCTTCGGAGATCAGGTTGCGGTGGATGTCTTCGCGGTCCACGCCGTCGGCGTCCGTGCACAGCGCCGGCATGGCGCGGATCTGCTCTTCGTTGCACGGCGCCATGAACACGAAGTGCCCTGCCCCGGCGAGCAATTTGAAGTCCGGCGCGGTCGGCAGTTTGCGCGCCAGGGCCGCGGCGTTCTTGTCGAAGGCCACCAGTTTGTCGCCGTCGCCGCTGTACAGCAGCACCGGCACATGCACGTCGGCCAGGGTGTGACGACCAAACTTCAGGCTCAGCGGCGCCATCAACAGCAGCGCATGCACACGCGGATCGGCGACCGGCTGCAAGTCATCGCGATCGACGATCAATTCGCCCTGAGTGTTGCAGGCATCGCGGTCGTCCGGGCGCTCCTGGCAGTAACGGCGCAGGCGATCCAGATCCGGCTGGGCGCCGGAGAGAATCAACGCAGTCTCGCCACCGGCCGAATAACCAATCACCCCCACCTGATCGGCGTTGACGAACGGCGAAAGCATCGAGTCGCCGAGGGTGGCGGTGATCGCTTCGGAAATCTGGATCGGCCGCCCGTACAGATTGCTCAGCGTGCCAAGTCGGCTGTGGTCTTTGGAGTTGTCGCCGGGATGAATCACCGCGACCACGACAAAACCCTTGCGGGCCAGCGAGGTGGCGAGGTCATGCAGGGCGATGGGCGTGCCGGTGTTGCCGTGGGACAACATCAGCATCGGAAAGCGGCCGATGGCGACCTTGGTGTCTTCGCCGGCCTCGACCTTGTAGCCTTCAAGCAGGCTGGTGTGCTCGCGGTCGCTGGAAGGATAGAAAGCGATGGCGCGCATCGGTTGCAGGTCCAGCGGATCGAGGAATGTCATTTCGTGGTAACCGACACTCCACACGGGGTGTCGCCCGGGCGCGGCATGCACTGAACCGAGGCTGCCAAGCAGGCAAATCAGTAACGTTGCACAAAGACGCATCATGGGATGGCCCACCCTGTGTTACTCAATCGAAAGATCCTTTGTGTTCCGACACGCCCGAAACCCTGAGGTTCGGTAATCCGGCGCGGCGTTGCACTCAGACGTTGATCGTTTGACTGCATAACCCGGGCCAGATTATGCAACAGTCAGAAACAAAAAACTCCGCATCTGGCCCTTGCAGAACCAGAATACAGAGTTTTTTGAGGCGCTACCTGAACCGCAGCTGGTCTTTACGCAATGCTTACGCAGCGGCGAACAATTGCTCGCTGATCTTCGCCTGAGCAGCGCTCATCGCGTTGTTGCGTACTTCTTCACCGTAGGCCAGACCTTCGGCACGGACGATTTCGATGTCGGTGATGCCGAGGAAGCCCAGTACCAGCTTCAGATATTCTTCGTGAGCGATGCCGCTCGCCTGACCAGCATGAATGCCGCCGGAGGTGGAAACGATCACGACTTTCTTGCCACCGCACAGGCCTTCAGGACCCGCTTCGGTGTAACGGAAGGTCTGGCCGGCAACGGCGACACGGTCGATCCAGGCCTTGAGCTGGGTCGGCACGGTGAAGTTGTACATCGGCGCGGCGATCACGATGGCGTCGGCAGCGATGAACTCGGCCAGGGTCGAGGCGCTCAGCTCGGCTTCGTGCTGTTGCGCAGCGTCGCGCAGTTCAGCGGTGGTGCCGGCGGCCACCAGGGTGGTCGACGAGAAGTGGCTGATGGCGTCGGCGGCCAGGTCGCGGTAGGTCACCACGGCGGTAGGCTCGGCGGCTTGCCAGGCTTTGACGACTTGACTGCTCAACTGACGGGAAGCCGAGTTGTCGCCCAGAATGCTCGAATCGATGTGCAGCAGTTTCATGTGGAATCTCCTGGAAAGAATCGCCGGTGGCGACGGAATGGAGACAATCCTACGGAAGAAACCAATAGCTGATTAGCCGCCGACAATGCGATAGTTCGTCCCACTGATAGAACGGTGGATTTTTCATGCAGGATCTCAACGATCTCTACTATTTCGCAAAGGTGGTTGAGGCCGGTGGTTTCGCGGCGGCCGGGCGTTTGCTGGGCATCCCCAAGTCGCGACTGTCGCGACGTATTGCCGAACTCGAAGAACGTCTCGGCGCCCGCCTGCTGCAACGCACCACCCGCCAGTTGAACCTGACCGCCGTCGGCGAGCGTTATTTGCGCCATTGCCAAGCCATGTTGCTCGAAGCGGAAATGGCCGATGAAGCCGTCGCCAGCATGTCCAGCGAGCCCAAAGGACGCCTGCGTGTGTCGTGTCCCACCGGGCTGGCCCGGGAAATGCTGCCGTGGGTGATCAGTGAATTCCTTGGCAAGTTCCCCCAGGTACAACTGGAGGTGGTGCTGCTCAATCGACGCGTTGACCTGGTCGCCGAAGGCTTCGACGTCGCCCTGCGCGTGCGTGAACTGGGCGATGAAGATCCGCTGCTGGTCACCCGTCGTCTGCGCCAGGCACAAATGGTCGTGGTGGCCAGCCCGGCCTTTGTCCAGGGCAAGACAATCCGCCACCCGCAAGACCTGAAGTCGCTGCCGGTGCTCGGCGCGCTGGAAGCGGACCGCATGGTCCACGTGCGTTTGCTCGATCAACAGGGCAACAGCGTCGAATTGAACATGGAAGCGCGGCTGGGCATCGATGATTTCATCGTACGCAAGGCCTGCGTGCTGGCCGGCCAGGGCTTTACCCTGCTGCCGATGATGTATTGCGAGGCCGACCTTGAGAGCGGCGCGCTGGTGCAACTGCTGCCCGAGTGGTCGTTGCCTGCCGGCTGGTTGCAGGCGGTGTATCCGCATCGGCGCGGGGTAATGCCGGCGGTGCGGGCGTGGATCGATCACTTGGTCGAATCGTTCAATGCGTGTGGGGAGCGACTGTTATGACAAAAGGAAAGATGAACGAAGCGGATGTTGCCGCCTTCTGCCTCGCCTTGCCGGGCGCGCGGGAGGATTACAAATGGGGCGGCGTGCGGGTGTTCTCGATTGCCGGCAACAAGATGTTCGCCTTGCAGGGGCTGCGCGGGGATTCCCTGGCATTCAAGGTCGACAAGGATCTGTTTCTCGGCCATTGCGACCGCCCGGGCATTCACCCGGCGCCTTATCTGGCGCGGGCGCAGTGGATCATCATGCACCCGCCCTACCCGCTGGGCGCGGAAGAATTGCGCGGGTTGCTGACGCGCTCGCATCAGTTGGTGGTGAGCAAGTTGCCGAAGAAAAACCGAATCGGATTACTGCTCTAAACCCGATCCTTGTAGGAGTGAGCCTGCTCGCGATAGCGGTGTATCAGTCGACATCTCTTTGACTGATGCGACG
The DNA here is from genome assembly GCF_017491705.1 of Pseudomonas sp. 86_A. Classification (NCBI taxonomy): domain Bacteria; kingdom Pseudomonadati; phylum Pseudomonadota; class Gammaproteobacteria; order Pseudomonadales; family Pseudomonadaceae; genus Pseudomonas; species Pseudomonas sp. 86_A. Next base: position 178,798 of record NZ_JAFGYS010000006.1, on the reverse strand, counting down.
CCATCGCGAGCAGGCTCACTCCTACACGGGATTTGTGGTGATTTAGAACAATGAAAGCAGGTTCGAACCGAGAAACAACTGGTCGATCCAGAACACCTGATGCAGCGCCACGATCGCCCAGAACAGAATCTGAAACGACACCTTGCGCGTCTTGTGCCGGAACACCTGCTGGGCAAGCAGCGCACCGGGCCAGCCGCCGGCCAGCTCCAATGCATGCAGGATGTTTTCCGGGGTGCGCCAGGCGTCGACGCGGGCCTTGCGCTTGTCCGCCCAGTACATGAAAAACGTCAATACGCTGACCACGCCATAGGCGGCCAGCGGTACCAGCGAAATTCCCTGCAGCCACATCGACAGCGCGCCGAACAGCGGCAATGCGCAGACGATCAGCAGCACCGCCAGTTTCAATTTCAGATGCTGAATACCGCCGCCGGACGGGCGACGTGCGCGGGAGTCACTCATGGCTTGGCCGCCGACCAGTCCACCCAGCCGAACTGCCAGGTCGCGAGAATCACCAGACCAAAGACAATCCGATACCAGGCGAACGCCGCGTAGCTGTGGCTGGCGATGAACTTGAGCAGACCGCGCACGGCGATCATGGCGAAGATGAACGCGGTGACGAAGCCAATGGCGAACACCGGGAAGTCCGCCGGTACGAACAGATGGCGATACTTGTAGCCCGAGTACACCGCTGCACCGACCATGGTCGGCATCGCCAGGAAAAACGAGAATTCGGTCGCGGTCTTGCGCGATAGGCCGAACAGCAGGCCACCGATAATCGTCGAACCGGAACGCGAGGTGCCGGGAATCATTGCCAGGCACTGTGCGAAACCGACTTTCAGCGCGTCTTTCCAGGTGATCTCGTCCACGGTTTCGGCGTGCACTGCATGTTGCCGACGCTCGGCCCACAACATGATCACGCCACCCACCACCAGCGCGGTGGCAACGGTGATCGGGTTGAACAGGTATTGATGAATCAGATCAGCAAAAATCACCCCCAACACCACTGCCGGCAGAAACGCGATCAGCAGATTGGCGGTGAAACGCCGCGCACTCGGCTGGGTCGGCAAGCCGATCACTACATCGAGAATCTTGCGGCGAAACTCCCAGACCACCGCGAGGATCGCGCCGAGCTGAATGATGATGTTGAACGCCATGGCCCGTTCGCCGCCGAAGTCGAGCAGGTCGGCGACAATGATCTGGTGTCCGGTACTGGAAATGGGCAAAAACTCCGTCAGCCCCTCTACAACTCCAAGAATCAGTGCCTGCAAGGCGGTCCAAAGATCCATCAATCCCCCAAAGAGCGATGCACGCGGGCATGCTCCGATAATTTTTTTACGTTCACTGCGTTCAGCGTAGCGGTTTGTTGCTGTACCGATTCCGCGCACACAGGATCCACACGAAACGGTCAAAATTCCGTGAAATATCAACTTGGATTCAGGTTTTCGCGCGCGGGGCCGAAATCCTAACAGACAAGCCTTAATAGTGCTGCGGCGTTATACGACTTGGGTCGCGTATGCCCGACCACTCAAACGTGGTTGGATGCTGGCGTTGATTTATTACAAGAAAAAGAAATGGAGTGACAGCGTTATGAACAGCTTGCGCAGTGTGTCGATCAGCCGACGCTTGTGGCTCATTTTGATTGTGGCGGTGGTCATGTTGTTGACCTTGGGCGTGTTGATGCTCAAGCAGATCCACGATGACCTGTACCACGCCAAGGCCCAGAAAACCCAGCATGTAGTGCAGACCGCCAGCGGCCTGCTGACCTACTATCACGACCTGGAAACCGCCGGCACCCTCACCCGCGACGCCGCGCAGAAACAGGCGCTGACCGCCATTCGCGGCCTGCGCTACGACCAAAGCGACTACTTTTGGATCAACGACCTCACACCGGTGATGGTCATGCACCCGACCAACCCCAAGCTTGAAGGCCAGAATCTCTCGGCGATCCGCGACCCGGACGGTTTTGCGGTGTTCAACGAGATGGTCGCGATCGCCAGAAGCAAGGGCGCGGGCATGGTCAATTACCGCTGGCCCAAGCCCGGCGCCAGCGAGCCGGTGGCGAAAACTTCTTACGTCAAACTGTTCGAGCCGTGGGGCTGGGTGCTCGGCTCCGGCGTCTATATCGATGACGTGCAGAGCGAGTTCCAGGGCCAGGTGATCAAGGCTTCGGTAATCGGCTTGGTGATTGCCGTGATCATGGCCCTGCTGGTGATTCTGATTGCCCGCAGCATCGTGCGCCCGTTGCAGGAATCGGTGAACGCCATGGCCAACATCGCCAGCGGCGAAAGCGACCTGACCCGCAGCCTCGACACCCACGGCCAGGACGAAGTCACGCAACTGGCGCATCACTTCAATGCCTTTACCGCCAAGTTGCGCCGGGTCATCGGTGACTTGCAGGTGTCGGCCAGTGCGCTGGGCCAGTCGTCCAGCGAACTGGGCAACGATGCCACCCAGGCCCAGCAACGCAGCCAGCAGCAATCGCAGCAGATGGAGTTGGTGGCGACCGCGATCAACGAAGTGACCTACGGCGTGCAGGACGTGGCAAAAAATGCCGAGCACGCCGCCGCGGAAATGCGCGACGCCGAAGCCCAGGCGCAACAGGGCCAGATCAACATCGATGGCAGCCTGCAACAGATCGACAAGCTGTCCGGGACCATTGATCAGGCGGTCGAAGTGATTCGTACGCTGGCGGCGGAAAGCACGCAGATCGGCAGCGTGCTGGAGGTGATCCGTTCGATTGCCGAGCAGACCAACCTGCTGGCGCTCAATGCGGCCATTGAAGCCGCCCGCGCCGGTGAGCAGGGCCGAGGCTTTGCGGTGGTGGCCGATGAAGTGCGTCTGCTGGCCCAGCGCACGCAGAAATCGACGGCAGAAATCCAGGCCATGATCGAACGTCTGCAGAATCACTCGGAGGCGGCGGTCAAGGTCATCGGCGACAGCAGCAAGGCGTCGCAACTGACCATCGAACAGGCCGGCCTCGCCGGTGCCAGCCTCAACGCCATCGGCCAGGCGCTGCGCAATCTCAATGGTCTGAACGCTTCGATTGCCAGTGCCACGCTGCAACAGGCGCATGTGGTCGAGGACATTAACCAGAACGTGACCCAAGCGGCCGGGCTGTCCCACAGCACGGCGCTGGCGGCGGAACAGTCGAGCGCGGCGAGCGTGAAGCTTGGCCAATTGAGCGAACAACTCAACCAGTTGCTGCGCCAGTTCCGCGTCTAACACCGCTCCCCTGTAGGAGTGAGCCTGCTCGCGTTAGCGTCGTATCAGTCAACCACAGAGTGGCTGAACCACCGCCATCGCGAACAGGCTCACTCCTACAGGTTTTTGGGTACAATCCGCTCCCTCCTCAATTCCCCCAAGGAACCCCCATGTCCGGGCTTGAACTGTTTGCCGCCGCCCTCGGCGTGATCGCCGTCTGGCTGACGGTCAAACAGAACCCGTGGTGCTGGCCGATCGGCCTGGTCATGGTGTTGCTGTACAGCTGGATCTTCTATGACGTGAAGCTGTACTCGGACATGTTGTTGCAAGTGATCTACGCCGCGCTGCAGGTCTACGGCTGGTGGCAATGGACCCGCGCCGGGACGATGCACGACGGGCGCGACGTCACGCGTCTGGACCGGCGCTCGCTCCTGCTCGGCCTGGGCGTGGGCGCCCTCGGCAGCCTGCTGCTGGGCGCAGCCATGGCGCACTGGACCGATGCCGCGCAACCCTGGCTCGATGCGGCGCTGACGGCGTTCAGTCTGGTTGCGCAGTTGTGGATGGCGCAGAAGCGCCTGCAATGCTGGGCGCTGTGGTTTGTGCTGGATGTGATTTTCGTCGGCCTGTTCCTTTACAAGGGCTTGTACCTGACCGCTGCACTGTATGCCCTGTTCACCCTGATTGCCGTGCAAGGCTGGCGTGAGTGGCGCGCCGATCCGGCGTTTCAGCGATGAAAGTCGTTGTCCTCACCGGTCCGGAATCCACCGGCAAGAGCTGGCTGGCTGCCGGCCTTCAGGCACACTTTGGCGGCGTGCGGGTGGATGAATACGTACGCCGGTTCATCGAGCAGAACCCGCGCGATACGTGCCTCAACGACATCCCGCAGATCGCTCGCGGGCAGCTGCAATGGGAAGACCAGGCGCGGGCGCAGCAGCCCGAGCTGCTGATTCTCGACACCCACCTGCTGAGCAATATCCTCTGGAGCCAGACCCTGTTTGGCGCCTGCCCGGCGTGGCTGGAACCTGAGCTGCTGGCGCGGCATTACGACCTGCACCTGTTATTGTCCCCGGAGCAGATCGACTGGACCGACGATGGCCAGCGCTGCCAGCCGCAATTGATCGAGCGGATGGCGTTCTATCAGGCCACTCGCGACTGGCTGGTACAACACGGGCAACCGCTGCAGATCATTCAGGGCAACTGGGATGAACGCCGTGCCCAAGCCTTCGCCGCCGTGGCGCGTTTGTTGGCCGACTGACCACTCGAATGGCCCCTCTCAGGGCCAAAGTGTCCATTCCTGATACACCCTCCCCTGCGCAAAGCAGCCATTTCAATGGCCTTCATCGTTTTGTCAGCCCATCTGTTACGCCGGTGAAACAGCCTTCGGCAAACCCTTGTTCCAGAGCATTGCGCCGCCCCTGACCCCGCCAGTGCCCGCGCGACTGTTTCAGCGCTGAGACAGATGATGTATCAACGCTGCACGCGCCAGCGCCAACCCATTGAAAATCAAGGACAACTCAAAAGCGGCACAGCTTTCGCTCTCTCCTTCCCAACGCTGACAAGAGCCAGCCCACTGAAGAAGGAATTGCCGCCGTGGGGAATATCAATAAAGGCCTGACCTGCCTTCTGCTGATTGGATCAGCGGCCAGCACATTCATCAGTTTCAACGTTCAGGCCGAAGGCAATGGCGTGATCGTTCTCAACCGCGACGTCCAACCGATTGCCATCGGACGCAGCGGCGGCAAAGACCCCTACCCAACCACGGTCAATGCCAACCCTTCTGCTCGCATCGATCAGGCCATGACCAGCACCGAACTCAACGATGGCGATTTTGCCAGTGTCGCCAGCGGCAGTTCGATTCGCAGCAACATGATCACGCCGAATTCGAACATGCCCGGCATGAATGTCCTGACCAATCCCAACGGCCTGCCAGGCATGAGTGCCGGTCACGGCGGCGGCGGTGGCGGCACGATTTCCAACACGATCAATCGCTCGTTGAGCACCGGTCTGGCACCGCTGACCCGCATGGCTGGAGGCCAATGAGATGAATCGTTCCCTTCTGCTGCTTGCCCTCTTCGGCTGCGCCAGCGTGATGGCCGATCCGAGTTCCGTGAACAACGCCGACATCCAGGACACCGGCCTGCAGTACCGCGGCAACTTCAACGTCAACCAGGCCGCCGGCGACCAGATGCAACAGACCAATACCAAAGCAATCGCCATCGGCACTAACGCCAGCGCCACGACCATCGTCAGGCAGAAGCTCGATACCCCTGCCAACCCGTCGATGAACGCCAGCGCCACCATTGGCGGCAACTCGTTCAGTAATGGCAACGGGATCCTCGGTGTGAACCAGGGCGCCGGTGCCAACAACCAGATGGCCAACGTGACGCGCGTCAGCATCAGTGCTGCCCCGCAGAGCGTTGACGACAGCGCCCTGTCGCAGCAGAACGTGGCGCTTTTACCAAGCTCAGGAGCAACTGGTACCTCACCCGGCAGTCGCCAGGTCACGACAAGTGATCAGGCCTTCACCGGCAGCCGAGGGGTAATCCAGGTGAACCAGAGTGCCGGGGTGGGGAACCGCATGGCTAACACCCTGAGCATCCGGGTCGCAGACTGACCCATATAAAAAGCAGTGCAATTAGAAAGTACCAACACTTAACCAACTAATAAGCACGACGGAGTAACACCATGAAAACTACAATGGCTCTCAAACCACTGGTTTTCGCTCTTGCAGCAGTAATGGCAATGGCGGCTCAAGCAGGCGGCAACGATCATGGTAACAACGGCGGTCATGGTCACAACCCTCCTCCACCAAAAGGCCCAACCCTGGAAGAACTGCTGCAAATCGGTGCAGGTGCCGGTGCCGCAGTGCTCGATGTGCAAAACAACGCCGACAACACCGTCCTGAACCAGGGCACCCAGAACAACGCCAACGTCAGCGGCTCGCTGAACGGCGCCAACGGCAACATCGGCGCAAACAATGTGGCCGGTGACGGCAACCAGCAAGACAACGCCGCTGCCCTGGCAACCGCCGACGAAAGTTTCATCTTCGGCTCTGCGGTGTCCGCTTCCAGCGCTACTCAAGTCAACAGCAATAACACCGTTGGCAACTACTCCACCACTAACAACGCCAGCCTGAACAACGTCGGCAACAATGGCTCAGGTAACATCGGCGTGAACAACGCTGCCGGCAACTTCAACCAACAGAAAAACAACCTGGCAATCGCTGTGTCCGGTGGTCGTGTAGCGCAAGCCGCTGCTGCCGCCAACCAAAGCACCACCGGTCTGCAAGTCGGCAACAACGGCACTCAGACCTACAAAAAAGACACCCTCACTGGCACTGTCGCCGCCGTCGGCGTATTCGGCGCCGTGGGCGAAGCTACCATCAAGGGTGACAGCCACGGCGGTGGCGGTTATGGCAGCAACGACAAAGGCCATGGCGGTAGCGGCGGCAGCAAAGATCAGAAAGCTACCTTCGAAGCCGTGGGTGCCTTCGGCCTGGCTGGCGTCACCACTCAACAAGTGCTGACTCCAGACGGCTGGAAAAACCCAGTTACCAACAACGCCAACATGACCAACGTCGGCAACAACTGGTCCGGCAACGGTGGCTTCAACAACGCCGCTGGTGTTGGCAACCAACAAAGCAACTCGCTGTCCATCGCTGCAGGTTGCAAAGCCTGCATGTAATCGCGATCGAAACGAAAGCCCCGGAAACGGGGCTTTTCCTCAGTCCGCAAAGGCGTATCGATCATGCGTAAGACTGCCTTTATCGCCCTGCTTTGCCTGTCCGGCCTGACCCAGGCTGCCCAGATGCCTATCGCTGCCCTGCCCGGCGGCGTACTCGTCTACAAGCACGTGCAAAGCATCCGTGAACGCAAGTTTGCCGACATCGTCGAACAAAAAACCGATTTCAGCTGCGGCGCCGCCGCACTGGCCACGGTACTGCGCCAGGCTTATTGGCTCGACGTCGATGAAGAGCACATCATCAAAGGCATGCTGGTCAACGCTGACCAGGACCTTGTTCGTACTCAAGGGTTTTCCATGCTGGACATGAAGCGCTACGTAGAAAGCATCGGCATGCGCGCCAGGGGCTACAAGATCCCGCCGGAAAAACTCGACGACGTAACAATCCCGGTGGTGGTACTGATGGAAATTCGCGGCTACAAGCATTTTGTGGTGCTGCAGCGTTCGGACAAGGATTGGGTTTACATCGGAGATCCGGTTCTAGGCCACAAACGCTACGCCCATGATGACTTTGTCAAAGGTTGGAACGGCATTGTCTTCGCTATCGTCGGCCCCGGTTATGACAAAACCAATGCATTACGCAGTCCACCGACGCCGCTGACCGCAAAGAACAATCTGGATAACTTCAACCCTGTCAGAGATGCCGAATTGATGGACTTCGGGTTCATACAGAGCGACTTCTTTTAATCGCCGATTATAAAGAATGGGGCTGGATGTCCCGGGAGCAGCAGATGAAAACCTCATACTGGCTGGCCGCCGCCTGCCTGGCAGCGAGCGCGTCAGGCTATGCCAATGCAGGGTTCAAACCTATCGAAATCAATGATCATGAGCTCTCCGAGCTACGCGGTCGTTACGTCATGCCGGGGCGGATCATCAGCTTCGGCATTGTCATGAGCAGTACCTGGCGCAACGCCAGCGGTGATCTGATCGGCGCTGCGACGTCGATGCAAATCCAGGCCGCCACGATCAAACCGGAATTCTACGTCTCGACCATCAAGGAACAGGGCAATGGCAGTACCCCGACTCAGGGCACTGGCAGCGTCGTGGGTGGCGCGGCACTCAACAGCAGTCAGGGCGTGACCCAGAGCGTACGCGCCGCCGGTGACGGCAACACCGCCAACAACAACGTGGCAATCAACGTCAAAGAAGCCAACACGCCGCCTCCACTGGCCCCCGCACAAGGCCAGGCCCTGATGGCCGGGCAGACCATCGGCGCCAATAACGCTGCAGGCAGCGTCGCCGTTTCGGCCACCGGCAGCGGCGTGCAGATGGCGATCCAGGCCTCGGGGAATCAGGGCACGGCCCTGCAACAAGTAGCCCAGGGTGGCCTGCTGCAGAACACGCGCCTGCTGGGCAGCGCCAACGTGGTCAACAACATGACCCAACTCAATGTTGTGCTTAACAATAACGGCATCAGCCCCGGCGCACTGGACTGCAACCTGACTCAACTCAGGGCCCTACGCAATATCGGATATTGAACTACGCTGACTCTCGATCATTGGGCTTAAAGGGACGGCTTATTCATGTATCGATCAGTATCACTGCGTGCCGCTGTATGTTTGAGTACTCTTCTACCCGCGGCGATGCTGCAAGCAGCACCCGACGCAGATGTGGAGACCCTGAAACAGGAGCTTCTGGAGCTGAAGCAACGATACGAAGTACAACAGAAGGCCCTGGCGGTGCTCGAACAACGGGTCCGTCAGGTCGAAGACCAACCGGCGGCGCCGCAGCCCAAACGGCTGGCCAAGTCGCCGTCTGACATGAAAGGCAATCCGAAAGTCGCCACCAGTACCGGGGCTCCCGGGACTGGCGCGGCGGCAGCGTCGGGGGGCGCGGCCGGAGGGAGTGGCGCTTCGTACGGCCAGTCGCTGGCAGACGATTCACAACCGGCACAGAGTGTGTCCAACCTCTACGACGAGGCCAGCGGCTTCTTCGGCGGCGGCAAGTTCAGCTTTGAGACCGGCGTGACTTACTCGCGCTACGACACTCGTCAACTGATCCTCAACGGCTTTCTGGCCCTGGACTCGATCTTTCTGGGCAACATCAACCTCGACCGGATCAAGGCCGATACCTGGACGCTGGACCTGACCGGTCGCTACAACTTCGACAACCGTTGGCAGTTCGACGTGAACGTGCCGGTGGTTTACCGCGAATCGACCTACCAGTCCGGCGGGGGTAACGGTGGTGCGTCGAACGTCACGACGGAGCAGGATGTTTCGCGCGACCCGACCATCGGCGACGTCAACTTCGGCATCGCTTACAAGTTCCTCGACGAGTCGGTCAACACCCCGGACGCCGTGGTGACCCTGCGGGTCAAGGCGCCAACCGGCAAGGATCCGTTCGGGATCAAGCTGCGCCAGACCGACGCCAACTCCAACCTGTTCGTGCCTGACACGCTGCCTACCGGTAACGGTGTCTGGTCGATCACACCCGGGGTCTCGCTGGTCAAGACGTTCGACCCGGCAGTGCTGTTCGGCAGCTTGTCCTACACCCACAACCTGGAGGAGTCGTTCGACGACATCAGTTCGACCGTCAACCAGAAAACCCCGGGCAAGGTCAGCATCGGCGACAGCTTCCAGATCGGCGCCGGTATTGCGTTTGCACTGAACGAAAAGATGAGTATGTCGTTTTCGATGTCTGATCTGGTGCAACGCAGGAGCAAACTCAAACCCGATGGCGGGGATTGGCAATCGGTGGTGTCCAGTGACGCCAACGCGGGTTACTTCAACGTCGGCATGACCATTGCCGCCACGCCTAACCTGACTATCGTGCCCAACCTGTCGATCGGCATGACCCCGGATGCCCCCGACTTTTCCTTCAGCCTGAAATTCCCGTACTACTTCTAAGCAGCAGATCAGAAAAGATCGCAGCCTGCGGCAACTTCAACAGGTATTACACCTGTAGGAGCTGCCGCAGGCTGCGATCTTTTGCTTTTAGCGAATCTGGTGCTTGTGCAGCAAGCGATAAAACGTCGGCCGCGACACCCCCAGCACCTTCGCCGCCACACTCAGATTATCGCTGTGCCGATTCAATACATCACACAATGCCTGGCGCTCGGCCCGGGTCTTGTAGTCTTCGAGCGTGCCCATCGGTGTGCTGATCGAATGCTGGCTGATCAATCCCAGATCCCGGGCTTCGATCTGCCGCCCTTCCGCCAATACCAAGCCCCGTCGTACTCGGTTGGCCAGTTCGCGCACATTGCCCGGCCAGTCGTGTTTGCCCATGGCGATCAACGCATCCTCGCTGAAGCTGCGTGGACGGCGCCCGGTTTCGTGGCTGTAGAAGTGGGAAAAGTGGTTGGCCAGCATCGACAGATCACCGTGGCGTTCGCGCAACGGCGCAGTCACTACTTGCAGCACATTGAGCCGGTAATACAGGTCTTCGCGAAAACGCTTTTTCTCGATAGCCGCTTCGAGGTCGACGTGAGTGGCCGCCAGCACGCGAACATCAACCGGGATCGGCTGACTGCCACCGACGCGCTCGATGTGTTTTTCCTGGAGAAAGCGCAACAGATTGGCCTGCAGTTCCAGGGGCAGATCGCCGATTTCATCGAGAAACAAGGTGCCACCGTTGGCCGCCTCGATACGTCCGACCTTGCGCTGGTGCGCACCGGTGAAAGCGCCTTTTTCATGGCCGAACAGTTCGGACTGAATCAAGTGCTCGGGAATTGCCCCGCAATTGATCGCGACAAAAGGCTTGTTATGGCGTTGTGACTGGCGATGCAAGGTGCGCGCGACCAGTTCTTTGCCGGTGCCGCTTTCACCACGAATCAGTACCGGGGATTCGGTCGGCGCCAGTTTGCTCAATAATTTGCGCAGCTCGCGGATCGGTTTGCTATCGCCGAGCAATTCGTGTTCAGGCTGATCGATGTGAATCGTCCCCTGCCCGCGCAAACGCGCCATGCCAAACGCCCGCCCCAGAGTCACCTGGACCCGCGAAACATCGAACGGCAAGGTGTGGAAGTCGAAAAACCATTCGCAGACGAAGTCGCCGACGTTCTGCAGGCGCAGGACTTCCTGATTCAACACGGCGATCCACTCGGTGCCGCTGCGGCTGATCAGTTCCTTGACCGCTTCGGGTCGTTCCAGATGAAAAGGCTGCAATCGCAGCAATCCGACATCGCAACTGCGGTCGCCGGCATTTTCCAGGGTACAGCTGTCAACATCCCACCCCACCGCGCGCAAACCGGGCAACAGCCGGTGACAGTCGTCGCACGGGTCGACCACCAATAAACGTCGTAACGCAGGCGCTTCGATCATGACTGTTCCTTGGCGCCAAATTTAAGGAAATTATTGTAAAAACAGTCATTTGGCAGACCCGACTGTAACATTAGCAAGAAATTGACGGAGCCTTGTATCGATTGCTTATAGATGTACAAGCTAACGAGTTATAAGAAACGAGTTTATTAGTTAGCTATCGAGTTGAATCTTTCACCCAGCTTTCAAAAACTGTCGGAATCCTGAGCCGGCGAAATAAAGTTGAAATTTCTTTGTGTCGTGTGTGACCTGCCACCGGGTTGCGTGCATCAGTACAAGTAACCAGCCGAACGGTAAGCCCAACCGACGGCACATCACTTGATTGGGCACGACAGAGAGAAGACCCCATGACCGCCCCGCTCCGTATCAACGAAGCTCTTTTGATTGCCAACCACGCGTTCAAACCCTTCCAGTGCGTGGCCTGGGCCCAACAAGACGGTAACGGCGAACTGAACCTGACCGTTATCGACCGGACCAACTCGCACATCGGCCGCAAGCAGATTCCGAGCAGTGCTTACTCCGATCCTGCGCAACTTGAGCAACTGCTGCAACAGGCACGTGCCGAACTGAAGAACGAAGGTTATTCGCTGAAATCGTGGTCGATGCCAAACTAATCAGAGGGCAACGCGGGTGACTGTAAGGTCATCCGCCCCGTTCTTCGTTAGTTATTTGCCAGGTTTTATCTCCCGGTACTTTTGTACAACTTCTTTTAAAGCGTCAGGCGCCATTGCTTGTCTCGCTTTCATTTGGTTCAAAAAGACACTGTTCTGGCACAGTGCGACCCTCCACCTGTTAGTTATCTCAGTTGTACTTCGGCGTATTCAGGGATTGAATGTTTCGCTCATGCAGTTACCCGCCCCCTCGGGCCTGGTCAACTTGCAAGGAGAGGCATGCATGACCACCCAGAACGCCTTTGCGCTCCTGACGCCGCTGAATAACGCCGGACAACTCGACAGACGTTTTGCCCACACAGGCATCGCCCAGGTGTATTTTGCCGGGAGCCGGTCCAGCATGACCCAAGGGCTGGCGCTGGATGCTCAAGGCCGGCTGCTGGTGGCCGCCAAGGTCGGCACCGCGGACGGCAGCCGTTTCGGGCTGGCGCGAATGCTCGCCGACGGCTCTGCCGATCTGAGCTTCGGTGTTCAAGGCAGCGTGATCGGCGAGTTCGCCCCCGGCTTCGAAGCCATGGGCGCCAAGGTGCAGGTCTTGGCGGACGGACGAATCCTGCTGGGGGGTCTGCACTATGAAAACGCCCATCGCACGCTGCCCGCCCTCGCCCTGTTCGACGCCCACGGCGCACCTGATCCGACATTTGGCGACAACGGCCGGCAAGTCGTGTGCCTGCCCGGCGATCTGTCCATCGGTTCGCGTGACCCCTGGCTGCCACCCGGCGTGCCGGGCGCCGAAGCCTGCGACATCGCCGTGCAAGACGACGGGAAAATTCTGCTGATCGCCAATCACCACTTCGAACTGGCCGATCACGCCGGCATGCTGATTCGCCTGACCGCAAACGGCGCACTCGATCCGGATTTCAATAAGCGCGGCTTCGTGATGATCCGTCACCTGCTGCTCAATACTTGGCTCAACAGCCTCCTGCTACAGGAGGATGGGCGCATCATTGTCGCAGGCTCCATTGATTTCCCCCAGGAAGGCCTGGTGGCGCGTTATCTGCCTGACGGGCGTCTGGATGAGCGCTTTGCCGTGGATGGCTTTCTCGCCTTCAAGGCCCAGGGGCAAAGCGCGATGGTCAGTCAGGTGCTTTATTCAATGGAGCATCTGCACTGTTTTGGCAGCAGTCGCGATCCGATCCGCTGTATGGCGTTGAGCCTGCATTCCAACGGTCGCCCGGCGTCGCATAACTACGCTGGCCACCCACACCTTCTGGAAATCGGCCCCAGTGGCTGCCAGTGGAGCGCCGCCCAGTGCATGGCGGATGGCCGAATCATAGCGGCGGGCGCAACGATTGGCGGTATCGAGGCGGACTTCATCGTGGCGCGTTACCTGCCCGACGGCCGCCTGGACACGCAGTTCGGCAATGGCCACGGCTGGCAACGCACGCGCTTGGGCCGTAGCCTGGACACCGCCAACTCGCTCGCAGTGCAGGCCGACGGTCACATTCTGGTGGGCGGCTACTCGCTGGACGGCAACTACCGGGCCGTGGTCGCGCGTTATCTGAATCAATAACCCCGCAACACTTGAACTTGCCTGGCTCTTGCGGCAACTTGCGCGCTTCTTAATACAAGGAGCAACCGATGTCCGGTTCACTGGCCCAGGCGTTCGCGCACAATTTCCTCGGGCATTCGCCCCGCTGGTACAAGGCGTGCATCGTCGGGTTCCTGATCCTCAATGCCGTGGTGTTGTTCACGGTCGGCCCGGTCGCTGCCGGCTGGCTGCTGGTGATCGAATTCATTTTCACCCTGGCGATGGCGCTCAAGTGCTATCCGCTGATGCCCGGCGGCCTACTGCTGATCGAAGCCTTGCTGCTGAAGATGACCACCCCGCAGGCGCTGTACGACGAGCTCGTGCACAATTTCCCGGTGATCCTGCTGCTGATGTTCATGGTCGCCGGCATCTATTTCATGAAGGATCTGCTGCTGTTTCTGTTCTCGCGGCTGCTGCTGGGCGTGCGCTCGAAAGCGATTCTGGCGTTGATGTTCTGCTTCCTGTCGGCGTTTCTCTCGGCGTTTCTCGATGCCTTGACCGTCACCGCCGTGATCATCAGCGCGGCCGTTGGCTTCTATTCGGTTTACCACCGCGTGGCCTCGGGCAACGATCCGCGCCAGGACAGCCAGTTCAGTGACGATCGACACCTGCCGGCGCTGCACCATGATGATCTGGAACAGTTTCGTGCGTTCCTGCGCAGCCTGCTGATGCATGGCGCGGTCGGCACGGCACTGGGCGGGGTCTGCACCCTGGTCGGCGAGCCGCAGAACCTGTTGATCGGTCATGAAATGGGCTGGCACTTCGCCGAGTTCTTCCAGAAAGTCGCGCCAGTCTCCCTGCCGGTGCTGGCCGCAGGCCTGGTGACCTGCGTGTTGCTGGAAAAACTGCGCTGGTTTGGCTACGGCACCCTGCTGCCGGACAACGTGCGCGCAGTGCTGGCCAACTATGCCGCTGAAGACAACGCCGAACGCACCGCACGCCAGCGTGCCGCCCTGCTGGTGCAAGGGGCTGCTGCGTTGATCCTGATTGGTTGCCTGGCGTTTCACGTCGCTGAGGTCGGCCTGATCGGCCTGATGGTCATCGTGTTGATCACGGCCTTCACCGGCATCACCGACGAACATCGCCTGGGCAATGCGTTCAGGGACGCCATGCCGTTCACTGCTTTGTTGGTGGTGTTCTTCGCCGTGGTCGCGGTGATTCACGATCAGCAGTTGTTCGCGCCGCTGATCCAGTGGGTGCTGGCGCTGCCGGCGGAGCAACAGCCGGGCATGCTGTTTATCGCCAACGGCCTGCTCTCGGCGATCAGCGACAACGTGTTCGTCGCCACGATCTACATTACCGAAGTGAAACAGGCATTCCTCTCCGGGCACATGAGCCGCGAGCACTTCGAAACCCTGGCAATCGCGATCAACACCGGCACCAACTTGCCGAGCGTGGCGACACCCAATGGTCAGGCCGCGTTCCTGTTCCTACTGACGTCGGCGATTGCCCCGCTGATACGCTTGTCGTACGGGCGAATGGTGTGGATGGCGTTGCCGTACACCTTTGTGATGGGCTTGTTGGGCTGGTATGCCGTGAGCTACTGGCTCTGACAAGCACTGAATAAACCTGTGGGAGCGAGCCTGCTCGCGAAGAGGGAGTGTCAGACAACAGATTCGTTGAATGACACACCGCTTTCGCGAGCAGGCTCGCTCCCACATTTGGTTTTGCGTGCTTTCAGTCAGGAAGGATGTACTTTTCGATCGCTTGGGCCACGCCGTCTTCCGTGTTCGGCGCGGTCACGACGTCGGCCTGACGCTTCACTGTCTCATCCGCCTGCCCCATGGCAATCGACAAGCCCGCACACTTGAACATCGCCGGGTCGTTGCCGCCATCGCCAATCGCTGCGGTCTGTTCCAGTGCGATACCGAGGTGCGCGGCAATGGTCGCCAGCGCAGTGCCCTTGTTCGCTTCCAGCGCCGTCACATCCAGATACACCGGTTGCGAACGCGAGACCTGGGCCATGCCGCTGACCTTGGCCAACAGGCGCGCCTCGAGCTCGATCAGCAAATCGGTGTTGTTGCTGGTGGCGACGATCTTGTCGATGCGTTCCAGGTACGGCTCGAAACTTTCGACCACCACTGGCGGATAACCGAGGCCGTGCTGTTCGCGCGGCACCATCGGCCCGTGCGGATCCTTGAGCAACCAGTCGCCACCACTGAACACCCAGATTTCGACATCCGGTTGATCAGCAAACAACGACAGGGCAGTCAGCGCCGTCGTCGCCGGCAGGTAATGCGCCACCAGCAGACTGCCGTCCGGATTGACGATGGTGCCGCCATTGAACGCTGCGGTTGGCAGATCGACGCCCAAGGCTTCGATCTGCTGCAGCATGGCTTTGGGCGGGCGCCCGGTCGCCAGGCTGAACAACACGCCGGCCTCTCGCAACGAACGAACGGCATCGATAGTGCGCTGACTCAGGCTATGATCGGGCAGCAACAGGGTGCCGTCCATGTCACTGAGCACAAAACGGATCGACTGACTCATCCCAGACCATGCCAGACGCGACCATCGCGAGTCAGCAGATCATTGGCGGCTTGCGGGCCGTCTTCGCCGGCGGCGTAGGTCTGCACGCTGGCGTCCTGCTGCCAGGCGTCCAGGAACGGTTGCACCGCGCGCCAGCCGTTCTCGATGTTGTCGGCGCGCTGGAACAGCGTCTGGTCGCCGGTCAGGCAGTCGTAGATCAGCGTTTCATAGCCGGTGGACGGCTGCATCTCGAAGAAATCCTTGTAGGCGAAGCCCAGTTCGATGTTGGCCATGTTCAGCGCCGGCCCCGGCCGCTTGGCCAGCAGGTCGAACCACATGCCTTCGTTGGGCTGGATCTGGATGCGCAGATAAGTCGGCTGCAGCTCGTCGACTTCGGTGTCACGGAACTGCGCGTACGGCGCCGGTTTGAAGCAGATGACAATCTCGGTGTCGCGCACGCTCATGCGCTTGCCGGTGCGCAGGTAGAACGGCACGCCGACCCAGCGCCAGTTGTCGATCATGACTTTCAGCGCGACGTAGGTTTCGGTGTTGCTGTCGGGCGACACGTTGGCTTCCTGGCGATAGCCGTTCAACGCCTTGCCATCGACTTCGCCGGCGCTGTACTGGCCGCGAACCGAATTGGCCCGCGCCTCTTCGACGGTCCACGGGCGGATCGCGCCGACCACTTTGGCCTTCTCGCCACGCACGGCATCGGCGCCGAACGCGGCCGGTGGCTCCATGGCGACCATTGCCAGCAACTGAAACAGGTGATTGGGCACCATGTCGCGCAGCGCACCAGTGTGCTCGTAAAAACTGCCACGGGTTTCAACGCCAACGGTTTCGGCGGCGGTGATCTGCACGTGGTCGATGTAATGGTTGTTCCAGAACGCTTCGAACAGGCTGTTGGAGAACCGGCTGACCAGAATGTTCTGCACGGTTTCCTTGCCCAGATAATGGTCGATCCGATAGATCTGCTTCTCGGACATGACCTTGAGCAAACAGGCGTTCAACGCCTCGGCGGTTTGCAGGTCGGAGCCGAACGGCTTCTCGATCACCACCCTTCTGAACGCTTCGGGGGTTTCCTCCAGCAGTCTGGCGGCGCCGAGACGGCGCACCACTTCACTGAAGAAACGCGGCGCGGTGGCCAGGTAGAACACCGCATTGCCGGTGCCGCTGTCGGCGATTTTCGCCGCCAGCGCGGAATAAGTGCTGTCGTCCAGGAAGTCGCCCTGGACGTAGCTGATACCTTTGGCGAGCTTGGCCCACAAGGCCGGATCCAGCATCTGATCGCCCTTGCCGACCTTCGCCGCCACTTCGGTACGGATGAAGTCTTCGAGTTTTTGCGCGAAGGCTTCATCGGAGATGGCGTTGTGGTCAACGCCGACGATCCGCAGACCATCATCAAGCAAGCCGTCGCGACTGAGGTTGTACAGCGCCGGCATCAGCAAGCGCTTGACCAGGTCGCCGTGGGCACCGAACAAAAACAGCGTGGTCGGTGGAGCGGGTTCTGCCTTGGATTTTCTGCGGATCGTATGGGTCATTTCTTCGGTATCTCCACATGGCCGCCGAAGCCGAAGCGCTGGGCCGAAAGAATCTTGTCGCCAAAGGTGCCCTGACCACGCGAACGGTAGCGCGAGAACAGCGAGTTCGACAGCACCGGTACCGGCACCGCTTGCTCCATGGCCGCCTCGATGGTCCATTGGCCTTCGCCGCTGTCAGCCACCGAACCGGAGAAACCGTCGAGCTTCGGATCGCTCGCCAGCGCGTCGGCGGTCAGGTCGAGCAGCCAGGACGACACGACGCTGCCACGACGCCAGACTTCGGCGATGTCGGCCACGTTCAAGTCGAAACGCTGATCTTCCGGCAGACGCTCGCTGGACTTGGTCTTGAGGATGTCGAAGCCCTCGGCGAACGCGGCCATCATGCCGTACTCGATGCCGTTGTGAATCATCTTCACGAAGTGCCCGGCACCGGCAGGACCGGCGTGGATGTAGCCGTGCTCGGCGCGGTGATCATCGGACTTGCGATCCTTGGTGCGCGGAATCTCGCCCATGCCCGGCGCCAATGCAGCGAACAGCGGGTCCAGACGGGTAACGGTCTCGGCATCGCCGCCGATCATCATGCAGTAGCCGCGCTCCAGGCCCCAGACGCCGCCGGAGGTGCCGACGTCGATGTAGTGCAGGCCCTTCTCGGCCAGGGTCTTGGCCCGGCGAATGTCATCCTTATAGTTGGTGTTGCCGCCGTCGATGATGGTATCGCCGGCTTCAAGCAAGTCGCTCAGGGTGTTGATGGTGTCTTCGGTCGGCGCGCCGGCCGGCAGCATGACCCATACGGCGCGTGGCTTGGCCAGGCCGGCGACCAGCGCAGGCAGGTCGGCAACGCCGGTGGCGCCCTCGGCGGCCAGGGTGTCGACAAAGGCGGTATTGCGGTCGTAAACAACGGTGGTATGCCCGTTGAGCATCAGACGCCGCGCAATATTGCCGCCCATGCGGCCCAGTCCAATAATCCCGAGTTGCATGTGCTGATGCTCCTTACTACAGATAAATGTGTGTCATTGGTTATAGCCCAACGCGACTGATGGAGGTTAGTCCAGAGCGTTGCGATGAAGTTTCCGGGCATTGTGCCCGATCCAGACTGATAACGTCGGGAAACGTGCCGAAGACACACCGACCATGAAAAATAAAAAAGTTCCATTCATGGACAAAAGAAATCAAAATTGGCGCCGATAGCAAGTCAGTAGCCCTGAACCGGGGACGATTTGCAGTTGAGACAGCCATTTGCGAGGTGAGCAATGGGCACAGTACACACAGCAATGCCGCCACAAACCCTGTACGTCACGATCCGTCGCGATGAATTGCGCCAGTTGAAAGACGAGCGCGACCAATTGAAACAGGAGCTGGCGCAGCTGCGCTCGCTGACCCAGGGCGCTCAGCCCAAACCTCTGCCGGTTGTCCAGCGCAACCCGCACGCCTGACCTGCCCCGCCAGCTTCGGGAACGGCGCCCGTCGTTCCCGACATCATGCGCCCCTGCTCCTGATCAGCAACTAACGAACTTTTCACACAGCCTTCGTGATACTCCGACCCATTCTGGCCGTGCG
Source organism: Pseudomonas sp. 86_A (assembly GCF_017491705.1). Lineage (NCBI taxonomy): Bacteria > Pseudomonadati > Pseudomonadota > Gammaproteobacteria > Pseudomonadales > Pseudomonadaceae > Pseudomonas > Pseudomonas sp. 86_A. Next base: position 159,834 of record NZ_JAFGYS010000006.1, on the reverse strand, counting down.
TTTGCGCGCGGCTTCCGTTCGTCGGTTTGATGTAGCGTCCCGGCGGTGGTTAGTGACGATGAGCTGGAGTGCTGAATGGCATTGTTCAAACGCAGCAAAACGACTGCGACAGGTTTCGACTGGGCCGGTGTTCTCTGGCTGTTCGCGTTCTTCTGGTATTTCTCGGGCATCACCCAACTGCTGATCCAGCTGACCGGCACCTCCGGTTTCAGCGGATTCCGTCAGGCCTTCGTGATGAGCGCGGTCTGGCTCGCACCGATGCTGCTGTTCCCCAAACGCACCAAACTGCTGGCCGCATTGATCGGTATCGTGCTCTGGGCCTGCTCGATGGCCAGCCTGGGCTACTTCTTCATTTATCAGCAGGAATTTTCGCAAAGCGTCATCTTCATCATGTTCGAGTCGAACGTGTCTGAAGCCGGCGAGTACATGACCCAGTACTTTGCCTGGTGGATGATTCCGGCGTTCCTCGCCCATACCGCGTTTGCCTACTTCCTGTGGACCCGCCTGCGCCCGGTGTACATGCCGCGTGGCCGCGCGTTTGTCGCCGCGATGGCGATTCTGATCGCGGTTGTCGGCTACCCGCTGATCAAGCAGACCCAACGCACCGGCAGTTTCGCCGGTGGCTTCGAGAAGTTCGAAGACCGTATCGAGCCGGCAGTGCCTTGGCAAATGGCCGTGGCTTACCACCGTTACCTCGACACCCTGGCCGGCATGCAAGACATGCTGCACAGCACGAGCAAGGTCCCGCCACTGCACAACCTCAAGGCTGCCGATGCCGATAAACCGTCGACCCTGGTGCTGGTGATCGGCGAGTCGACCAACCGTCAGCGCATGAGTCTGTATGGTTACGGTCGCAAGACCACGCCGGAACTGGACAAGCTCAAGGACCAGCTGGCGGTGTTCGATAACGTCATCACTCCGCGCCCTTACACCATTGAGGCGCTGCAGCAGGTCCTGACCTTCGCCGACGAAGAAAACCCGGATCTATACCTGTCCACGCCGTCGCTGGTCAGCATGATGAAACAGGCCGGTTACAAGACGTTCTGGATCACCAATCAGCAGACCATGACCAAGCGCAACACCATGCTCACGACGTTCTCCGAACAGGCCGACGAGCAGGTTTACCTGAACAACAACCGCAACCAGAATGCCGCGCAATACGACGGTGACGTGATCGAGCCGTTCAATAAAGCCTTGACCGACCCGGCTCAGCGCAAGCTGATCGTCGTGCACCTGCTCGGCACGCACATGAGCTACCAGTACCGTTATCCGCCAACGTTCGACAAGTTCCAGGATCGCGAAGGCGTCCCGGCCGGCGTGCGTGACGATCAGGTTCCGACCTACAACAGCTACGACAACGCAGTGCTGTACAACGACTTCGTGGTCTCGAGCCTGATCAAGGACTACGCCAAGTCCGATCCGAACGGTTTCCTGCTGTACCTCTCCGACCACGGTGAAGACGTATTCGACTCAGTTGGCCACAACACCTTGGGCCGTAACGAGAACAAACCCACCGCGCCGATGTACACCATCCCGTTCATGGCCTGGGCTTCGCCGAAATGGCGCGAGACCCATGACTGGAACTTCGCCGCCGACCTGCAGCGTCCGTACAGCAGCTCGCACCTGATTCACACCTGGGCGGACATGGCCGGTTTGAGTTTCGATGAACTTGACCGCAGCAAGAGTCTGGTCAGCGACAGCTTCAAGCCGCGTCCGCTGATGATCGGTAACCCGTACGAGCGCGAGCAACGGGCCTTGATCGATTTCAGCCTGATGAAGCCGAAGAAGGTCGACCCTGCCGCAGCGAATGTCGTGCAGCAGTAAACGTATAGAAGGCGCCGGTTTCGAGAGATCGCAATCGACGTAGCGCATAAAGAAAAAGCTCCGTATCGCAAGATACGGAGCTTTTTTCGTTCAGGGCGAATAGGTTGTTCGCTCTTGCGGGCCTCTGATGCGCGGCCTGAAGGCAATCGGGACAGGAATCACGCTGCCGCATCCCTCCCCCTCGAAAAAGCAGCCAGCGCGCTCAGAGCCACCGCCAGTAAAACGCGCTGCCGGACTCCAGGGTTTTTCCAGCACAAAAACAAACGCCCCGAACAGGTCGGGGCGTTTGTGGGTGCAAGCGCCTGAGTGTTCTCACACCCGTGGCGCTGCAGATCGACGGTATCAGTAAGCTTTGCCGGTCTTGTAGAAGTTCTCGAAGCAGAAGTTGGTCGCTTCGATGTAGCCTTCAGCACCACCGCAGTCAAAACGCTTGCCTTTGAACTTGTAGGCCATGACGCAGCCGTTCTGGGCCTGCTTCATCAGCGCGTCGGTGATCTGGATTTCACCGCCCTTGCCTGGCTCGGTCTGCTCGATCAGGTCGAAGATGTCCGGGGTCAGGATGTAGCGACCGATGATCGCCAGGTTCGACGGCGCGTCTTCCGGCTTTGGCTTCTCGACCATGCTGTGAACGCGATAGATATCGTCGCGGATCATCTCGCCGGCGATCACACCGTACTTGCTGGTTTCCTGCGGATCGACTTCCTGAATGGCGATGATCGAGCAGCGGAACTGCTTGTACAGCTTGACCATCTGGGTCAGTACGCCGTCGCCTTCGAGGTTGACGCACAAGTCGTCCGCCAGCACCACGGCGAACGGTTCGTCACCGATCAGCGGGCGACCGGTCAGGATCGCGTGGCCCAGGCCTTTCATTTCGGTCTGACGGGTGTAGGAGAACGAGCACTCATCCAGCAGCTTGCGGATACCGACCAGGTATTTTTCCTTGTCGGTGCCCTTGATCTGGTTTTCCAGCTCGTAGCTGATGTCGAAGTGGTCTTCCAGGGCGCGCTTGCCACGACCGGTCACGATGGAGATTTCCGTCAGGCCAGCGTCCAGAGCTTCTTCAACGCCGTACTGGATCAGTGGCTTGTTTACCACCGGCAGCATTTCTTTGGGCATGGCTTTAGTCGCTGGCAGGAAGCGAGTACCGTAACCGGCTGCTGGGAACAAGCATTTCTTGATCATATAAGTCCTTGAAAGGGCTGTGTGTACGAGTTTCGGCGCAGTCTAATCAGGCGGCGTGCACCTTACAATGCCCCGCACTGGCTAACCGATGCCAACATAGAGAAATATTCTCGCCGATAGTTCCGTTGCCGTCTTCGAGCGGCGAAATCAGAGTAGCTCAAAGGCGCAGAGGCGCTGCATCACCATACGCTCATCGTCCCCCAATGTGAGCATTTGTCGGTATCATGGCGCCTTTGAACCAGCGAACGAGACAGATAGATGGCCGCGGTAAAAATCATCAACGGGTATGTGATCGACAAGAAAGACGGCAAGTGGAATCTGACCACGACCAATGGCGAACACATCGCCGGGCCTTTCGACAGCGAGCAGTTAGCGACTGATGTAGCGTCGGTGTTCACCGACACCCCGGCATCGTCGAAACGCCGTGGCAAAGATCAGGACTGATCGACGCCGACACGTACTGAGCCCTGCCTTTGCGCAGGGCTTTTTTCTGATCGTGCGAAAGTTCAGTGCAAACAAGTGGCCAATCGCTATAACCTTTTCATCGCGGCGCTGTCAGAGCGTTTAGCCCCTCCCTCGCTGAAGACGAAACACTTATGAACATGAACAGATTATTGCCGCTGCTCGCGGTATTGGCCCTCGGCGGCTGTGCCACCTCGCAAACCACCTACCTGAACAACGGCGAACAGGGCCTGACCATCGACTGCTCCGGCGAGGCCAACTCCTGGGCCACCTGCTACGAAAAAGCCGATGCCTCCTGCGCTGGCACCGGCTACCGCATTGTCGGGACCGATGGCACGCCAGCGCCGAAGGAAAGTGACAAGACCCTGGGGGTCGATGTCGGCAACTACAAGAACCGCAACGTGGTGGTGGTCTGCAAATAGACCCTACATGTGGATCTCGGCGAATTTGATCCCGAGCCCGCGCACGACCTCGATCAGATCGTCGAGCCGGGCGAAGGATTCGACTTCGTCGTTATCGTCCACCAGAAAATAGCTGCGCCCGGCGCTCTTCTTGAAAAATACGATCCATTCGCCCGAATTGGCCGGGTTCTGTATCACATGCGTGGCAGAAATCAGGCCTTCTGCGTGGCGCTCCCGTACTTGCTCTCGCTTCATGCGCGACTCCAGAAATGAAAATGCCGCCACAGCATGGCTGTGACGGCATCGGTGCTGATGACCAGTAGTCTATCAGCCGGAAATACACGCATTGGCGGCGTTTTGCACGTCACGCGGACGCACCGGCACATTGGACATACGCTCATGCAGCTTGATGCTGCTGCCGCCGGAACGGTCGTCGATATCAAACACCGCGGCCGCGCCGGTGGAAAATTTCCCGGGAACGATCACTCGAACGCCATCCTTGTGCGGCTGCATCTGCAGCGCACCCCGGCTGCTGGCAAGCTTCTCTGCCAGGCACTGAGCATATTCATGGGGTTTCTTGCCGGAAATCACGCTCATGGTCGGTAGCGTTTCATTGATTTCGGAAACACTCGCGCAACCACCCACGGCCAATATCAACGGCAGACACACCACACCCCACTTCATACAAACACCTCCCATAAAGACCGTCGGACAGCAGTAATGCCATTTTTCTCCGAGGCTCACTCCATTAAACCCGCATCGAATCGCGAATAACTGTTTTTAATTGTCAAAGCGGCGCTCGACGGCGGGATAATAACCCGTTCGGGCTGATAAACTGCGCCAATCGCACATGCTATCGTTTTGATTTAGTAGAAAAAGCCCTTTTGGAGGCGCCCATGAAATTCATTCACCAGCGCGAGCACCTCAATGAAGACGACATCGTCGTCATCCAATGCTCGCAGACCTGCAACATCCGTTTGATGAACGACGCCAACTTTCGCGCCTTCAAGAACGGCGGACGCCACACCTACCACGGCGGCGCTTTCGACACGTTTCCTGCACGCATCACCGCGCCGAGCACCGGTTTCTGGAACATCACCATCGACACCGTCAATCGCCGCGCCATCAGCGTCACGCGCAAACCGACCCTGACCCACTCGATCAAGATCATCCGCCGCTCCAGCTCCAAACTCAGCTGAGTCGGCCCAACGCAAAAGGTAACTACGCCCGTGGCCCCAACGACCAAATACGTCATCAAATACAAGCTCAACGGTGAGCGCCGCTTCGAGTTCGCGCAACTGGAGAATGGCACCGTGGAAGAAGCCAAGGCTGCGCTGGACGCCATCCACGGCCAGACGGAAGATGTGATCAGCGATATCGCCGTCAGCAAAGCCCTGTAACGCAATATCCTCCCAGGTATCTTCTTCGACGACGCAACATGGGCATCATGCAGCCGACCACCTTCGACCTGTTCGCCGACCACGAACCCGCGCAAGAACCCCGTGCCGAGCAGATCGGCGAACAGTCCTGGGTGTTGCGCGGCTTCGCCCTGCCGGTGGTCGATCAGGTGTTGCCGGCGCTGGACACCCTGCTCGCTGCCGCGCCCTTGCGCCACATGGTCACTCCGGGTGGTTTCAGCATGTCGGTAGGCACCAGCAGTTGCGGAGCGTTGGGCTGGATCACCGATCGCAGCGGTTATCGCTACAGCGCCATCGACCCGTTGAGCGGCAGGCCGTGGCCAGCGATGCCGCCGCTGCTGGTCGAACTGGCGCAAACCGCCGCGCAACGCGGCGGGTTTGCCGACTTCCACGCAGATTCCTGCCTGATCAACCAATATCTCCCCGGTGCGAAGATGTCCTTGCACCAGGACAAAGACGAACATGGCTACGCCGCACCGATCGTTTCGCTGTCGCTGGGCTTGCCGGCCATGTTCCTGTTCGGTGGTTTTGCCCGCAGCGACAAGAGCCAGCGCATTCCCCTGCTGCACGGCGACATGGTGGTCTGGGGCGGTGTCGATCGCCTGCGCTTTCACGGCGTGTTGCCGATCAAACCTGGCCGGCATCCAGCGCTGGGCGAACGGCGGATCAATCTGACGTTCCGCGTCGCCGGGTGATCTGAAAATTTGACCGCAAGGCGCGGAGTGTTGTCACCATTGCCGCCGGTTAACCTGAATCAAACAGGTCAACGGACTACTTGCCATGAAAAAGCTGTCGCCCCTCATCAACGTTGAAACCGATCCACGCTGGGCCGCCGTTGTTGCACGGGACCCACGGGCCGACGGGCAGTTTGTCTATGCGGTGAAAACCACCGGCATCTATTGCCGCCCCAGCAGCCTTTCGCGGTTGCCCAAGCCGCAGAACGTCGAGTTTTTCGACAACGCCGAAGCCGCCGAGGCCGCAGGTTATCGCCCGAGCAAACGCAGCCGGAAGGATCAGACCGACGTCGCCGCGCAGCATGCCGCCACCGTGGCGCTGGCCTGCCGGCAGATCGAAACCAGCGACAGCGTGCCCGCGCTCAACCAACTCGCCGAAGCTGCAGGCCTCAGTCCGTTCCATTTCCACCGCGTGTTCAAGGCGGCTACCGGCCTGACGCCAAAGGGTTACGCGGCGGCGCATCGCTCGCGCAGAGTACGTGAACGGCTGGCGGCCGGCGGTTCGGTGACTGCCGCGCTGTACGACGCGGGCTACAACTCCAACAGCCGCTTTTACGAGGCGGCTGACAAGGTATTGGGCATGAAGCCCGGTGACTATCGCGCGGCCGGGCGCAACAACGACATCCACTTTGCCGTCGGCGAGTGCTCGCTGGGGGCGATTCTGGTGGCACAGAGTGAGCGCGGTGTCTGTGCGATTCTGCTGGGCGACGATCCGCATCAACTGGTGTGCGACCTGCAGGATCAATTCCGCCAGGCCAACCTGATTGGCGCCGACGCCGGGTTTGAACAGTTGATCGCCAAAGTGGTGGGCTTCATCGAGGCACCCGCGCTGGGCCTCGATTTGCCACTGGACGTGCGCGGCACGGCCTTTCAGGAGCGCGTGTGGCAGGCGCTGCGGGAGATCCCCGCTGGCCGCACCGCCAGTTATGCCGAGATCGCCCAGCACATCGGCGCGCCGACCGCCATGCGCGCAGTGGCGCAGGCTTGCGGCGCCAACCGCCTGGCCGTGGCGATTCCCTGCCATCGCGTGGTGCGCAGCGATGGCAATCTCTCGGGGTATCGGTGGGGTGTGGAGCGCAAGCGCCAGTTGCTGGAGCGCGAAACGCAGCCTTAGCGGATGCCGATGCAGACCGCCACGGATTCAGGGCCGGTATAGGCCTCGAAATCGGTGGCGAAGCGGCGCTTGATCTGTGGATTCTCCTCAAAGAACGTCCAGATCCGTCCCCAGGTCGCAATGACCGCATCAGGCAACGCGCCCTGCGCCTCGAACACCAGATACTCACCCGCCTCGATCAGGACCGACTCGTAGCCCTCTGCCGCAGCATTCACGGCGACGCCGGCAGTGACATCGAACGCACCCGAAACATCCGACTCGTAGCCCGAGTACACGCCATAAATCGGCGAACTGGCTGACTTGCCGGGAATGTTTTCGGCCAGTTCCTGGTCGAAAAACTCGCCCCACATCGGGCCGATCTTCGCGGTCTCGGGTTGATGCTCTGCAGCGTTGGTGGTTCGCACGCGCAGGCCGGCAACGGTAAAGGCGTGGATTTGCTGTCGTTTCAAGTCCATCGAAAATGCCGCTCCCTAACATAGAAGTGCGGCCACCCAGGGCCGCAATGACCCCTACTCTGTCAGCGATTGACGTCGACCACAACCCTGCCGCGCAGCTGTCCGGCGAGCAGTTTCGGCGCCGCGTCGGCGGCTTCACTCAGGGCGATTTCGTGACTGATCAAGGGCAACAGGGCGAAGTCCAGATCCCTGGCCAGACGCTCCCAGGCCTCGATCCGCCGCGCCTTGGGCTGAGTCACGCTGTTGATCCCGGCCAGGGTCACGCCACGCAGAATGAACGGCGCCACCGATGCCGGGAAATCCATGCCTTGGGCCAGACCGCAGGCGGCGACGGTACCTTCGGCGCGGGTGCTGGCGCAGGCGTTGGCCAACGTGTGGCTGCCGACCGAATCGATCACGCCTGCCCAGCGCTCCTTGGCCAGCGGCTTGCCCGGCGCTGACAGTGTCGCGCGATCGATGATTTCGCTGGCGCCCAGTTGCTTCAGGTACGCATGCTCGGACACCCGCCCGGTGGACGCCACCACGCGATAACCCAGCTTGCTGAGCAAGGCGATGGCGAAGCTGCCGACCCCGCCATTGGCGCCGGTCACCAGCACTTCACCTTGATCGGCAGTCACGCCGTTACGCTCCAGCGCCAGAATGCACAGCATCGCCGTGTAGCCGGCAGTGCCGATGGCCATTGCTTGTGCGGCGCTGAAGGCTTTCGGCAGGGGAATCAGCCAGTCGCCATTGAGCCGGGCCTTTTGCGCCAACCCACCCCAATGACTTTCGCCCACGCCCCAGCCATTGAGCAGCACTTGATCACCGACCTTATAGTCGGGATGCGAGCTGACCTCGACCGTACCCGCGAGGTCGATCCCCGGCACCATTGGAAACTTGCGCACCACCGGGCTGCTGCCGGTAATCGCCAGACCGTCCTTGAAGTTCAGTGTGCTGTACGCAACCTTCACCGTCACGTCGCCTTCCGGCAACTGCGCTTCATCAATCTGCTGCAGGCTGGCGTGGTAACCGCTGTCGTCTTTGTCGATCAAAATGCCGTTGAACATGGCTGCCTCTCACTCAATGGATTCAAATCCTCGCGCCTTGGAATAACACAAAGCAACACATTGCCCCACCCGACTTTGCGCCAATTCTCAAATCCGCCAGCTCATTGTGAAGCGCAGACGGTCCTTATTGACGCTGCCCGCGCCCGACTGTCGATGCGCGGAAAATTCGCGCTGGCCCTGAGCGCGGTTTTACTGTTAAAAAACCGGTTCTACCGTCCCTGCCCCGCTTCATCGTTCGGAGAACCGCTTCCATGAGCCAATGGCCTGACACCCGTATCCTTGATCTGTTGGGCATTGAACTGCCGATCATCCAGGCCCCCATGGCCGGTGCCACGAACTCGTCCATGGTGATCGCCGTGTGCAACGCGGGCGGCCTGGGGTCGATGCCTGCGGCGATGCTGAGCATCGAGCAGTTGCGCGAAGAACTGAAGACCATTCGCGAGCAGACCCGCAAACCGTTCAACGTCAATTTCTTCTGCCATCAGCCGCCGGCCGCCGATGAACAGCGAGCGCGTGAATGGAAACTTCTGCTGGAGCCGTACTACCGCGAACTGGGCGTCGATTTCGAGGCGCCGACACCGGTTTCCAACCGGGCGCCCTTCGACGCGGCAGCGTGCGCTGTGCTGGAAGAATTTCGCCCGGAAGTGGTGAGCTTTCATTTTGGTCTGCCAGAAAAATCCCTGCTGGATCGGGTCAAGGCCACCGGAGCAAAAATCCTCTCCTCCGCCACCACCGTCGAGGAAGCGGTGTGGCTCGAGCAGCATGGCTGCGATGCGATTATCGCGATGGGTTACGAGGCGGGCGGGCACCGTGGGATGTTTCTCAGCGATGACTTGAGCAGCCAGGTCGGCACCTTTGCCCTGGTGCCGCAGATCGTCGATGCGGTCAACGTCCCGGTGATTGCTGCTGGCGCGATTGCCGATGGCCGTGGTGTGGCGGCGGCATTGATGCTCGGTGCCTCGGCGGTGCAGGTCGGCACGGCGTATCTGTTCACGCCGGAAGCGAAAGTCAGCGCCTCCCATCACCACGCGTTGCGCAGCGCCAAGGAAAGCGAAACCGCCGTGACTAACCTGTTCACCGGACGTCCGGCGCGCGGCATTCTCAATCGGGTCATGCGCGAGATCGGGCCAATGTCGCCCAAAGCCCCGGCGTTCCCCCTGGCCGGTGGCGCGTTGATGCCGTTGCGCGCCAAAAGTGAAGCGCAGTTCAGCAACCTGTGGGCCGGTCAGGCGTTTCCGCTGGGCGAGGAGCTGAGCAGCGCTGATCTGACCCGGCAACTGGCCGAAGGCGGCCTGGCAAAACTGACTCGGCGCTGATCTGGCAAAGGGTGAGCGATGGCCGAACCTCACCCGGTTTTCATCAGCACTTCCTGTTTAGCGGCGTTTCGCTATATATTTCGCTATATAGCGTTTACCCCTCGCATCGGTGCAGTCCACGCCTAACAATAACTGCCCTCTGCACTCGCCCATGACGGAGCTGTTACATGACCACTCGTGCCTCACGTTTTGCCCCCACTTGCCTGGCCTCTTTGCTGGCGGTATTCGCTTGCAGCGCCGTTCAGGCCGATGAAGTGCAGGTGGCGGTTGCCGCCAACTTCACCGCACCGATCCAGGCGATTGCAGCCGATTTTGAGAAAGACACTGGGCACAAACTGGTCGCCGCCTACGGTGCCACCGGCCAGTTCTACACCCAGATCAAGAACGGCGCGCCGTTCGAAGTGTTCCTCTCGGCTGACGACACCACCCCGGAAAAACTGGAAAAAGAAGGCGACACGGTCAAAGGCTCGCGCTTCACCTATGCCATCGGCACCCTGGCACTGTGGTCGGCGAAAGAAGGTTATGTCGACGCCAAAGGTGAGGTGCTGAAAAAAAACGAATATCAGCACTTGTCGATCGCCAACCCGAAAGCCGCGCCTTACGGCCTGGCCGCCACTCAGGTGCTGGAAAAGCTCAAGCTGACTGAAGCGACCAAAGCCAAGATCGTCGAAGGCCAGAACATCACCCAGGCGTACCAGTTCGTGTCCACCGGCAACGCCGAACTGGGCTTTGTCGCATTGTCGCAGATCTACAAGGACGGCAAGGTCACCGGCGGTTCGGCATGGATCGTTCCGGCGAGCATGCACGACCCGATCAAACAGGACGCGGTGATTCTGAACAAAGGCAAGGACAGCGCCGCCGCCAAAGCGCTGGTCGAATACCTCAAAGGCCCGAAAGCCGCTGCGGTCATCAAGTCTTACGGTTACCAGCTCTAAATGTCGCTCTCGAGTGCCGACTTCGCGGCGATCTGGCTGACCCTGAAACTGGCGTCCCTGACCACCGCCATCCTGCTGGTCGTCGGCACTCCGATTGCCCTGTGGCTGTCGCGCAGCCGTTCCTGGCTGCGCGGGCCGATTGGGGCAATCGTCGCCCTGCCCCTGGTGCTGCCACCGACCGTGATTGGTTTCTATCTGTTGCTGATGATGGGCCCCAATGGTTTTCTCGGGCAGTTCACCCAGTGGCTGGGCCTGGGCACCCTGACGTTCAGCTTCACCGGGCTGGTGATCGGCTCGGTGATCTATTCCATGCCGTTTGTGGTGCAACCGTTGCAGAACGCGTTCTCCGCCATCGGCACTCGCCCGCTGGAAGTGGCCGCGACCTTGCGCGCCAATCCGTGGGACACTTTTTTCAGCGTGATATTGCCCTTGGCGCGCCCCGGTTTTGTCACGGCAGCGATCCTCGGTTTCGCGCATACCGTCGGCGAATTTGGCGTGGTGCTGATGATCGGCGGCAACATTCCCAACAAGACTCGGGTGGTCTCGGTGCAGATCTACGACCACGTCGAGGCCATGGAATACGCGCAGGCGCATTGGCTGGCCGGGGCCATGCTGGTGTTTTCGTTTCTGGTGTTGCTGGCGCTGTACTCCAGCCGCAAGACCCGCGTGGGCTGGAGCTGATCGATGATTGATGCACGTCTGAAAATCGCTTATCCGGGGTTTAGCCTGGATGTCGATCTGCGCTTGCCGGGGCGCGGCGTGACCGCGTTGTACGGTCATTCCGGTTCGGGCAAAACCACCTGCCTGCGTTGCATTGCCGGCCTTGAACGCGCCGAACAGGGATTCATCCAGGTCAACGACGAAGTCTGGCAGGACAGCGAACGGCGCATATTTGTCCCGCCACACAAACGGGCGCTGGGTTATGTGTTTCAGGAAGCCAGCCTGTTTGCGCACCTGTCGGTGCTGACCAACCTGCAGTTCGGCCTCAAGCGTATCGCCAAGGCCCAGCGCCGGGTCGACATGGCGCAAGCCACCGAACTGCTGGGCATCGGTCATCTGCTGGAGCGGCATCCGCAGCACCTGTCCGGCGGCGAACGCCAGCGTGTCGGCATCGCCCGTGCCCTGTTGACCAGCCCCAGGCTGCTGCTGATGGATGAGCCGTTGGCTGCCCTCGACAGCCAGCGCAAAAGCGAAATCCTGCCGTACTTGCAACGTCTGCACGATGAACTGGACATTCCCGTGCTCTACGTCAGCCACGCGCAGGATGAAGTCGCGCGGCTGGCCGACCACCTGGTTTTGCTGAGCGACGGCAAGGCCCTGGCCAGCGGGCCGATTGGCGAAACCCTCGCCCGCCTCGACCTGCCCATGGCGCTGGGCGATGACGCCGGGGTGATCATCGAAGGCCTGGTGAGTGCCTACGATGCCGACTACCAGTTGCTCAGCCTGCAACTGCCGGCGACCGAGATGAACCTTCGCGTGACGCACGCGCCGATGGCAGTGGGTCAGACCCTGCGCGCCAAGGTGCACGCCCGCGACATCAGCCTGAGTCAGCACAACAGCGAGGCCAGCAGCATCCTCAATCGCCTGCCGGTCACCGTCGTCAGCGAGCAGGCGGCAGACAACAGCGCGCATGTGCTGATTCGCCTGGATGCCGGCGGCACCCCGCTGTTGGCGCGGATTACCCGTTACTCTCGGGATCAGCTCGGCATCCACCCGGGCCAGCGTTTGTGGGCGCAGATCAAGGCCGTCGCAGTGCTGGCCTGAATTCGTTGGCACGACCGCCACGGCGCGCGGTCAATCGCTGTAACAGAGCGATTCGTCAAGGACACCGCCATGCCCGACACTGCCATTGCCGACGTGCTCCCACCGGACCTGCATTACGTCGACGACACCCAACCCGGCCTCACCCGCAAAAAACTGCGCGGCAAGTTCGCCTATTTCGATCCGGCCGGCCAGCGCATCACCGACCCCGACGAGATCAAACGGATCAATTCACTGGCGGTGCCACCGGCCTATACCGACGTGTGGATCTGCGCCGACCCGCGCGGCCACTTGCAAGCCACCGGCCGCGATGCCCGGGGCCGCAAACAATATCGCTATCACCCGCGCTGGCGCGAGGTGCGCGATGCCGACAAATACTCGCGCCTGCGGGAATTCGGCCTGGCGTTGCCAAAGCTGCGCAAACAACTCGAAACCTTACTGGACGCGCCCGGTTTCAGCCGCGACAAGGTGATGGCCACCGTGATCACCTTGCTTGACGCCACGTTGATCCGCGTCGGCAACACGCAGTACGCGCGCGACAACCGCTCCTACGGTCTGACCACCCTGCGCAGCCGGCATGTCGAGGTCAATGGCAGTGCGATCCTGTTCCAGTTCCGCGGCAAAAGCGGCGTCGAGCATCAGATCACCGTCAAGGATCGCCGCCTGGCGCGCATCATCAAGCGCTGCCTGGAAATTCCCGGGCAGAATCTGTTCCAGTATCTCGACGAAAACGGCGAGCGACACACCGTCAGTTCACACGACGTCAACACCTACCTGCAAACCCTCACCGGCGCCGATTTCACCGCCAAGGACTACCGCACCTGGGCCGGCAGCGCACTGGCCCTGTCGGTGTTGCGCGAATTGCAATGGGAGTCGGAGGCCGAGGCCAAACGGCATGTGGTGGACATGGTGAAGAACGTCGCCAGGCAACTGGGCAACACCCCGGCGGTATGCCGCAAGTGCTACATCCATCCGGCGGTGGTCGAAAGGTTCCTGCTGGGAGCGCTGGCCGAACTGCCGCGCCCCAGAGTGCGAAAAGGCCTGCGCTCCGAGGAGGTCGCCCTGGCAATGTTTCTGGAGCAGATGCTGGACGCGCCTTGATCAAGGCGCACAGCTGATCTAGGCTAGCCACCTTTCCCCTCTTCAGGACAACCGCAGAAAGTGAACAATCAAGCCTTCTGAAAATGTAATCGCGACATGCGCTGAAGCGCGCCTGTCACTGTTCACGACATTTTTCGGAGGTGCCGATGACTCACGTCTCGCGTACGCCTGCCCTCGTCTCCCTGCATCAAACGGCTTTTCAGTTCGCCAATGGCGAGACGATTTTCAACAACTTGAATCTGCAATTCGATCACACCCCCACCGCCATCGTCGGCCGCAATGGCGTCGGTAAAAGCGTGCTGGCCAGGCTGATTGCCGGACGCCTGCAACCGACTGCCGGCAGCGTCACCTGCACGGCGGCCGCGGCTTATGTGGCGCAAACATTCATCGCCGAACCGGGACAGACCGTGGCCGACGCCACCGGCACCGCTGCCGCCCTTCGAGCACTGGAACGCCTGCACCGAGGCGAGGCGGCGGCGGAAGATTTCGACTGCCTCGGCGAACGCTGGGACTTGCCCGAACGCCTGCGGCAATGGCTGGATGACGCCGGACTGGTGGATGTTGCACCTGCGGATTTGACCCAGTCGCTGAGCGGCGGCCAGCAAGCCCGGCTGGCGTTGATCGGCGCCTTCCTGAGTTCGGCGCACCTGCTGGTTCTGGATGAACCGACCAACCATCTGGACACCGCCGGCCGGCACTGGCTGATGAGTCAGCTGCAACGCTGGCGCGGCGGACTGATCGTCGTCAGCCATGACCGGCAATTGCTCGAACGCATGCAGCGCATCGTCGAGCTGACGCCATTCGGCGCCACGGTGTTCGGCGGCAACTTTTCCGCGTATCAACAGCAGCGGCAAATCCATCAGGCGGCGGCGCAAGCGACACTCGATCAAAGCCGAACCGAACGCCGCCGTGAACACCAGCGCCTGAAAAGCGAACACGACACCATCCAGCGCCATGCCGCGCGCTCCTTGCGCAACGCAAAAACCGCCAACGTTGCGGGCTTCGAACGCGCCAGCCTTAAACGTGCCGCCCGGCAGATCATGGGACAGGTGCGTCAAGGTCACCAGCAGCGTAAATCGGACCTCGATGCTCGGGTGCGTGAGGCCTACGCCAACGTACTCCCAGACGATGGAGTGTTGATGAATCTGCCCGGCAGCGCAGTCCCGACCTCACGCAAAGTCTGCACCTTGCAGGAGGTGCGTGTGCCATGGTTGCCCACGCAGGCGCTCAACCTGACGCTGAGCGGTCCTGTGCGCGTCGCAGTCAATGGCCCCAACGGCTGCGGCAAATCGACCCTGCTCAGACTGCTCGCCGGCGATCTGCCCCCCGTGAGTGGCGAGTGCACCACGCATGTGCCCGTGGTCTATCTGGACCAGCCACTGAAACTGCTGGATGACCACCTCAGCGTCATCGATCAGCTGATTGCGCTACACAGTCCGTTGAGTGAAAGCCAATTGCGCAGCCATCTGGCGCATCTGCAGCTGGACGCGCAGCGGGTGACCCGACCGAGCGGCTCGTTGAGCGGTGGCGAGCGCTTGAAAGCGGCGCTGGCGGTGGCGTTGTGGCGCCAGACACCGGCGCAACTGTTGCTGCTCGATGAGCCGAGCAATCATCTGGACCTGGCTTCGGTAGAGGCTTTCGAACAGGCCTTGCAGACGTTTCCCGGGGCAATTGTCGCGGTTTCCCACGATGCGGACTTTCTGCAGGCTTTGAAACCGACGCATCGCCTGGATTGGCATCACCAGGAATGGCGGCTGCAACCGACGAACTGACTGTCTATTTTTTGCACGATTGGCCAAGGCTTCTATAGTTGATCTGACACCTATTTGCTGGGGTGATGCCATGGAAGACATTTTTGTCGTCAAGCGCTGCAACAAGATCATCATCCACGGTCGCCGCGCCGGGGAAAGCCTGCATGAACCCGCCGAGGCCAGCTGTTGGTATCGAATCAACGACACCCGCACGGGCGGCTTCATCGGCGATGGCTACGACCTCGAAGAAGATGCGCGCCGCGAATGTCGTCGGCTCAATGCGGCCAGCGCACCGGTTGCGGCGCGACAGTCGTCCGGCTGATGCAAGTGACAGCTCGGGTCTATACTCAACTTCAGCTGACGGACCAGCGCCCCAACGGCAGAGAGCTCGCAGCCCGCGAGCTTTTTGCTGCCTCTCAACGGTTTGTCTGAACGGAGGTGTTCCATGTCCGAGAAAGAGTCCATCACCACCCTCCTCACCTTGCTCGACTCGCGTCAGGCGCGACTGGCCGCGGCCTGCAAGGAGATCGCCGACTGGGTCGATCACCAGGGCGGACATCCGACCGCCCTGCGCATCCGTGATCGCTTGAACGACATCGAAAAAGACACGCCGCTGATCCGCAGCACATTGTCTTCGCTGCAACCGGTCGAACGGCCTCTGCCGCGTTTCAGATGACTGCAGCGTGATAAACGACAGCCAGTCGGCCTACCGTCTGGCCGATGCACCGAACGCCCATGGGTGCGGGAGGTCATAACCTGTACACGTCACTCAGGAGACGGTTCATGGTTATCCATTTCAAAACAGACGGACATCTGGCTTGTGGTCACAAGGGCAGCAACCTTGCCTCGAGCCAGGAACTCAATCGCGTCAAGTGCCGCAGTTGCCGCAACACCGAGGCCTACAAAGAAGCGCGCAAAACCCAGCGTAATGCCGCCCGCCGCGTCGCCCGGCATGCCGGAGCCGACCACGGCGCGTCGGACTGGCGATCGGAATGGATCGAGCGCTTGACCGCTCTGGTCGGGCCGCAGCGCCTGCCACGAGGTTTTCACGGACAGGCGTTTGTCTAGAGACTTCAGGGACAGTTCAGTGCCCGTTTTAAACATTCACCCGTGCCTGAACTGATCCGAATTCTCGGTCCGCCCCCTGTAGCCCTGGTCTGAATCGCCGGGGCTTTTTTATGTCAGGTCACGCTGACTCCCTTGGAATTGGCCAGCGCGCCCTCATAACAATGGCCTTACCCACTGTCACCGAGAGGAAGCACAGATCATGACCGGACAAACCGAAACCGCCATTCTTGCCGGCGGCTGCTTCTGGGGCATGCAGGACCTGCTGCGCCGCTATCCCGGCGTGTTGCACACCCGAGTCGGCTACAGCGGCGGCGATGTACCCAATGCCACCTATCGCAACCACGGCACCCACGCTGAAGCCATCGAAATCGTCTTCGACCCGGCCGTGATCAGCTACCGGCAGATCCTTGAGTTCTTCTTCCAGATCCACGACCCCAGCACGCCCAACCGTCAAGGCAACGATCGCGGTGCCAGCTATCGTTCGGCGATTTATTACCTCAACGAACAGCAACGCGACATCGCCGAAGACACCGCTGCCGACGTCGACGCATCCGGGTTGTGGCCGGGCCGAGTGGTCACCGAAATCGAACCGGCTGGTCCGTTCTGGGAAGCCGAACCCGAGCATCAGGATTACCTGGAACGGATCCCGAATGGCTACACCTGCCACTTCATCCGCCCGAACTGGAAGCTGCCGAAGCGCGGCTGATAAAGCCCACCAGGCGCAGCGTTGGCCTCGATCAAGGCCAGCGTCTGACGCTTCGATTCACCGAATGACGAAACCCTCCTGTATCGCAAAAGATCTCTGGATGACTGCGCAGACCTTGTTTGCGCAGCTCTGGAATCGATCATTTTGGCGACCCCGCCGTAGCACAGTTCAAGCACCTAAAGATGAACATACGTTCATCGCAAGCATGACTCGAGGCGTCTACTCTGCGGGTTCCGACATAGTGACTACAGGAGTACCCCACCATGTTCTCGCACGAAAGCCTCCCGCTGATTGCCATTTTCACCATCTTGCTGCTATGCGTGCTGGCGGCGTTTTTACACCCGGTACACGCGTTCTTCAGTTGGCTGCGCAGGCGCAAGGACAGATCAAACGCCCGCACTGCAGAAGAGGTAGATTCGCGCTGAATGTCTGTCCCTGACAAGCCCGGATACCTCCGGGCTTTCTGTTTTCTGTCTGAACAACAGCCACAAAAAAGCCCAGCGCGGGCTGGGCTTGTTTTTTTGTCAACGGTATAAGCATCCGGGCCTTTATGAAGTAAAGTCCATTGAAAGTGGCGCCCCGGAAACAAACAAGGGCTTGCATCAGCTTTCGCTCGCAAACCCTTGATTTAAGATGGTGCCCGAAGCCGGAATCGAACCGGCACGCCCTTACGAGCGGGGGATTTTAAGTCCCATGCGTCTACCAGTTTCGCCATTCGGGCGGTAGCGCGGTGCGGCGCTCATATCAGTCATTCAACGTACTTGACCGTATTGAGCCTTGTGAAGCAGAGCGGGAAATATATACATCACGTCCCGTTGAAGCAAGTTCGCAGTGGCTGATTTCAAGACTAAATCTTGCAGCGCACTGGAAATAAAAAAGCTCCGTAAATCATCGATCTACGGAGCTTGTTTATAGTGGAGGCCGAGGTCGGAATCGAACCGGCGTAGGTGGATTTGCAATCCACTGCATAACCATTTTGCTACTCGGCCTCAAACGATCGCTGTCTAGTAGCACAACAACAACCGCGTACAAACTTGGAGCGGGAAACGAGACTCGAACTCGCGACCCCGACCTTGGCAAGGTCGTGCTCTACCAACTGAGCTATTCCCGCTTGGTGTGGCGCATTCTATAGATTTCAGATGCCCCGTCAACCCTTTGATTCAAAAAAGTTTTATTTCTTTTCAACGTCGGTTTTCAGATGTGGCCAGGCAGCCCGCAGGTATTGAACCATCGACCACAATGTCAGGCCTGCCGAGATCATCAGCAACGAGTAACCCAGCAAGACCCAGAAGCTGAAGTCGCGAGGATTGGCCAGCAGGATCACCAGCGCCAGCATCTGCGCCGCAGTTTTCCACTTGCCGAGATTGGACACCGCTACGTGGGCACGGGCGCCGAGTTCGGCCATCCACTCACGCAAGGCCGAGACGACGATCTCTCGGCCAATGATGACTGCAGCTGGCAGCGTCAGCCACAAGTTGCCGTGTTCCTGCACCAACAGCACCAATGCCACGGCCACCATCAGCTTGTCGGCGACCGGATCGAGGAAGGCGCCGAACGGCGTGCTTTGTTCCAGGCGACGCGCCAGGTAGCCATCCAGCCAGTCAGTGGCCGCCGCAAAGGCGAATACCGAGGCGGACGCCATGTAACTCCACTGGTAAGGCAGATAGAACAGCAATATGAAGATCGGGATGAGCAGGACGCGTAGAACGGTAATCAGATTAGGGATATTCATCGGCACAACTGGCTACGAGGTGAGTTGGCATTCTACTCGCTATGCAGGTTTGCATAAATCGACTCTGCGAGCTTTTTACTGATCCCCGGTGCTTTGGCGATCTCTTCGATGCTTGCACGAGACAGCTCCTGCAATCCACCAAAATGTTTCAACAAGTCCCGACGTCGGGTCGGTCCCACGCCCGCGACGCCTTCGAGCGTCGAAGTGCGGCGGGTTTTACCGCGCCGGGCGCGGTGTCCGGTAATCGCGAAGCGGTGAGCTTCGTCACGAATCTGCTGGATCAGGTGCAGCGCAGGCGAATCACCACGCAACGTGAACTCGTGCGCGGCATCATTAAGATACAAAGTTTCGAAGCCTGCCTTGCGCGTTGCGCCCTTCGCCACACCCAAAAGGATGAGATCAGGCACCGCCAGTTCATTCAACACGTCGCGAGCCATCGACAACTGACCCTTACCGCCGTCCACCAACAGGATGTCCGGCAACTTGCCCTCCCCGTCCTTCAGTTTGCTGAAGCGCCGGGTCAACGCCTGATGCATGGCCGCATAGTCATCGCCCGCCGTGACGCCTTCAATGTTGTAGCGGCGATAGTCGGACTTGATCGCGCCTTCCGGGCCGAACACGACACAGGAGGCCACGGTGGCCTCGCCGCTGGAATGACTGATGTCATAGCATTCCAGGCGCTGCGGCGGCTCATCCAGGTTCAGCACTTCCGCCAGCGCATCGAAACGCGCGGCGGTGTGTTGGCGGTTGGCCAGACGCGCCCCCAGCGCCTGCTCGGCATTGGTGACCGCCAACTGCTGCCAGCGTGCCCGCGTACCACGCACCCGGTGGCTGATGGACAGTTCGCGACCGCGCAACTCGTGGATGGCATCGATCAGTGCCGTCGCGTCTTCGGGGACCACGTTGACGATCAGTTCGCTCGGCAGGTCGCGTTCCGGACTGCTGATGAAGTACTGACCAAGAAACGCCGCCATGACTTCCGCAACGTCCTCTTCGATACCCACCTGCGGGAAGAAGTTCTTGCTGCCCAGCACTCGTCCGCCGCGCACGCTGATCAAATGAACGCAGGCGCCACCCGGATTGACGAAGGCGGCAACTACGTCGATGTCGCCAGTGCCGCCTTCCATGCTTTGCTGATCCTGAACCCGGCGCAGCAAGGCAATCTGGTCGCGCAGTTCGGCGGCACGCTCAAACTCGAGATTGATCGCGGCCTCTTCCATCGCCGTAGAGAGCTCATTGGTGAGCGCGTGACTGCGCCCCTCTAGAAACATCACCGAATGGCGAACATCCTCGGCGTAGACCTCAGGCTCGACCAGTCCGACACAAGGCGCCTTGCAGCGTTTGATCTGATACTGAAGGCACGGGCGCGTGCGGTTCTTGTAATAGCTGTCTTCGCACTGACGGACGAAAAAGGTCTTTTGCAGCAGACTGAGACTTTCGCGGATGGCCCCGGCGCTCGGGTAAGGGCCGAAATACTTGCCCTTGGCCTTTTTCGCGCCGCGATGAATGCTCAAGCGCGGGAATTGGCCGTCGGAAAGAAACACGTAGGGGTAGGACTTATCGTCGCGCAACAGAATGTTGTACGGCGGACGCCATTCCTTGATCAGCGTCTGCTCAAGCAGTAACGCCTCGGTTTCGTTGGCGGTGATGGTCGTTTCGACCTGAGCGATACGCCCGACCAGTGCAGCGGTTTTCGGCGCCAGACCGGTCTTGCGAAAATAGCTCGCAAGGCGCTTCTTGAGGTTCTTGGCCTTGCCGACGTACAGCAGGCGCGCATCGCTGTCGAACATGCGATAAACGCCGGGACGCCCACTGACAGTCGCCAGGAAGGCGCCGGAATCGAATGTTTCAGTCATGGTCAGGCGCTGGCATCAACCATGCCGTGGCGTACAGCCAGCAAGGTCAACTCGACATCGCTGCTGATCGACAGCTTTTCAAAGATCCGGTAGCGGTAGGTGTTCACCGTTTTCGGCGACAGGCAGAGCTTGTCGGAAATAATCTGCACCTTCTGACAGCCGACAATCATCAATGCGATCTGGATTTCTCGTTCGGACAGGGCATCGAAAGGCGAATCGTTGGTGGGCTGGAACGATTTGATCGCCAGTTGCTGGGCAATCTGCGGACTGATGTAGCGCTGCCCGGCAAAGACCAGCCGAATGGCCTGGACCATTTCCGGCAGACCCGCGCCCTTGGTCAGGTAACCGGCGGCACCGGCCTGCAGCAGACGCGTAGGAAACGGATCTTCCTCACATACCGTGACAGCAACGACCTTGATGTCCGGATGACTGCGCAACAGCTTGCGTGTGGCCTCAAGACCACCGATACCGGGCATCTTGACGTCCATCAGGACCACATCGGGTTTCAACTCACGGGCCTTGATCAGGGATTCTTCCCCGGATTCGGCCTGGCCAACCACCTGCAAGCCATCGATATCGGCCAGCATACGTGTAATGCCTGTACGAACGAGATCATGGTCATCGACCACTAGCACCCTAATCAAGCAGACACCTCGCGATATGGTCTTATTGGGATGCCCGACACCTTAGCAAAAAGTGCCCGACAGACCTAGCGGCAAGCGTCATTTAAAAAGTTTCAATTCATCATCGAGGGCTTGCCAGCCGTGGGTTTCAGAGCACAGGTGTACTGAAATCGAGCTGCATCCTCAGGAAACACTCGTCCTCGCCGCACACCTGCAAGCCTTTTCTCTTATACAGATATTGCGCCGGATTATTTTTGAATACGGTCAGGCGCAACGCCGGGCGTCCTTCTGCGCGAACCATGGCGATAACCTGATCAATCGCCCAGGATCCTGCGCCCTGCCGGTGAAAATCTTCAGCAACTTGCAGCTCGCGAATGTACAACGCCTGACGATCACGACTGAGGCTGAAAAAGCCCACGGTGACGTCATCCAGCAAAATCAGCCAGTTGTCACGTCCGGTCCAACCAACATCGAACGCTTCGTCCTGCCATAGCAGATCGTGGTCAATGTAATAGCGCAGCATGTTCCGACACGCCAGCGCTCGGGCAAACTCCAGATCATCAGGTTCCGCGCGCCGCAAACAGTACGCCATCACTCCACCGCCACGGAAACCACCCGTCCTTGCCATTCGCCGGCATCACGCCGCGCTATCACCAACAGTTCGCCCGGCCCCGGCGCAGCCACCACCAGCGAGCCGTTTTCAGACCAGATTGCGCTACGCCCGGCCGACTGCCACCCGCCCGTAAGCCCGGCATGGTTGGCCATCAGCACCGCCATCGAGTGTTTTTCGGCGTACCCCTGCAGCAGCGCGCTGTCCGCGTTATAGCCGCTTTCTCCGATCAGCACCCCTGCCGCATACAGGTTGGCACCATGGCCGGCGGCGGTTGCTGCGTGGCTGGCGTGGGAAAAATCAGCGCAGACAGCCAGTGCCACGCTGTCACTGCCTACACGCAGAAACGAGCCACCGGAACCGGGTGCAAAGCAACGCTCTTCACCGGTGTGCAAATGTTGTTTGCTGTAGACCTCAAGAGAGCCGTCCCCGCCTAACGTCAAAGCACCGATCAGCGCCTGCGAACCCTCTTTCAGACGAATCGGCATGCCGACGACAGCGTTGATACCCAACTCTTGAGCCCGTTCGCGCAAGGGTTGCAGCACCGCGTCCTGCGGGTCGATCGCCATGTCAGCGGCCAACTGGCCTTCGTAGCCCGTCAGGGACAGCTCGGGGAACACCAAAAGCTCCACCCCCTGCTCCGCCGCCACGGTCATGAAACGCAAATGAGCGGCAATGTTCGCGGCCAGATCACCAGCAATGGAAAACGACTGTGCTGCAGCGACAGTGAGCGTTGACATGATTCCTCCTTGTGGCCTCTGACAAAACACCCAGTGTGTCACAACGCCTGTGGCACTCAAGCGATAGGTAACGCGCTGAATGAGCGATAGCATTTTCTGATTGCTCAGGCCTACGAGCCTCTAGTAAGCTCGGCGCATTCATCGGAGACAGACCATGTTCAACGCCCTCTCACAGTTTCGTTCCGCCAGCGCCCTGCGCTCGGTTGCGGCTGCCCGGGTGAATGGCGTCTGCGCTCCAGCCAGCTTTTATTTTGGGTATTGGTTTAGCCACTGGCGCGCCTGATACCCACCGGCGCCCATGAAAACGGGTCGCCTACCAGAGAATTCTCAACCCCCGGTCGGCCTCCCGACCGGGGGTTTTGTTTTTTCAGGCCCAACATTTTTTACAGCAACACACCAGACACTTTGAGGAATCACGAAATGAACTACGCCACTTATTACCGTTACGACAGTTTTACCGCCTGGCGATTTACCAGCCCCCGCTCGGGACAGCCTGCCGCCTCCGATCGGTCACCCACAGGTGGCAAGCACATACACGCAGCCAATACGGCCAATTGTCGAACACCCCAGTAGGGCCGAGTGAGCGGGAAGCACCCGCCGCCAGCCCAGGAATCCCGAATATGAACTCGTCTGTTTCTGCTCTGCCACTGTCCACCCTCAATTCTGCCAACGAAGCACTGACCCTGCGTCTGCCCAGCTCGTTGCAGCTCAAACAGCAATTGCCCCTGAGCAATGCCCTCGCCCAGCAAGTCGCTGCCCACCGCCAGGCGGTCCGCGCGATTCTCAACGGCGAAGACCATCGCCTGCTGGTTGTT
Source organism: Pseudomonas sp. 86_A (assembly GCF_017491705.1). NCBI lineage: Bacteria > Pseudomonadati > Pseudomonadota > Gammaproteobacteria > Pseudomonadales > Pseudomonadaceae > Pseudomonas > Pseudomonas sp. 86_A. The sequence continues at coordinate 136,184 of NZ_JAFGYS010000006.1, read as the reverse complement.
GTCGGTCCCTGCTCGATTCACGACCCGCGCTCTGCGCTCGAATACGCCGAAAAGCTTTCCCGACTGGCACGTGATGTCAGCGACGAAATGCTCCTGGTCATGCGCGCCTACGTCGAAAAACCACGTACCACTGTCGGCTGGAAAGGCCTCGCCTACGATCCGCATCTGGACGGCAGCGATGACATGGCCAGCGGTCTGACCCTGTCCCGCGAACTGATGCTCGAGATGATCCGTCTGGGCCTGCCCATCGCCACCGAGCTGCTGCAGCCCATGGCTGCCGGCTATTTCGACGACCTGCTGAGCTGGGTCGCCATCGGCGCACGCACCACCGAATCGCAGATCCACCGGGAAATGGCCAGCGGCCTGAACATGCCCGTGGGGTTCAAGAACGGCACGGACGGTGGTGTTAGCGTAGCCGTCGACGCCATGCGTTCGGCAGCGCACCCGCATCGTCACTTCGGCGTCGACAGCCAAGGGCACCCGGCGATTATTCAGACCCCGGGGAACCCCGACACACATCTGGTACTGCGCGGTGGCCACAAGGGTCCGAACTACGATAGCGAGAGCGTGGCCCGGGTGCATGCTGACTTGACCCGCTTGAAGATTCCGAGCCGGATCATGGTCGACTGCAGTCACGCCAACAGCGGCAAGGATCCCCTGCGTCAACCCGAGGTGTTCAACGAAGTGCTCGAGCAACGCCTACAGGGTGATCGCTCCCTGATCGGCATGATGATCGAGTCCCATCTGTTCGAGGGTTGCCAGCCGCTAAACCCAGCTTTGCGTTATGGCGTATCGATCACCGATGGTTGCCTGGGATTCAGTGCGACGGAACAGTTACTGTCGAGTGCAGCTGCACGTCTGCGGACCTGATCATCACCAGCCTTTGCGGGATGCCTGAACTTCCCGCAAAGGCTGATTCGCCGTTCAGACTGCAAAACGGCGTCAGGCTCGCACGCGAATGCGGGCAACGCAGGAGACCTGGCTGACGTCATCCAGCCGCTCCACCTGGTACGACACCTGGACCACGGTTTCACGATGCTCTTGCCAGAACCGGTAAGGCACGATGAAGACCAGTGGCTGACCAGCGGTTTCCCGGGTGATATCGCGATCATCGCGATGACTGAAATATTCCCCGTCGCATTTGAGATACACCAACTCGCCCTCCTCAGCCTGGGCATTGCTGATCACCACGGTCACACCATCCACGGTGTCCGCTGCGTCCAGTTCGCCGTCCGGCGCCTCCAGCACCTGCGGTGCCGCCAGATCGCCGCGAATCAACGGCGCGATCAGGATTTTCGCCGTTGCCGAGCGTCTCACCGGCGCATCCATTGACTCGACCTGATAGCTGACCATCACCTCTTGTTGGGAATAGGGAACGATGCGCTCAGCGTTTATCCAGAAGGACAGTGCTTCGCCGACAGCAAACGGCTCAACGATCAACGCGTCAGTGAACGTCGGTTCCGCGCCTTGCCAGGACAGGATGACCCGGTCCCCGGCAGCCATCCGCGCATAGGGTCGCACAGTGACACTTGTGCCGTGCGGAACACGATCGGGATCAAGTGTGCCGCCCACCGTCTCTTCAATGAACGGTGCAAGCAGCTCGGGGGCGGGATCGCCCACATTCAGTTGCAAGCGACTGGATGGCACTGGTTCCGACAGGCAGACACTGTAGAGCGTCCAGTAAAGCTCCAGCGAACCGCGCTCCAGTGCCGCGACGTGCGCGCCCTTGATGACGAAGACGATGTCCTGACCGATCTGTGCTTCGGTGACAGAGCGCGAAACGTCATGACGATAAGGCAATCCTTCGGCATCTAGCCCGTGCCAGCTCAGCACCACCTTGTCACCGCACAGCATGTCAGGGTAAGGCGCCACCCTGACATACGCATGGCTCAGATTGGGGTCGAGCATCGCTTCATCCAATACCTCCAGCATCGGAGCGGGCAGTCTCAACGCTGAAGATGGCCTCGGCGAGAGCGCTGGCCGGTAGCTGAATTCAAGGCTTTCACCCGCCACCTTCACATGCAGATGGCCGCCGTCGGCGACATTCGAAAGTGGGGCAGCATTTTCCATCGGTATTGCAGAGGTGCTGGCAGTGACTTCGTTAATAGACATTCGCGGCTCCATTCCTTGGAAAAAACGCCGCCATCGAGGCAGCGTCGAACGAAGCCCATTGAACACCATCAAGCGCCTGAACGAAGTCAGCTCAGAGCCTTGCGAACCGAGGGCAAACACACCGCAGAGCGTAGGCATCCGGCAGCAAATATGAAAAAACGGGACAAAAGATTGCCAAATGTTCCGACTACCCCCTCAAGCAGAACTGAAAAATCGCACAGTTTTTAGTCCAGATTCCTCGCAATTCCGCGGATTTTTCAGACATCGCCAGCCCGCAGCCGTGTTTTACAGTGGCACGCATCAACCACCGACAAGCATCTGCAAAAGAGGCAGGAACATGCAACGGAATGCGACAACGCGCCACCCCATCCTTTTAGTCCATGGCCTGTTCGGGTTTGACCGCATCGGTCGTTTCGAGCTTTTTCATGATGTCAAGCAAGCACTGCGTGAGGCAGGCGGCCAAGTGTTTGTGCCGCAGCTGTCGGCAACCCATGACAATGAAGTGCGCGGCCAGCAGTTGATGCTGCAAATCGAGCGCGTGTTGCAAGGTACCGGCGCCAGCAAGGTCAACCTGATCGGGCATAGCCAAGGCGCGCTGGCCTGCCGTTATGCCGCGGCGCTGGCACCGGAACACGTCGCCTCGGTCACGTCGGTCAGCGGCCCCAATCACGGTTCGGAGCTTGCCGATGCCTTACGCATGGCACTGATTCCGGGGCGTCTGCCTGAGCAACTGGCAGAACTGCTCGCAACCCAATTCGCCGACCTGCTGTCACTGCTCAGCGGTCAACCCAGGCTGCCGCAGCAAGCCGTCGCAGCGCTTAACGCCCTTACCACCGTCGGCGTCGGCCAATTCAACAACAAGTACCCTCAAGGCCTGCCTTTGACCTGGGGCGGTCAGGGTGCGGAACAGGTCAATGGCGTTCATTACTATTCCTGGAGCGGCACCCTGCAAGACGATCTGATGCAACCACTTGATCCGGTGCATGCGGTGTGCCGGGGATTGTCGGGACATTTTGTCGTGGAGGCCGGGCAGAATGATGGTTTCGTCGGTCGCTACAGCTCGCACCTGGGCACGGTGATCCGCTCCGACTACCCCTTCGACCATCTCGCCAGCCTGCGGCGCCCCGGCGGGCTGCGAAAACTCGCTGATGATCCCGTCGAACTCTATGTCGAGCACGCCATGCGTCTGAAGGCCGCGCAGTTGTAAGCGCAGGCCAACGCACCGAGCGGAACTTTGCCGAGAAATCGCTTACTGAATCCGGTAGGCTCCACACTTTACTGAAATAGATTGGAGAGTTTCCCCATGGCTAAAGCCACTGCCCGCCACATCCTGGTTTCCAGCGAAGACAAGTGCAACGAACTCAAGGCCCAGATCGAAGGCGGTGCTGATTTCGCCGAAGTCGCCAAGGCCAACTCCACCTGCCCGTCCAGCCGTCAGGGCGGTGATCTGGGTTCGTTCGGTCCTGGCCAGATGGTCAAGGAATTCGACACCGTGGTCTTCAGCGCGCCGATCAACGTCGTGCAAGGTCCGGTGAAGACCCAGTTCGGTTATCACCTGCTCGAAGTCACCAGCCGCCAGGACTGATCCGTCGCCTGGTTGCTGCCCCAACGGCCCGCCTTTTGGTGGGCCGTTGTGTTTTGGTTACAGGATACGGCTGGCGACTGACGCGCCGCTCGCGTACAAATTGCGCTTATCGATCACCCGGCTTTAAGGCTGAAAATGCGACTGGCTTTCCCTTCTCTGCTGTTCACTGCCGTGGCCCTGCTGTTGGGTGCCGCTGGTGTGGACGCCACCCCGCAACACGCGTTGACCGTCTATGGTGAACCTGCCAAATACCCGGCCGGCTTCAGCCACTTCGACTACACCAATCCGCAGGCGCCCAAGGGCGGCACAATGCGCCGCTCGGCGATAGAAATCGGTCATTTCGATCACATCCTGCCTTATATAGACAAAGGCATCGGCGTCACACAGATCGACGGCATGCTCTATTCGCCGCTGGCCCAGCGTTCGATGGACGAGCCCTACACGGTCTACGGTCTGGTGGCGCAGAAGATGGAACGCTCGGAGGACGGGCTGTCGCTGCGCTTCTTCATCAATCCCAAGGCGCGTTTCGCCAACGGCCAGCCGATCACTGCCGAAGACGTGCGCTATACCTACGATTTGTTGATGACCCAAGGCAGCCTGCGTTATCGCACGCAGTTCGCCGACGTCAAAGGCGTGGAAGTGGAAGCGCCGCTGACTGTGCGCTTCGACTTCAAAAGCAACGAGAACCGCACCTTGCCGCTGGACATCGCCACCCTGCCGGTGTTTCCCGAGCATTGGTGGAAAACCCGCGACTTCGCGGGTGGGGGCGGCTATGAACCGCCATTGGGCAGCGGCCCGTACCGGGTCGGCAAGGTCGACTCCGGGCGCAGCATCACCTTCGAGCGCAATCCCGACTGGTGGGGCAAGGACCTGCCAGTCAGCCGCGGCCTGTACAACTTCGATCACTTCAGCATCGAGTATTTCGGCGACACCGACGTCGCGCGCCAAGTGCTGCGTGGCGGTGCCTATGATTACAATCGCGAGTTTTCTGCGACCGGCTACTCGATTGGCTATGACAGCCCGGCGCTGAGTGACGGCCGCCTGCAAAAGGCCCACCTTGCCACCGAAGCCCCGCAATCGGCCCAGGGCTTCGTGTTCAATCTGCAAAAGCCGATGTTCCAGGATCGCCGGGTGCGCCAGGCGCTGGCGATGCTCTGGGATTTCGAGTGGAGCAACCGGCAGATGATGCGCAACATGTACATCCGCCAGCAGAGCTACTTCTCCAATTCCGCACTGGCAGCCCGCGAACTGCCGGATGCCGCAGAGCTGAGGATCCTTGAGCCGCTGCGCGGGCAGATTCCCGATGAAGTCTTCACTCGGGTCTTCGAGGCGCCGAAAACCGACGGCAGCGGCTTGATCCGCGATAAACAGCTGCAAGCGCTGGCATTGCTTGAACAGGCTGGCTGGAAACCCGATGGCGACCAACTGGTCAACGCCGAGGGCGAGCCCTTGAGCTTCACCTTTCTGGTCAGCCAGAACGGCATGGACCGCCTGCTCCTGCCTTACAAGCGTACGCTGAAGCAGATCGGCATCGACCTCAATATCCGCCGCATCGATTCTTCGCAATACGTCAACCGCCTGATGAGCCGCGACTACGACATGATCGTCACCGGTTATCCGGTCACCACGTCCCCGGGTGGTGAACTGCTCAATTACTTCGGTTCGATTTCCGCCAACGATCCCGGCGCCAACAACTATATGGTGCTGAAGAATCCGGCGGTCGACACCTTGATCAACGGCCTGATCCGCGCCTCGACCCAGAGCGACATGCTGCACTACGCCCATGCGCTGGACCGGGTGCTGCAGTGGAACTACTACTGGATTCCCAATTATTACCCGCCGGGCACCTCCACCGTCTGGTGGAACCGCTTCGGCATGCCGGCGATACAGGCGAGCAATGATGAAGCGATCGAGAGCTGGTGGGAGATCAGCAGCACCCCGCTGACCAACCAGCAGATGACCGCCGAAAAGATCAGCCGTGGCAGACCCGGAGGACCGCACTGATGTGGGCATACATTCTGCGGCGCCTGCTGCTGATCATTCCGACGCTGGTGATCATCCTGCTGGTCAATTTCGTGATCATTCAGGCAGCACCCGGCGGCCCGGTCGAACAGGCCATCGCGCATCTGCAGGGGATTGGCGGCGCCAGTGTCGGCGGCGGTTCCAGCGAAACCATGAGCAGCACCTCACGTGCCAGCCGAGGCCTCGATCCGCAACTGATCAAGGACATCGAAAAGCAGTACGGTTTCGACAAACCGGCGCACGAACGCCTGTGGCTGATGCTCAAGAACTACGCGCAGCTGGACTTCGGCAAAAGCTTCTTCCGCGGCGCCACGGTCACCGACCTGATCCTGGAAAAAATGCCGGTGACCATCTCCCTGGGTCTGTGGGCGACGCTGATCACCTATCTGGTGTCGATCCCGTTGGGCATTCGCAAGGCGGTGCATCACGGCAGCCATTTCGACATCTGGAGCAGCACCGCGATCATCATCGGCTACGCGATGCCGGCGTTTCTGTTTGCGATGTTTCTGATCGTGGTATTTGCCGGCGGCACCTCACTGAACTGGTTCCCGGTGCGCGGGCTGGTCTCCGACAACTTCGAATCACTGTCGACCCTGGGCAAGATCGCCGATTACTTCTGGCACCTGGTGTTGCCGGTGACCGCACTGGTGATTGGCGGTTTCGCCACGCTGACGATTCTCACCAAGAACTCGTTCCTCAATGAAATCACCCGCCAGTATGTGGTGACTGCCCGTGCCAAAGGCCTGAGCGAACGCCGCGTGCTCTACGGTCACGTCTTCCGCAATGCAATGCTGCTGGTGGTGTCGGGGATTCCGCAGGCGTTCATCAGCGTGTTCTTTGCCGGCTCGCTGCTGATCGAAGTGATCTTCTCCCTCGACGGTCTCGGTCGCATGAGTTACGAAGCGGCGGTTTCCCGGGACTATCCGGTGGTGTTCGGGTCGCTGTTCATCTTTACCCTGTTTGGCCTCTTGATAAAACTGATCGGCGACCTGTGCTACACCCTGGTCGATCCACGCATCGACTTCGCCGCGAGGAACGCCTGATGTTCAAGCTCTCGCCTCTGGGCCGTCGCCGTTTTGCGCGCTTCAAGAAAAACCGCCGTGGCTGGTGGTCGCTATGGCTGTTCATCGGACTGTTCATCGTGACGCTGGGCGGTGAACTGATCGCCAACGACAAACCGCTGGTCGTCAGCTATCAGGGCCAGTTCTATTTCCCGGTGTTCAAGCGTTACACCGAGCAGGAATTTGGCGGACAACTGCCGTTCCAGGCCGATTATCGCAGTGACTATGTGCAGAACCTGATCCGCAAGGACGGCGGCTGGCTGCTGTTCCCGCCGATCCCGTTCAGCGACGACACACCTAACTACGACCTCAACCAACCGGCCCCGAGCCCACCATCAAAGGTCAACTGGCTGGGCACGGACGATCAGGCCCGTGACGTGTTGGCACGGGTGATTTTCGGCGCCAGGGTGTCGATCCTGTTTGCCTTGATGCTGACCGCCATCAGCGCCCTGATCGGCATTGCCGCCGGCGCCCTGCAAGGCTATTACGGCGGCTGGGTCGATCTGCTCGGACAGCGTCTGCTGGAAGTCTGGAGCGGGTTGCCGGTGTTGTACCTGCTGATCATCCTGTCTGGTTTCGTCGAGCCGAATTTCTGGTGGCTGCTGGGCATCATGGCGCTGTTTTCGTGGCTGGCGCTGGTGGATGTGGTGCGCGCCGAGTTCCTGCGCGGGCGCAATCTGGAATACGTCAAGGCGGCGCGAGCCCTCGGCCTGAGTGACCGCAAGGTGATTGTCCGACACATCCTGCCCAATGCGATGAACGCGACGTTGAGTTACTTGCCGTTCATTCTGACCGGGGCCATTTCCACCCTCACCGCCCTCGACTTCCTCGGTTTCGGCATGCCCGCCGGCAGTGCCTCGCTGGGCGAATTGATCGGCCAGGGCAAGCAGAACCTGCAAGCGCCGTGGCTCGGGCTGACGGCATTCTTTACCCTGGCGTTGATTCTTTCCTTGCTGGTGTTCATTGGCGAAGCGTTACGCGACGCGTTCGATCCACGATCCTGAAGTGCGACCATGACTGATAACCTGATCGAAATCCGTGACCTCAATGTCGCCTTCCATGGCCAGCCAGCGGTGCGCAACCTGTGCCTGGACATCCGCCCCGGCGAATGCCTGGCCCTGGTGGGCGAGTCGGGCTCGGGCAAATCGGTGACCGCGCATTCGATCCTGCAATTGCTCCCGCAAGGTGATGCGCAAACCAGCGGCAGCATTCGCTATCGCGGTCAGGAGCTGGTCGGCGCCGATCCGAAGGTGCTGCGCGAACTGCGCGGCAATCGCATCGCGATGATCTTCCAGGAGCCGATGACCTCGCTCAACCCTCTGCACACTATCGAAAAGCAGATCGGCGAAACCCTGCTGGTGCATCGCGGCCTGGGCGGTAAAGCGGCGCAACAGCGGATTCTCGAACTGCTGGAACTGGTGGGCATTCAGAAACCCACAGAGCGCCTCAAGGCATACCCGCACCAACTGTCCGGCGGGCAACGGCAACGGGTGATGATCGCCATGGCTCTGGCCTGCGAACCGGAGCTACTGATTGCCGACGAGCCGACCACCGCGCTCGACGTGACGGTGCAGCGCAAGATCCTGCTGCTGCTCAAATCCTTGCAGCAGCGTCTGGGCATGTCGCTGCTGCTGATCAGCCACGATCTCAATCTGGTGCGCAGCATTGCGCAACGGGTGTGCGTGATGAAGGCTGGCGAAATCGTCGAGCAGGCGCCGTGCGAAACCCTGTTCACCGAGCCGAAGCACCCTTACAGCTGCGTGCTGCTCAACGCCGAACCGGAGGGCGAAGCATTGCCCCGGGACGAGCGTGAGAACGTGTTGGAAGTCGATGACCTGCGAGTCGAATTCGTCGTCGGTGGCGGGCTGTTCGAGCGCAAACAATACCTGCGGGCGGTGGACGGCATCAGCCTGAATATCCAGCGCGGCAAAACCCTGGGCATTGTCGGCGAATCCGGCTCGGGCAAATCGACCTTGGGCCAGGCGATTCTGCGGCTGCTCGACTCCGAGGGCAGTATCCGCTTTCAGGGCGCCGCCCTCGACGGCCTCGACCAGAAGCAGTTGCGACCGTGGCGCCGGCAGATGCAGGTGGTGTTTCAAGACCCGTTCGGCAGCCTCAGCCCACGGATGTCGGTGGCGCAGATCATCAGCGAAGGGCTGGAGGTGCACTGTCAGTCCAGCGCCGAAGAGTGCGATGAACAGGTGATCCGCGTGCTCAAGGAAGTCGGTCTCGACCCCGACAGTCGTCACCGTTACCCGCACGAGTTTTCCGGCGGCCAGCGCCAGCGCATCGCCATCGCCCGGGCACTGGTGCTGAAACCGGCGCTGATCCTGCTCGACGAGCCGACCTCGGCCCTCGACCGTACCGTGCAGAAACAAGTGGTCGCCCTGCTCCGCGACCTGCAGGAAAAACACGGTTTGACCTATCTGTTCATCAGCCACGACCTGGCAGTGGTGCGGGCGCTGGCCCACGACATGATCGTGATCAAGGACGGCAAGGTGGTCGAGCGCGGCGCCAGCCATGAGGTATTCGATTCGCCGCAGCATCCTTACACCAAAGAGCTGTTGGCGGCGGCACATCCGGGGTAGGCATAATCTGGCGCATGCCTTGATACCGAGTCACATCTATCGCGAGCAGGCTCACTCCTACAGTGGAACGCATTTCAAATGCAGGAGTGAGCCTGCTCGCGATGGCGTCGCCACAGCCGAAACACATTCAGGATCTGTCAGATGAACAGCACCGAAAGCCTCAAGGACTACCAACGCGTTCGCACGCTGGCGATCCGCTCGCTGTTCGAGATCATCGAGCAGTCCAGCGAAGGCACGGTGATTGTTGACCGGGATGCCAATATCGTCTGGATGAATGAGCGATATGCCCGGCGTTTTGGTCTTGAGTCGGCGAAAAAAGCCATCGGCCAACCCTGCGAAAGCGTGATCCCCGGCAGTTTGCTACGCGAAGTGGTACGCACCGGCCGGCCGATCCTGCTGGACATGCAGGACACGCCGAAAGAGCCGCTGGTGGTGATGCGCCTGCCGATCCATGACGACGCTGGGGCAGTGATCGGCGCTATCGGTTTTGCCCTGTTCGATGAATTGCGCACGCTGTCGCCGATGCTCAAGCGCTACCTGAGCATGCAGGAAGAGCTGGCCTCGACCCGTTCCCTGCTTCGGGCCCGGCAGACCAAATACAATTTCGCCCATTTCATCGGCACCAGCACCGCCAGCCTTGAAGTCAAACGCCGCGCCCGGCGCAGTGCCAGCACCGACTCGCCGGTGCTGCTGCTCGGCGAGACCGGCACCGGCAAGGAGCTGCTGGCCCAGGCAATTCACGGCGCCTCGCCTCGCGCCCATAAAGCCTTCGTCAGCATCAACAGTGCAGCGATTCCCGAAGCGTTGCTTGAGGCGGAATTTTTCGGCACTGCACCCGGGGCGTTTACCGGCGCTGACCGCAAGGGTCGCAGCGGCAAGTTGCAGATCGCCCAGGGCGGCACGCTGTTTCTCGACGAGATTGGCGACATGCCGCTCCCGCTACAAAGCAAACTGCTGCGGGTATTGCAGGAAAAGGAATTCGAACCGGTCGGCTCCAACGATGTGATTCAAAGCGATGTGCGGGTGATCGCGGCGACATCGACTGATCTGCAAGCCGCGATAAAGCGCGGCGAGTTCCGCGCCGACCTGTATTACCGCCTCAACGTACTGCCGATCCATGTTCCGCCGCTGCGTGAACGCCTCGATGATTTGCCGGCGCTCAGCGAAGCGATCCTTGAAGAGCTGCGTAGTCAGCATGAACTGAGCCGCGCGGCGCTGGATCTGCTCGGCCAGCACGCCTGGCCGGGGAACATCCGTGAGTTGCGCAACGTGCTGGAACGGGCGGCACTGCTCAGTGACGACCTGATCCTCACCGAAGAGGATATTCGCAGTTCCATCGGCACGTTTACCCCGGTTGAACGCCCGTCGGCAGCACCGGCGCTGGAGACTTTGGCCGACGAGACATTCGCCCAGGCGCGCCAGCGGTTCGACCGGCAACTGATCCAGTCCGCCCTCGCGCAATGCGCGGGCAAGGTGCCAGAGGCGGCGGCTCGCCTGGGGTTGGGTCGGTCGACGCTGTACAAAAAAATGTTGGCCTTGGGCATCGCTGAGTCTCAATAGAGAGATTCAAATCTCGATTATGAGATTAAAAGCATCGCGAGCAGGCTCACTCCTACATTTGATCGGTTTGTTCCGCAACTTGTAGGAGTGAGCCTGCTCGCGATGGCGCCGCATCGGCCGCTACAATCTCAAAACAGAGACAAATTTTTCAAATACATCTTCAGAAAAACAATAAACCCTTATATTTCAACAACTTGAATATCTGGCACAGATCTCGCTAACGCCTCTCCTACACCCGCAACACCCACAAAAATAACAATCCCTGGAGACACTCCATGAGTGTGATCATTGCCTTGGCCGCCCTCGCGCTGCTGATGCTCGCCGCGTACCGTGGCTACAGCGTTATCCTCTTCGCCCCGATCGCCGCGCTCGGCGCTGTTCTGCTCACCGATCCTTCTGCCGTCGCCCCCGCCTTTACCGGGGTGTTCATGGAAAAAATGGTCGGCTTCATCAAACTGTATTTCCCGGTATTCCTGCTCGGCGCCGTGTTCGGCAAGTTGATCGAGTTGTCGGGGTTCTCCCGTTCGATCGTTGCGGCGGCGATTCGCCTGCTTGGCACCCGCCAGGCGATGCTGGTGATCGTGCTGGTCTGCGCCCTGCTTACCTACGGCGGCGTGTCGCTGTTCGTGGTGGTGTTTGCGGTGTATCCGTTTGCCGCGGAGATGTTCCGCCAGAGCAACATTCCCAAGCGGCTGATTCCGGCGACCATTGCCCTCGGCGCGTTCTCGTTCACCATGGACGCCCTGCCCGGCACCCCGCAGATTCAGAACATCATCCCCAGCACCTTTTTCAACACCACCGCGTGGGCGGCGCCGTGGCTGGGCGTGATCGGTACGATTTTCGTGTTCTGCGCCGGCATGCTGTTCCTGCAGCGCCAGCGCAACAAGGCCCAGCGCGCCGGCGAAGGTTATGGCACCGAGTTGCGTAACGAACCGGAAACGGCTGAGGACCTCAAGTTGCCGAACCCGTGGATCGCCCTGTCGCCGCTGCTGGCAGTGGGCATCATGAACCTGCTGTTCACCCAGTGGATTCCGCAGTGGTACGGCAAGACTCACAGCCTCGCGCTGCCGGGGATGGCCACGCCGGTGACCACGGAAATCGCCAAACTCACCGCGATCTGGGCGGTGCAAGCGGCCTTGCTGATCGGCATCCTGATGGTACTGGCGTTCGGCTTTAAAGCGATCCGCAGCAAACTCGCCGAGGGCAGCAAAAGCGCGGTCAGCGGCGCGTTGCTGGCGGCGATGAACACCGCTTCCGAATACGGTTTCGGCGCGGTGATCGCCTCGTTGCCGGGTTTCCTGGTGCTGGCCGACTGGCTCAAGCAAATTCCCAATCCACTGGTCAACGAAGCGATCACGGTCACCCTGCTGGCCGGGATTACCGGTTCGGCGTCGGGCGGCATGAGCATCGCGCTGGCGGCGATGTCCGAGCAGTTCATTGCCGCGGCGCATGCGGCGAACATTCCGCTGGAAGTGCTGCACCGCGTGGCCGCGATGGCCAGCGGCGGCATGGATACGCTGCCGCACAACGGCGCGGTGATCACCTTGCTGGCGGTCACCGGCCTGACCCACCGCGAAGCCTACAAAGACATTTTCTGTATTACGCTGATCAAGACCCTGGCGGTCTTCGTCGTGATCGGCACTTTCTACGCCACTGGCATTGTGTGAGGTATTCATGACCACTCTTTCCGGCAAGACCGCACTGGTTACCGGTTCCACCAGCGGCATCGGCCTGGGCATCGCCCTGAGCCTGGCCAAGGCCGGCGCCAACCTGATTCTCAACGGTTTCGGCGATGCCTCGAGCGTGATCGCCGAAGTCGGCCAGTTCGGGGGCAAGGTCGGCCATCACCCGGCCGACGTCAGCGATCCGGCACAGATTGCCGAGATGATCGCTTACGCCGAGCGCGAATTCGGTGGTGTCGACATTCTGGTCAACAACGCCGGGATTCAGCACGTGGCCGCGGTGGAGGAGTTTCCGGTAGAGCGCTGGGACTCGATCATCGCGATCAACCTGTCGTCGGTGTTTCACAGCACCCGCCTGAGCCTGCCGGGAATGCGCGCCAAGGGCTGGGGGCGGATCGTCAATATTGCCTCGGTGCACGGCCAAGTGGGATCGACCGGCAAAGCCGCGTATGTCGCGGCCAAGCACGGGGTGATCGGTTTGACCAAAGTGGTCGGACTGGAAACGGCCACCAGCAACGTCACCTGCAACGCCATCTGCCCGGGCTGGGTGCTGACGCCGCTGGTGCAGAAACAGATCGACGACCGGGCAGCCAAGGGCGTCGACCCTCAACAGGCGCAGCATGATCTGCTCGCCGAAAAACAGCCGTCGCTGGAATTCGTCACGCCGCAGCATCTGGGGGAACTGGTGCTGTTCTTGTGCAGCGAAGCTGGGAGCCAGGTGCGCGGGGCGGCGTGGAATATTGATGGGGGGTGGTTGGCGCAGTAATGCTGCGCCGATTTTGCCGAGCAAACCGCTGTGGCGAGGGAGCTTGCTCCCGCTGGGTGGCGAAGCCGCCCCCCGGCCAGTGACGACTGCTGCGCAGCCGATCGGGAGCAAGCTCCCTCGCCACAGAAGCAAGTGCTGCACCCAGGTCTATGTGCTTGACCAATACAACAAGAGGCAACCCAATGTCCGACATCCTCTGGCAACCCGACGCCGAGCGTATCGCCCAATCGCGCATGGACCAGTTCCGCCGCGCGATCAATCAGCGGCATGGCCTGGCCCTGAGCAGCTACAGCGACCTGCACCGCTGGAGCGTCGAACAACGCGAGGCGTTCTGGCAGGCCATCGTCGACTTTTTCGATATCTGCTTTCACACCCGGCCCGACGCCGTCCTGCGTAAAGGCGCGCAAATGCCCAGCGCCGAGTGGTTTCCCGGCGCGACCCTGAACTTCGCCGAACACCTGCTGCGCCGCCGCGACGATGCCGTAGCGGTGATCGCCGTGGCGGAAAACGGTCAGCGCGAACAACTGACCTGGGCCGAACTGGCCGAGCAGGTCGGCGGTTTTCAGGCCAGCCTGCAAGCCGCCGGTGTCGGCCTCGGCGACCGCGTGGCCGCCTGCATGCCCAACACCTGGCAGACCCTGGTGGCGATGCTCGCGACCACCAGCCTCGGCGCGATCTGGTCGTGCTCGTCGCCCGACTTCGGCACCCACGGCGTCATAGACCGTTTCGGCCAGATCGAACCCAAGGCGCTGATCACCTGCGCCGGCTACCGTTACGCCGGCAAAGACATCGACCAGACCACCAAGGTCAACGAAATCCTCGCGCAACTGCCGTCGCTGCAACAGTTGATCATCGTGCCCTACGCCCGCCCGCAGGCCCGTGCCGAGGACTATCACACCCGCGCCAACGTCACGTTGTGGGACGATTTCTACCAACCCGGCAGCGCACCGCATTTCGTCCCGGTGCCGTTCAATCATCCGCTGTACGTGCTGTATTCCAGCGGCACCACCGGCGTGCCGAAATGCATTGTGCACAGCACCGGCGGCGTGCTGTTGCAGCATGCCAAGGAGCACGGTCTGCACGTCGATCTCGGCCCCGGTGACCGGTTGTTTTACTACACCACCTGCGGCTGGATGATGTGGAACTGGCTGGTCTCGGCCCTCGCGGTCGGCAGCGCGGTGGTGCTGTATGACGGTTCGCCGTTTCATCTGGATAACCAACGCCTGCTCGACTTGATCGACGATGAGCGCATCAGCGTGTTCGGCACCAGCCCCAAGTTTCTCGCGACACTGGAAAGCAGCGGCATCAAGCCTGCTCAAAGCCATGACCTGAGCAGCCTGAAGACCTTGCTCTGTACCGGTTCCGCGCTGTCGCCGCAGAGCTACGACTTCGTCTACCGCGACTTCAAGCGCGATGTGTGCCTGGCGTCGATGTCGGGCGGCACCGATGTGGTGTCGTGCTTCGTCAACGGCAACCCGATGTCAGCGGTGCGTCGCGGCGAAATCATGGGCAAGAGCCTGGGCATGGCGGTAGAGGTGTGGAATGACGCGGGCGTCGCCGTGGTTGGCGAGAAAGGTGAACTGGTCTGCACCCTGCACTTCCCGGCGATGCCCATCGGGCTTTGGCACGATGAGGATGGCGAAAAGCTGCGCAAATCCTATTTCAGCCTGTTCCCCGGGGTCTGGGCCCAAGGCGATTACGCCGAACAATTGCCCCACGGCGCGATGCTGATTCACGGCCGCTCCGACGCCGTGCTCAACCCCGGCGGCGTGCGTATCGGCACCGCGGAAATCTATCGTCAGGTGGAGAAAGTCCCGCAGGTGCTGGACAGCGTCGCCATCGGGCAGCAATGGCAGGACGATGTGCGTGTGGTGCTGTTCGTGCGTTTGCAGGAGGGCATGGCGCTGGATGAAACCCTGCAACAGCAGATCCGCCAAGTGATCCGCGCCAACACCACCCCGCGTCATGTGCCGGCGAAGATCGTTGCCGTCACCGACATTCCACGCACCATCAGCGGCAAAGTGGTCGAACTCGCCGTGCGCAATGTGGTGCACGGTGAGCCGGTGAAAAACACCGATGCATTGGCCAATCCTGAGGCATTGGAGCAGTTTCGCAATCGCCCGGAGCTGTCGGACTGACCGCCAATCCCTTGTGGGAGCGAGCCTGCTCCCACAGGGCTGAAGCGTCAGTCCATCAAGCCCCAGTCGCCCGATGATGGAGGTTGAGGCGTTGGCGCCGCTTCGGCATGCAGCTTCAGACGCAGGCGCAGATTGTTTTGTGAATCGGCATGCTTGAGCGCCTCGTCTTCGCTGATCACCCCCTCCACCACCAGCGCGTACAGCGCCGCATCGAAGGTCTGCATGCCGACCTCGGCAGACTTGTCCATGATGGCCTTGAGTTCGCCCAGCTCGTTGCGGCGGATCAGGTCGGCGATGGTCGGTGTGCCCAGCATCACTTCGACCGCCGCCCGCCGCTGACCGTCCAGCGTGCGCACCAGCCGTTGCGAGACAAACGCCTTGAGATTGTTGCCCAGCGCATGCAGCAGCTGCGGGCGGCGCTCTTCAGGGAACAGATTGACGATTCGGTCCAGCGCCTGATTGGCGTTGTGCGCGTGCAGGGTCGACAGCACCAGATGCCCGGTATCGGCGAACGTCAGGGCATGCTCCATGGTTTCGCGGTCGCGGATTTCGCCGATCAACACCACGTCCGGGGCCTGGCGCAGGGTGTTCTTCAGCGCGGCCTGGAAACTGCGGGTATCGACGCCGACCTCACGCTGATTGATGATCGAACGCTTGTGGCGATGGATATACTCCACCGGATCTTCGATGGTGATGATGTGCCCGCTGCTGTGCCGGTTGCGGTGATCGATCAGCGCGGCCAGCGAGGTGGATTTGCCGGAATCGGTGGCGCCGACGAACAGGATCAACCCCTGTTTGAGCATCACCGTTTCCAGCAGCACCGGCGGCAGTTTGAGGTCTTCGAAGCGCGGGATATCAAGTTTGACGTTACGGATCACAATCGACACGTCGTTGCGTTGCTTGAAGATGTTCACCCGAAAGCGCCCGATGCCGGTGCGTGAAATCGCCAGGTTCATTTCCAGATCCCGATCGAACTCGCGCCGCTGCTCGGCGTCCATCAGGGAGTGGGCGATGGCCTGGACTTCACCGGGCTTGAACGGTCGCTCGCTGAACGGCGTCAGCACCCCGTCGATGCGCGCACTCGGTGGCGCGCCCGTGGACAGAAACAGGTCGGAGCCGTGCTGGCTCGACAGGCGGATCAACAGTGCATCGATTTCCATGGCAAAAAGCACCCGCGAAGCCTTCAATGAACAGAAATGACCCAGTGTCGTGACGTAACGGGCCATACAGCGTCTACCGCAAGTGCAAGAATAGTCGACGCCGCCGCACTGACCGACGCTCAGGATAGATGTGATGAACGCAGCTCCCACCCCCGATGATGCCCAAGCCTTGATCGCCCGCACCGACTGGAGTCGGACTCCGCTGGGCGCCGCTGGCACCTGGCCGCAAAGCCTGCGCACCGCGGTGGACATTGTGATTCACTCGCCGATGCCGATGCTGCTGTTGTGGGGGCCGCAACTCACGCAGATCTATAACAATGGCTTTGCGATGCTGGCCGGAAGCAAGCATCCGCACGCTTTCGGACAGCCGGCGCACCTTATATGGCCGGAACTTGAAGAGTTTACCGACCCGATTTATCGAGCCGTCCTACAAGGCCAGGTGCGCACCTACAGCGAACGCCGATTTACCCTGCAGCGCGACGGCAAGGAATCCGACTTCTGGCTGGACCTGACCTACAGCCCTATCCGTGACGAGAACGCGCACGTGGCGGGCATTCTGGTAACGGCCATCGAAACCAACGAACGCCGGCGCATTGCCCTCGAGCTGCAACGCCGCTCCGAAGAAAGCCTCGAGTCCCAGCGCAACACCGAAGAGCGCCTGCAACTGGCACTGGCCGCGACCGATGCGGTCGGCACCTGGGACTGGGACATCGGCGAAGACCGCTTCATCGCCGACGCCCATTTCGCGCAACTGCACGGCGTCGACCCGGCATTGGCCAGCCAGTTGCCGATCAGCGATTACCTGCAAGGCGTGCATCCCGAAGATCGCGCCCTGATCGCCCGCAGCATCAAGCACTGCATCACCCATGGCACCGAATACGCCGAGGAATATCGCCTGCTGCGCGCCGATGGCGAACTGCGCTGGGTGTTTGCCCGGGGGCGCTGCTATAAGGATCACCACGGTCGGCCGGTGCGCTTTCTGGGCGCGGCGCTGGACCTGACCGAGCGCAAACACACCGAGCAGGCGCTGCGTCAAAGCCAGACCGAATTGCAACTGATCATCAACGCCATGCCGATCCTCATCAGTTACGTCGACCATGAGGAACGCTTCCGCCTGAACAACGCGGCCTACCTGGACTGGTACGGCCTCACGCCGCAGGAACTGTATGGCCGGACCATTCGCGAAGTGATCGGCGAAGAAGCCTACTTCCTGCGCTTGCCGTACATCGCCGAAGCGCTGGCCGGGCGGCCCTGCTCCTTCAGCCTGTACACCCAGCACCGCGATGGCAGCAACCGCCACGCACTGATGAATTACCTGCCGCGCCACGGTGCCGATGGCGCGGTCAACGGTTTCTACATTTTCGTGATCGACGAGAGCGAACGGAAAAAGACCGAAGAAGCCCTGCGCAATCTCAACGAAACGCTTGAGGAACGGGTCAGCGCCCGCACCGAACAACTGGCCCAGGCCAATCAGCGCCTGCAGAACGAAATGTTCGAACGCGAGCGCGCCGAAGATGCGCTGCGCCATGCACAGAAGATGGAAGCCGTCGGCCAGCTCACCGGCGGCATTGCCCACGACTTCAACAACATGCTCACCGGGATCATCGGCAGCCTCGACCTGATGCAGCGCTACATCGCCGATGGCCGCTCGCATGAAATCGGGCGTTTTACCGAAGCGGCGGTGTCATCGGCCAATCGGGCCGCCGCGCTGACCCATCGCCTGCTGGCGTTCTCGCGTCGGCAGTCGCTGGACCGCAAGACCCTCGACGTCAACGAGCTGATTCATTCGCTGGAGGACTTGATCCGCCGCACCAAGGGCGATCCGATCCGCCTCACCCTGCGTCTGGCCGAGGATGTGTGGCCGATCAGCACCGACGTCAGCCAGTTGGAAAACGCCCTGCTCAACCTGGTGATCAATGCCCGGGATGCGATGCCCAACGGCGGCGAACTGCTGATCGAAACCCGCAACGTCTACCTCGACGGCAACGACATCACCACCCTCGAACCGGTCAAGGCCGGCGACTACTTGATGCTGGCGGTCAGCGACAATGGCAGCGGCATGACCCCGTCGGTGCGCGCCAAGGCGTTCGATCCGTTCTTCACCACCAAACCGATCGGCCAGGGCACCGGCCTGGGGCTGTCGATGATTTATGGTTTCGCCCAGCAGTCCGGCGGCCATGTCAGCCTCGACAGCCTGCCGGATCAGGGCACCTGCGTGCGCCTGTACCTGCCGCGCCTGAACCTGATGGAGCCGGAGCGGCCAGTCGTCGAAACCGTCAGCGCCGCGCCGACGGCCACCTGTGGCGAAACCGTGGTGGTGGTCGAAGATGACCCGGCCGTGCGCATGCTGGTCCTCGACCTGCTCAAGGAACTGGGTTACCTCGCCCACGAAGCCGCCGACGCCAGCGCCGCCCTGCCGCTGCTGGAGTCGGAGCTGCGCGTGGACCTGCTGGTGACCGACGTCGGCCTGCCGGGCATGAATGGCCGGCAACTGGCGGAGATCGCCCGTCAGCATCGACCGGGGCTGAAAGTGCTGTTCATGACCGGTTATGCGCAGAAAGCCGCCGAGCGCCAAGGTTTTCTCGAGGATGGCATGGACATGGTCGCCAAGCCGTTTTCGGTTGATGAGCTGGCGAATAAGATCCGCACGATGATCAACCAGACGCCGTCACTTGAGGCATAATCCCGCGCCCCGCCGTCACCCCGTTACAGGTATCGCACGATGAAAGCCCAAGCCCGCCACATTCTGGTGAAAACCGCCGAAGAGGCCGAACAGCTCAAACAACGCATTGCCAAGGGCGAAGCGTTTGATGTGCTGGCGAAGAAATACTCGACCTGCCCGTCCGGCAAACGTGGCGGCGACTTGGGTGAAGTGCGGCCGGGGCAGATGGTCGGCGCGATTGATGCGGTGATCTTCAAGAAGCCGTTGCGTACGGTGCACGGGCCGATCAAGAGCAAGTTCGGTTATCACCTGGTGCAAGTGTTTTTCCGCGACTGAAGGCTTTGCTTTCGGGCGTTTGTGGCGAGGGAGCTTGCTCCCGCTGGGTGGCGGAGCCGCCCCAATAAGGCTTGCGCCTGCTGCGCAGTCGAGCGGGAGCAAGCTCCCTCGCCACAAGAACACTCATTCTTTCGGAATCAATGCCCCCGGCACTTGAATCACCTTGCTCGCCAGCAAATGCCCAGCCTCCGCCGCCTCTGCGGGACTGCCCCCCAGCAACCGCCTCGCCAGATACGCCGCACTGAACGAATCACCCGCCGCCGTGGTGTCCACGACCTTGTCGACCTGCTGCGCCGGCACTTCGAACGCCTCGCCATCACAGCGAATCAGGCACGCCTCGGCGCCGCGCTTGAGCACCACTTCCGGCGTGCCGATCTGCGCATACGCCTCGAATACCGCCTCGCAGTCAGCAAAATGGAACAACGCCTGCTCGTCCTCCACCGTCAGCAACGCCAGATCAACATACGGCAACACGCTGCGATACGCCGCCCGGGCCTCTTCCTGTGACGCCCACAAACGCGGTCGATAGTTGTTGTCGAAGACGATCCGCGCATCACGCTGTCGGGCTTCGATCAACGTCTGGATCAAGCGCTCGCGGCCCTTGACGCCCAGCACCGCGAGGGTGATGCCGCTGAAATACACCACGTCGTAATCGGCCAGCGCCGCCAGAATCGGCTCGGCCGCCGGGGTGGTGAAGCAATCGCGCACGGCCGCTTCATTGCGCCAGTAGAGGAAACGCCGCTCGCCGTTGGCATCGGTCTGAATGCAGTACAGGCCCGGCAAACGACCGGGCAGACGCTGCACTAACTCGAGGCCAATGCCTTCTTCGGCCCAGCTCTGGCACATGGCGTCGCTGAAACTGTCATCGCCGAGCGCGGTGACGTAATCGACCTGCGCTTGATCGCCGAGGGCGCGGGACAGATAGACCGCGGTGTTCAACGTGTCGCCACCGAAGCTTTGCTGCAGGCTGCCGTCTGCACGGTGCTGGAGTTCGATCATGCACTCGCCGATCAGGGCGATGCGCGGGGTGTTCGGGCCCAGGGGGCTGAGGGTGGTCATCGGGTGTGTCTCTGCTGATTCGCTGGTGTTTGAGCGGCCCTCATCGCGAGCAGGCTCACTCCTACAGGGGAACGCGTTTCAACTGTAGGAGTGAGCCTGCTCGCGATTGGCCGCGCCTCGGTATCGGACCTCAGAAACAGGTCTCCATGCTCTCGACCACCGTCAACTGCTCATCCACCAGCAACCCCACCCGCCACTTGTCGAACGTCAGGCACGGGTGCGAAGTGCCGAAGGCAATGATATCGCCCACCCGCAGCTCAACCCCAGGCGCCACGGTCATGAACGCGTGCTGGTCCATCACCGCCGTGACCTTGCACGCACCGACATCGTCGCCCAGCGCCGGCAGCACACCGGCCTTGTAGCGCAGCAACGGCACCGGCAGGCCGGCGTCGAACGCCACGTCGCGCTTGCCGAGGGCGATCACCGCAAACCCCGGCTGCGGCAGCGATTGCACATGCGCCCAGACTTCCAGCGCCGGGCGCAGGCCTTCATGCAGGTCGCTGCGACGATCAAGCACGCAGCACTGCGCTTCCTTGTAGATGCCATGGTCGTGGGCCACATAACTGCCCGGGCGCAGCACGCTGAGGAAGCGTCCGCTCGCGTTCTGTGTTTCGAACGACTCGGCGATCAGGTCGTACCACGCCGAACCCGAGGCGGTGATGATCGGCTTGGGAATGGCGAATGCGCCGCTGTCTTGCAGTTGCACCGCCAGGCGCACCAGCGACGCGGCAAATTCGCGAATGCCACTGACGGCGTGATCGCCGTGGATCACCCCTTCGTAGCCTTCGATGCCCGTCAGGGCCAGCGCCGGTTGCGCGTTGATCGCCTTGGCCAGTTCGATGACTTCCTGCTCGCTGCGGCAACCGCAACGGCCGCCGACCACGCCGTATTCGATCATCACGTTCAACTTGACCCCGCGCGAGGCGAAGTAGGCGCCGAGGTCGGCAACGTTGTCCGGGTGATCGACCATGCAATAGAACTCGAACGCCGGGTCCGCCAGCAGATCGGCAATCAGCGCCATGTTCGGCGTGCCGACCAGTTGGTTGGCCATCAACACCCGGCGCACGCCGTGGGCATACGCGGCGCGGGTCTGCGTGGCGCTGGCGAGGGTGATGCCCCAGGCCCCGGCGTCGAGCTGACGCTGGAACAGGGCCGGGGTCATGCTGGTCTTGCCGTGGGGCGCCAGCTCCGCGCCGCTGTCGCTGACGAACGTCTGCATCCAGCGAATGTTGTGCTCCAGCGCCTCGCGGTGCAGCACCAGCGCCGGCAGGCTGACGTCACGCACCAGATGCGCGCCGATGGCGGCGTCGCCCTTTTCCACAGCAGAATTGATGGCAGTCGTCATGGTCGAACTCCTCACTGTCGCGGCCGGCAGGCAGCCGCGGTTATTCGTTGATTCGCCGGGCGAGGCTGTTGGCGCTCTCGATCAGCACTCGGCGATAGTCGTCGTAATTGTTCTTCGCATCGGCCCGTGGGGCGACGATGCACAGGGTGCAAATGGCAACGCCGCCGGGATCTTTGACCGGCGCGGCGAAGCAATGGGTGAAGGTGTCGGCGACGCTGTCGAACGAGAAGAAGCCGTCGATGCCGGCCTGACGGATCTCCGCCAGAAAGCGCTCCAGCGGCAGGCGTTCGCCGTCGGGCAGGATGTAGTCGTCTTCGTCGATCAGGTCGATGATCTGTTGATCACTAAGGTGCGCCAGCAGCAGGCGCCCGGAAGCGGTCCACGGGATCGGCGCGTTTTCGCCGATGTCGGACGAAATGCGGAAATGCCGCTCGCCCTCCTTCATCAGCGCCACCGTGTATTTGCGCCCGTTGAGCAGGCACATCTGCGCGGTTTCCCGGGTCTGGCTGACGATCTCCTGCAAGGCGTGATCGGCCTCGCGACTGAGGTCGAAATGACGCAGATGCGCCTGCCCGAGGAAGTACAACTGGCGACCGAGATAGACGTGACCGTCCTTGCCCACCGGTTCCAGAATCCGTCGTTCGAGCAGCGAGGCCACCAGTTCGTAGACCGTGGATTTCGGGCTGCCGATGCCGTTGGCGATGTCGTTGGGGCGCAGCGGCTGGCCGATTTCCTTGAGGAAATCGAGAATATCGAACGCCCTATCCAGACCGCGGGCCCGGCGTTTGATGGTGTCTTCGGTCATGTCAGTACTCACTTAAAATTCCTTTGCAGGAGCTGCCGCAGGCTGCGATCTTTTGATCTTGCCTTTGTGGTGCATCCAAAATTGCCAAAAGATCGCAGCCTTCGGCAGCTCCTACAAGAGCCAGCGAGAATCAGGCCTTTTTCTTGTAGGCGATGCAATCGATCTCGACCTTGCAATCGACCATCATGCTCGCCTGCACACAGGCCCGTGCCGGGGCGTGTTCAGGTTTGAAGTATTCGCCGAAGACCTTGTTGAAGCTGCTGAAATCCCGCGGATCATCCAGCCACACCCCGGCCCGCACCACGTCTTCCAGGCCATAACCGGCCTCTTCGAGAATCGCGATCAGGTTTTTCATGGTCTGGTGGGTCTGCTCGACGATGCCGCCAACGATGATCTCGCCATCCACCGCCGGCACCTGGCCGGACACGTGCAGCCAGCCATCCGCTTCAACGGCGCGAGCGAATGGACGGGGCTGGCCGCCGGCGGCGGTGCTGCCGGTACCGTAACGGGTAATGCTCATGGGTACTTCTCCTGATTACAAAGCAAAAATTAAAACCGCGTGCTCTTGAGAAACTCAGCCAGGCGCGGCGATTGCGGGCGTTCGAACAGTTCCTTGGGAGGCCCCTGCTCTTCGATCCGCCCCTGATTCATGAAAACGATCTTGTCCGAAACCTCAAAGGCAAATCGCATCTCGTGGGTCACCAGCAGCATGGTCATGCCGTCCTCGGCCAGGCCCTTGATCACGTTGAGCACTTCGCCGACCAGCTCCGGATCGAGGGCTGAGGTGACTTCGTCGAACAGCATCAGGCTCGGGTTCATCGCGATCGCCCGGGCAATCGCCACGCGCTGTTGCTGACCGCCGGACAACTGCCCGGGAAAGTGATTGCGCCGTTCCAGCAGGCCGACGCGTTCGAGCCATTTCTCGGCCAGCACCACGGCTTCGTCCTTGTGCATCTTCTTCACCTTGAGCAGCCCCAGGGTGACGTTCTGCAACGCGCTGAGGTGCGGAAACAGATTGAATTGCTGGAAGGCCATGCCGGTCATTGCGCGATGGCGGGCGATGACTTTTTCCGCGTGACGCACGCGTTTGCCAGCGACTTCGTCGTAGCCGATGGACTCGCCGTCGAGCAGGATCTGCCCGCCCTGGAATTCTTCGAGCATGTTCACGCAGCGCAGCAGCGTGGTCTTGCCCGAGCCGCTGGAGCCGATCAACGTCACGACGTTGCCGCGCTGCATGCTCAGGTCGACGCCCTTGAGCACTTCGACTGCACCGTATTGCTTGTGCAGGCCACGGATGTCCAGCAGCGGCTGGTCGTTCTGAACGTTGGAAACTTGAGCTTGAGTCATGGCAGGGCCACCCGCTTTTCAATGTGCCGGCCGAGTAATTCGATGCCGTAGTTGATGACGAAAAACAGAAAACCGGCGAACAGGTAGAACTCCAGAGTCATGAAGGTCCGGGCGATGATCTGTTGGGTGCTGAGCAGCAATTCGGCCACGCCGATCACCGAGAGCAAGGTCGAAGCCTTGACGATTTCGGTGGACGAGTTGACCCACGTCGGCAGGATCTGCCGCAGTGCCTGGGGCAGCAGCACGTAACCGAGGGACTGATAAAACGTCAGGCCGATTGCCTTGCTCGCTTCCATCTGCCCGCGTGGCAGTGCCTGCAAGGCCCCGCGCACAATCTCGGCAACGTGCGAGCCGCAAAACAGCGTCAGGCCCAATGCACCGGCCTGAAATGCGCTGATCTGCCAGCCCAGCGCCGGCGCCATATAAAAGCAGGCCAGCACCAGCACAAACACCGGTGTGCCGCGAATCAGGTCGACGTAAAAACGGAACGGCGCGCGCATCCAGAACCTGCCGTAAGTCAGCACCAGACCGGTGACAACGCCGAGCAGCGTACCGAACAGAATCGCCAGCGCCGACACCTGCACACTGGTCAGGAAACCCTGCAGCAACGTCTCGCGGGCCACCCATAATTCATGCAACCAACTGGGGGATTCGTACATCGCAGCCTCCTATCGGCGGATCGCCAGACGCTGCTCGAGGTAACGCAGCAGCATGGCAATGAGGTAACAGGCCGCGACATACAACGCCGTGGTCACCAGCCAGGTTTCAATCACCCGGTAGCTCTCGACGTTGATCTTGCGCGCGTAATAGGTCAGCTCCGGCACCGCAATCGCGGCGGCCAGCGAGGTGTCCTTGAACAGCGAAATGAAGTTGTTCGACAGCGCCGGCAACACATTGCGCAGCATCACCGGCACGGTGACGTAGGCCTTGACCTGCCATTCACCGAGACCGATGGCCAGCCCCGCTTCACGCTGGCCTTTGGGGATGCTCAGCAAACCACCACGGAACACTTCGGTCAGATAGGCACCGGCATACAGCGACAAGGTGATGATGAACGACGGGATCTTGTCCAGGCGGATCCCCAGGCTCGGCAAGGCAAAGTAGATCAACAGAATCAACACCAGAATCGGCGTGTTGCGCACCACCGTGACGTACACCGAAGCCAGCACCCGCAAGGCGCGGTGCTTCGACAGCAAGGCAAACGCCATCAGCAGGCCGATCACGCAGCCGATGGCGATCGACACCAGCGCCAGTTCAAGGCCCAGACCGAGCCCCGCCAGCAAGGTGTCGAAATCGCGCCATACGGCGGCAAAGTTCAACTGATAGTTCATGGTCAGCAGTACCTTGAGCGGGGCGATTCAGGCGCCCCGCTCTCACGGGATCATTTGAATTCGACTGGGAAACCGATGGCCGGCGACGGCAGATCGACACCGAACCATTGCTTGAACGAAGCGGCATAGGTCGGGAACTCGACGCCGGTCATGGCCTCATGCAGGGTGGTGTTGACGAAGTTCAGCCAGTCCTGATCGCCGCGTTTGACCGCGCAGGCGTAGGTCTGCGGGCTCCAGGCGTAAGTCGGGCTGCGATAGCGGCCAGGGTTCTGCACCATCAGGTATTTGACCGACGACTGATCGGTGGCGGCCGCATCGGCGCGGCCGGAGTTCACCGCCTGATACATCAGGTCGACGCTGTCGTACTGATCGACCTTGGCTTTGGGCAAGGCCTGGTGCACCAGTTCTTCGGCATACACGTTTTGCAGCACCGCCACGGTGACGCTGTCGCCAGCGGCCTGCAGGTCTTCGATTTCCTTGTACTTGCTGTTGGTCGGCAGCAGCAGGCCGACGCCTTCGCGGTAGTACGGCAAGGTGAACGCCACTTGCTGCGCACGGCTGGCGGTGACGGTGATGAACTGGCAGCTCATGTCGACTTTGTCGGTCAGCAGATTGGGAATCCGCGCATCGGACGACTGCACCACGAACTCGACTTTGTTCGGGTCATTGAACAGCCCCTTGGCCACCATCCTGGCGATGTCGATATCAAAACCCTGCAACTTGCCGTCGGCGCCCTGAAAGTGCCATGGCGCATTTGTGCTGCCGGTACCGACAATCAGCTTGCCCCGGGCCAGAACACTGTCGAGCTTGCTGTCGGCTGCCTGGGCCATACCCATGACAGCGGACGAAGCCGCAAGAACAAAAACACACGCTTTGAACAAAGAAGGACGGCGATGCATGGCAAGCACTCCACGGTGATGTTTATTCCGCTATACCGGAACACGGTTTGTTACTAAGGAATAGACAGCAGAAAGTGTGCCACAGGAAACGCAGGGAATCTGTAGGGGGCTGAAATGTTTTTGGAATCAAGGAGATGTGGGAAATGCGAAGAATGGTGTTTCGCCGGTTACAGAGGGATTGCGCTACCGTAGGCTACACAGCGCGAGTAGCAGGTTCCCAATCGGCGCATGGACGAGCTACTTCGGTGCAATGGGGTTAGTACTTGAAAACGTGCACTCTCGAAATATCTAACGGCTGGCGGCCTTGTCGTAGATCTCCCCCCGCTCTCTTTTACCTACTGCGATCACCGTAACAACCAGCACCTCGTTCGTTACGCGGTAGACCAGCCTGAAGCCCGCACTGCGAAGCTTGATTTTGTAGGCGTTTTCCAGCCCTCGGAGTCGATCAGCAGGAACATGAGGATTGACCAGACGTGTAGCGAGCTTTTTCTTGAACTGATCCCGTAGTGCTGAATCAAGCTTTTTCCATTCCTTCCAGGCTTTCTCGGAAAACTCCAGCTCATAGGTCATCAATAGAAACCTTGATGGTTGGATCGTTTTCTCGCTCCTTGCAGAGTGCGATCAGTTCCAGGTCCTCAAGGCGATTCATCATCGCCTCATACTCCTTTGCAGGTACACAATAAAACGCAGGCTCATTTCGATTGAGGATTGCAACAGATTGACCGCAACCGGCGGCCACAGTACCCATGGGATTTCTTTTCAATTCAGAAATACTCGCTACGACATTAGAAAGAACTAGATGAGTCATGATGGTGCTCCTTGGAGTGCTAATAATGGTGCTTAAAATAGCACTCCAGGAGATGTTCGACTTCTATCCTTTTATTCCCGCTTCGCTTTTTGATGAGTGAAAAAAGGTACCACGTCGCGACATTCCACAATTCCGGGTTTCGTGTCGGGCCGGTCTTTCATAAAAGTGGGAAAAATCTCGCGAATCCACGGGCCACCTGTAATTTCTGACAGTAGACCCAGTTTGCACGCTCCTTTAACGTCACCGAACCTTCGAGGTCGTTGAAAAGGAGTTTTCAATGAGTGCTGCAAATACAATTTCCAATCTGGCACCGGTCTACCGCAAAGCCCTGAAAACCTGGCGCCCGGTGATCCTGTACTTCGCCAACGAACACTGCCCCGCCTGCGAATGGGCCGGGCCGGTATTTCGTGAGATCGCCGAGCCGTATCGGCATCGCGCCAATATCTACATGCTCAATACCAGCCAATCGCCGCGCCATCCGCTGGTGACCGGCACGCCGACGGTGCTGTTCTACAGGCACGGCAAGTTGCTGAAAAAGCTCAAGGGCATCGGCACGGAGGAAACATTGGCGGCGGACTTTGCCCGGCATATTGGCAGGACCAGGGCACCGGTGGTGCTGCAGAAACCACGACATGACCTGGGATGGCTTCGTCGCACTTTGCGTAACCTTTGCACCGTCCCGCGCGCTCAGTTACTTCGACACCACGCGATATCGATGTAGGCGCTGCGGCACGCTGCGATCTTTGGGTCTTAAAAAACAGAATCAAAAGATCGCAGCGTACCGCAGCTCCTACAGGGGGAGATCCTTATTCAAGCGGGATCGCGCACCAACAACACCCGCGTCACCCGTCGTTCCTCAACGTCTTTGACGGTCATTTGCCAGCCTGCGTACTGCAGCCGATCGCCAATCACCGGCAAGCGATCCAGCAGGCTCATCACCAGTCCGGCCAAGGTCTGATAGTCCTCGGTCGGTTCGGCGCCAAATCCGGTGCGCTGGCGAACACGGGTCAGGTTCAACGCGCCGCTGACCACAAAGCCGCCCTGCTCCTCGACCACGTCCGGGCCTTCGATTTCGCTGGCGTCGGGCAGTTCGCCGGCAATCGATTCAAGGATGTCAGTCATGGTCAGCACGCCGACAAAGTCACCGAACTCGTTGACCACGAAAGCGATGTGAGTCGACGCCGCGCGCATCTGTTCCAGCGCATTGAGAATCGAATAGCTGTCGAGCAGGTTGATGGTCTTGCGCGCCAAGTGCTCCAGGTTCGGCTCGGTACCGGCCAGATACTCCTTGAGCAATTCCTTCTTGTGCACGAAGCCCAGCGGTTCATCGACCGCGCCGTCGCGAATCAGCGGCAGACGCGAATACGACGAGTGCATCAATTTTGTGCGAATTGTCTCGGCGTCGTCGGCCAGATCAATGGTGTCGACGTCGGCACGTACGGTCATCAGGTTTCGAATCGGGCGCTCGGCCAGTTGCAGCACGCCACTGATCATCACTCGCTCGCGGCGGTCGAACAGCTCCGTAATTGGGGCTTCGCCGTCGTCCAGCAGATCGGAAATTTCCTCGCCGACCTCTTCCACTTCCAACTTGCGCCCGCCCAGCAGACGCATCACCGCGTGGGCCGTGCGCTCACGTATGGGACGCAGGCCTTGCATCGAACGTTTGCGCCGGGCCCGGGCGATCTGGTTGAACACCTCGATCAGGATCGAAAAACCGATCGCCGCATACAGATAGCCTTTCGGGATGTGGAAGCCCAGGCCTTCGGCCGTCAGGGCAAAACCGATCATCATCAGGAAGCCCAGACACAACATGATCACCGTCGGGTGGGCATTGACGAAACGGGTCAGCGGCTTGCTGGCCACGATCATCAGACCGATGGAAATGATCACCGCGATCATCATCACCGCCAACTCATCGACCATACCGACTGCGGTGATGACCGCGTCCAGCGAGAACACCGCGTCGAGCACGACAATCTGCGCCACGATCGGCCAGAACAGCGCGTAAGCGGTGTTGCTCGAGCGCTGGCCGACGTGGCCTTCGAGTCGTTCGTGCAGCTCCATCGTCGCCTTGAACAACAGGAACACACCACCGAACAGCATGATCAGATCACGGCCGGAGAAGCTCTTGTCGAACACCTCGAATAACGGCTGCGTGAGGGTGACCAGCCAGGAAATACTCGCCAACAGGCCCAGGCGCATGATCAGCGCCAGCGACAGGCCGATAATCCGCGCGCGATCGCGCTGATGCGGCGGCAGTTTGTCCGCCAGGATCGCGATGAACACCAGGTTGTCGATACCCAGTACCAGTTCCAGCACGATCAGAGTCAACAAGCCTAACCAGGCCGTGGGATCCGCTAACCATTCCATAAAATATCTCGATCTCTCGTCAGTGAATTCAGGCTGCCGGACACGGCAAAGCGCAACGCGAAGGCGCTGAGGCCGCGTTGTCAACGATAGTCGGAAGTCGGAAGACCGGATGCTGCGAGTGCGTCAAGACCGCGCCATGGCGCGAGGAGAAAGTACGACTGGGAGGCTCCGAGAGGGTGTTCATGCAAATCCTGAATGAAAAATGGCCTTGGAGCGTACAGGCTCAAGGCACATTTTCTACAGCGGCAAATCATTTCAAAATCTGTATCAACTGG
This sequence comes from Pseudomonas sp. 86_A, assembly GCF_017491705.1. NCBI lineage: Bacteria > Pseudomonadati > Pseudomonadota > Gammaproteobacteria > Pseudomonadales > Pseudomonadaceae > Pseudomonas > Pseudomonas sp. 86_A. The sequence goes on along the minus strand of NZ_JAFGYS010000006.1, from coordinate 106,273 downwards.
CCACCGCCCCCTGTAGGAGCTGCCGCAGGCTGCGATCTTTTGACTTTTTTTTAAGATCAAGATCAAAAGATCGCAGCCTTCGGCAGCTCCTACAGTTGCTGTCATCGCCCGGCAAAACGCAACCGCGACAACTGGCGCAAATCCCCCTCCACGTAATAATCGTTGGTCCAACTGTCATCCACGGCCAGCGGACTCACCTGCTTCAGCGCCAGCTTTTTCGCGAAATAACGAAAGCGGTAATGCTCATAGAAGCGCAGCAATTCCAGGCCATAGCGGTCGGCCAGGTTGGTGTCACCCCGAATGATCAGGAAGTTCTCGTCATTGCCGTTACTGGCTGACGTACTGAGGTTGTGACTGCCGCTGATGATGGTCGGTGCATCGGTGGTGAAATCGGCGATCACCGCTTTGGTGTGCACCAGCAGATTGCCCTTCTGGCCTTTCATGTTTTCCTTCAGCCAGCCTTCCAGCCCGGTGTTGAGCAAGGCCGTGGCGGCGAATTCAGCCGTACGATCCGCGTGAAATCCAGTAATGCGGCTGGCGGTGTTTTGCAGGCCGTAGCGCAGGATGTCGTCGTGAGGCTTGCCGAGCAGCGCGTTGAGAATCGCATCCGGCAGGCTGAACGCCGTGACGAATAGCACATCCTTTTTGGCCGCCTCGATGATCTCGACGAACTCACGCAAATCGCCACCACCGCTGCGTGGCGAGAACCCGGCAAACAGCTGCTGCGTCGGGTCCATCGGATTGTGCTCGGTGATCCAGCTGCGCGTCGCAGCGACGTCGGCAGGGTTGGCCCAGACTTCTTCGAAGGTTTGCAAATAACGCGTGGCAATCGTCACGTCGTCGAGCGTATGCACCACATTGGCCTGGCGATACACGCCATTGGCGGTGAAATTGGTACTGCCGCACAGCACCGCCTCCGGTTGCCGCTGACCAGCGCCATCGACACGGCTGAGAACAATGAATTTGTCGTGGAAGATGTTGTGGGTGACCCGCCCGCGTTTGTTCGCCGCCGGCAACCTGGCAAGGTTCGTTTCGTTCAAAGTCGTATCGGAATCATCAGGCTGGGCGTGATACAGCACGCGCACCTGAACCCCTCGGGCGAATGCCGCATTCACCGCATCGACAATCGCTTGCAACTGATACTCGTAAATCGCGATATCCAGCGCCCATTGGGCGTCGACTGCGCGCTCGATGTAGCCGAGCAAGCGCTCCAGCAGGCCATTCTCCAGCCACAGCCGAGCCGCGTCGGGCCAGGCTTCGATCGGCAAGTTCTTGTTCGCGCTGATCTGTGCGTCGAGGTCGGGAAACTTGCGCTGGAAGGCCTGACTGGCGGCCACGGCGCGGTTGAAAATCACGCTCTGGTTGGCCGGATGACCATCATCGGAGGTGATGCTCAGCGCCAGAGACTCGCCCAGTTGCGGCGCATCCGCCGTGCCGTAGGCCAGGTGCACGCGATAGTGCATCGTGGTCCCCGGATTGACCGCGTAATCGGCCCAGCGGAATTTCTGCAACGGCGCCTTATCGCTGGGCGTCGCGTGATATTGGGGAAAGGTGTGAGCCTTGCCGGGAAACGTCAGGCTGTTGAACAGGAACAACCAGGGTTTGTCGCCCTGCTGCTTCTCGATGGCAAAACCAAGCAGGCCTTTGCGCCGGGGTTCGGCAAGGTCCATGGCCAGCAGCACGCCGTTGGTGCCGGCGTAGGCTTTGACGCGAAAATCGTCCTGAGGGTTGGCGACCAGTACCCGCATGATTCACTCCTTGTGATTGGGCTGGCGTGGAGCATAGAGGGTTGATGCAGGATTGACAGGTTGATCTGAAACCTTGGGGATGCCATTGCCAGTGCAGGCATCACACATCATCAATATGCCGATAGTCCGCATTCAGCGCCGCCGCCAATTCCCGCGCCCGCGCCAGGCGGATCGGCCCACGTTCGATATCGATCAACAACCCCGGGCATTCCAGCGGCGCCATCGGCGGCAAGGCTTTCAAGCGCCCATCGGTGACCAGCAGCACGCGCTGCTGCTCGGCCGGGAAGCGCTTTTGTCGCTGCGCCAGCCATTGCTGCGCCTGGGCCAACGCCGCCACCAACGGCGTGCCGCCCCCCGCGCCCAACGCCTCCAGCCAGGTGCGCAAGCCATTCGATGCCTTCAAGCCCTGCACCTGCCATTTCGGCGCCCTGCCGCTGGCGGTCAGCAAGGCCAGACGGGCGCGCTGTCGATAGGCGTCATCGAACAGTTGCGCGAGTAAGCCCTTGGCATCGCTCAGCGCCTGATGCCGGCGGGTGGAGGCCGATGCATCGACGATCACCAGCCACAGTTCATGGGGGGAACGCGTGCGCAGTTGGAACTGCAAGTCCTCGCGTGTCTGCGGCCGACCGTTGAGCAGTGTCCCCGGCCAATTCACCGAACCGCTGCGCGCGGCGTGGCGCTTGCCCTGGCGTCCGTGGTCGAGTCGTCCGGCGCGGGGTCTGGCATTCGCCCCCGCGTCGGATCGGGGACGAATGCCGGTTACTTTTTTGGCCAGCTCGGCACTTCGCGGCGTGCTCCACTAGCCAGCGCCGGGGCAGGCATGTCGCCCCACTGCCCCTGCCCTTCGCTCGTTTCAGCCTGGGTATTGGCCGAGTTCGGCGCGGGGGCCTGAGGACTGGACGACGGCAATTCACGACGGCGGTGACGCAGGGCAAATTCAGCCACCGCGTCGATGTCCTGCTCGGCAATCGCTGCGGCGCCGCGCCATGCCGCGTGCGCCCGGGCGGCGCGCAGCCAGACCAGATCGGCACGCAAGCCATCGACGCCGGCCGCAAAGCACCGTTCGGTAATCAGCGCCAATGCATCATCGTCCAGCGGAATGCTAGGCAAGGCAGTACGCGCCCGCTCGCAACGCTCACGCAGCGCTTGCTGCTGTGCTTCCCACTGTGCGCAGAACGCCTGCGGCTCGCTGTCGAAGTCCAGTCGGCGGCGGATGATCTGCCCGCGTTCGGCCGGCGCGGTGTGACCGCTGAGGGCCACATTCAGGCCGAAACGGTCGAGCAGTTGCGGACGCAGTTCACCCTCTTCCGGGTTCATCGTGCCGATCAATACGAAACGCGCCGAATGCCGATGGGAGATGCCGTCGCGCTCGATCAGGTTGGTGCCGCTGGCTGCCACATCGAGCAGCAGATCGACCAGATGATCGGGCAGCAGGTTCACTTCATCGACATACAACACACCGCCGTCGGCCTTGGCCAGCACGCCGGGGGAAAACTGCGCACGCCCTTCACTCAGCGCGGCGTCGAGATCGAGGGTGCCGACCAGTCGCTCTTCGGTGGCGCCCAGCGGCAGCGTGACGAACTGACCGCTCGCCAGCAGATCGGCGAGGCCACGGGCCAGGGTCGATTTGGCCATGCCGCGCGGGCCTTCGATCAGCACACCACCGATTTTCGGGTCGATGGCGGTGAGGTACAGGGCGAGTTTCAGGTCATCGGCGCCGACCACGGCGGAGAGCGGGAAATGCGGGGTGTCGGTCATCTTCAATACTCGGTCATGGTCGGTGAATTGCTTTAACTGTAGGCCTTCGCCTGCTCGCGATGGCGTCAGGTCAGGCAACTCACTTTTGAATGACACTCAGCTATCGCGAGCAGGCGAAGGCCTACAGCGGATTGTGGTGTGTCAGGTGTCTTCTTCTATATCCAGCAGCAGGTTTTCCAGCGCGTCTTTATACGCGCCCGGTTCCTGCCACATTCCCCGCTGCTGCGCCTCCAGCATGCGTTCGGTCATATCACGCAGGGCATGCGGGTTGTGCTCGCGGACAAAATCCCGGGTTGCCGGGTCAAGCAAGTAGGCGTCGGCCAGCAACGCATACTGATGATCGTCGATCAACTGCGTGGTGGCATCGAAGGCGAACAGGTTATCGACCGTCGCCGCCATTTCGAACGCGCCTTTATAGCCGTGACGCTTGACCCCGTCGATCCATTTCGGATTGGCCGCCCGCGAACGGATCACCCGGTTCAGTTCTTCTTTCAGGGTACGGATTTTCGGCAGATCCGGCTGGCTGTGATCACCGTGATAACTGGCCGCCGCTTCCCCGCGCAGGGTTTCCACTGCCGCGAGCATGCCGCCCTGGAACTGGTAATAATCGTTGGAATCGAGCAGGTCGTGCTCGCGGTTGTCCTGGTTCTGCAACACGGCCTGCACCTGGCTCAGGCGCTGGACGAACTGCTCGCGGGCGGCGGTGCCCTCGTCCGCACCGCCGTAAGCGTAGGCGCCCCAGTTCAGATAGACCTCGGCCAGATCCTCGCGACTTTGCCACAGACGCCCGTCGATGGCGCCCTGCACGCCCGCCCCGTACGCCCCGGGTTTGGCCCCGAAAATTCGCCAGCCGGCCTGACGCCGCGCCGCGTCTTCATCCAGCCCCGATTGCAGCAGCGCCTCGCGCTCGGCGCGCACTTTCGCCGCCAGCGGATTGAGGTCGTCCGGTTCGTCCAGCGCGGCCACTGCTTGCACCGCGGCGTCGAACAGGCGGATCAGGTTGGCAAACGCATCGCGGAAGAACCCGGACACCCGCAGCGTGACATCGACCCGGGGCCGGTCCAGCAAGCTCAACGGCAGAATCTCGAAGTCATCGACCCGCTGACTGCCGGTGGCCCACACCGGACGCACGCCCATCAACGCCATGGCCTGGGCGATGTCGTCGCCGCCGGTGCGCATGGTTGCGGTGCCCCATACCGACAGGCCGAGCTGGCGCAGATGATCGCCGTGGTCCTGCAAATGCCGTTCGAGAATCAGCGTGGCGGACTGGAAACCGATGCGCCACGCGGTGGTGGTCGGCAGGTTGCGCACGTCCACCGAGAAGAAGTTGCGTCCGGTAGGCAACACGTCGAGACGGCCACGGCTGGGGGCGCCGCTCGGGCCGGCGGGGACAAAGCGGCCGTTCAGGGCGTCGAGCAAGCCACGCATTTCAGCGGGGCCGCAGGCGTCGAGGCGTGGGGCGACGACTTCGCGCAGGTTTTCGAGGATGGCATTGACTTCAGCCCCGCGCGGCCCCTGTAGGAGTGAGCCTGCTCGCGATGGCGTCAGGTCGGACAATTGAGTTTTGAATGACACACCGCTATCGCGAGCAGGCTCGCTCCCACAGGGGATATGCAGTGTTTGGGAGATAAGGTCGGAGGCGAAGAGCTCGAGGCGTTCTCGGGTATCGCCGGCGGTGCGCCAGACTTCATCGCTGACGCTTAGCAGCTCCTGCGGACGCGGGCCGAGCCACGGATCGGCCAACGCGCAATCCAGCGGATCAAACCTCAGTTCGAACGCTTTGGCCAACGCCCGCAACAAACTCGACTGCGCGCCTTTGCCATCGCCACGCGGAATGCGCAGCAGCGCCAGCAACGTGTCGATGCGCAAACGCCCGGTGGGTGACTCGCCGAAAATGTGCAGGCCATCGCGGATCTGCGATTCCTTCAGGTCACACAGATAAGTGTCCAGCCGCGGCAGCCAGATCGCCGCATCGGCGTCGCTGTCCAGGCCGGCGTCGAGTTGCAGTTCGCGGTCGATCTGGGTCTCGCGCACCAGTTGCAAGATATCGCGCTGCAGCTCGCGGGCACGGCGCGGATCGAGCAACTGGGCTTCGTAATATTCGTCGGCCAGCAACTCCAGATTGCGCAGCGGCCCGTAGGTTTCGGCGCGGGTCAGCGGTGGCATCAGGTGGTCGATGATCACCGCTTGCGTGCGCCGTTTGGCCTGGGCGCCCTCGCCCGGGTCATTGACGATAAACGGATAGATGTTCGGCAGCGGCCCGAGCAGCGCATCCGGCCAGCAGTTCTCCGACAGGCCGACGCCCTTGCCCGGCAGCCATTCGAGATTGCCGTGCTTGCCGACGTGAATCACCGCGTGCGCGCCGTAGGTGTTGCGCAGCCAGAAATAAAACGCCAGATAGCCGTGCGGCGGCACCAGATCCGGGTCGTGATACACCGCACTCGGATCAACTTGATAACCGCGCGCCGGCTGAATGCCGACGAACGTCAGGCCAAAGCGCAGACCGGCGATCATCATCCGTCCGTCACGGCACATCGGATCGTTTTGCGGTGCGCCCCAGCGCTCGACCACCGCCGCTTGATTGGCGGCGGGCAGCGCGTTGAACATCGCCAGATACGCGTCCATCGCCAGGCTTTGCTGGCACGGGCGCAGGTCGATGCTGTCGAGGTCATTGCTGACACCGCCGAGCAACTGCTGGATCAGCTCAGTGCCGCTGTCCGGCAACTCGGCCGCCAGCGGAAAGCCTTCAACCTGCAACGCACGAAGGATATTCAACGCCGCCGCCGGCGTGTCGAGGCCGACGCCATTGCCGATGCGACCATCGCGGGTCGGGTAATTGGCGAGGATCAGCGCGATGCGTTTTTCCGCGTTCGGCAACCGCGCCAGATCGCTCCAGCGCCGGGCCAGTTCGGCGACAAAATCCATGCGCTCGGGTTGCGCCCGGTAGCAGACCACATCGGACTGACTGCGCTCGCTGCGCCAGGCCAGATCCTTGAAGCTGATCGGGCGGCTGATGATACGCCCGTCGAGTTCCGGCAAGGCGATGTGCATCGCCAGATCTCGCGGCCCCAGGCCTTGCTCACTGTCGCGCCAGCCCGGCTCGTTGTCCTGGGCGCAGATCGCCTGAATCACCGGAATATTGCGCCGGAACGGGCGCAGATGCGGGGCTTCGGGGCTGGATTGGGCGAACCCGGTGGTGTTGAGAATCACCGCCGCTTCGACTTCATCCAGCCAGTCCTCGACCACGCTCAGGCAGCCCGGTTCTTTCAGGCTGGCGACAGCGATCGGCAACGGATTGAGACCCGCGACCTGCAAGCGTTGGCAGAACACATCGATGAACGCGGTGTTCGCCGCTTGCAAATGCGAGCGGTAAAACAACACCGCCGTCACCGGGCGATCCGGCTGCCAATCGGCTTGCCAGTCGCTGAGTGCGGCGGTGTTTTTCTGTGGATGGTAAATCGCCGTGCGCGGCAGCGCTTGCGGCTCGCCCCAAGCGTAATCCCGCGCCAGCCAACGACTGGCCAGGCAATGGAAGAAGTCCAGCGCATTGCCCATGCCGCCCTGACGCAGGAACTGCCAGAGGCGGTCGCGATCTTCGGCGGGCACGGTGCTCAGGTCGCTGAGTTCCGGGTCGGGGCGGTCATCGCCCGGCACCAGAATCACTTGCACGCCGCGCTCGGTCAGTTCCATCAGCCGCTCGACGCCATAACGCCAATAGGCAATGCCGCCGTGCAAGGAAATCAGAATGACTTTGGCGTGACGCAGCACCTCGTCGACATACAGATCGACCGAGGCGTGATTCTGCACCTGCATGGGATTGGCCAGGCGCAGGCTCGGGTAATCCTCGGGCAGTTGCTGCGCAGCTTCGGCGAGCAGCGCCAGGCTGGAGTCGCCGCTGCACAGGATCACCAGCTCGGCGGGGGTTTGTCCAAGGTCGGCAATGTTGTCATCCGACACGAAACCGCCGGGCTGGGTCCTGAGCAGGTGCATGGCTTAAACGCTGAGCGCAGCGCGCAGTTGCGCTTCGAGTTGCACGGCGTCGAGTTCCTGACCGATCAGCACCAGACGGGTGACGCGCGCTTCATCGGCGCCCCACTGGCGGTCGAAGTGCTTGTCGAAACGCGTGCCCACACCCTGAATCAACAGGCGCATCGGCTTGTTCGGAATGGCCGCGAAGCCCTTCACCCGCAGGATGCCGTGCTGCACCACCAGTTGCGTCAGGGCGTCGAGCAGCAGGCTTTCGTCGGCTTGCGGCAGTTCGATGGAGATCGAATCGAAAGCGTCGTGATCGTGGTCATCGTGATCGTCATCACCGTCGTGGTGGTGATCGTGATGGCTGTGGCGGCTGTCGATGTGTTCTTCGGAACCGGCGCCGAGACCGATCAGCACGTCCAGTGGCAGACGACCGTTGCTGGCTTCGATGATTTTTACGGCGGGCGGCAGTTCTTCGGCGACTTCAGCGCGTACCCGAGCCAGGTCTTCGGCGCTGGTCTGGTCGGCCTTGTTGAGGATCACCAGGTCGGCGCTGGCCAGTTGATCGGCGAACAGCTCGTGCAGCGGCGATTCGTGATCGAGGTTCGGGTCGAGTTTGCGCTGGGCATCGACCTGATCGGGGAACGCGGCAAAGGTGCCGGCGGCCACGGCCGGGCTGTCGACCACGGTGATCACCGCGTCAACGGTGCAGGCGCTACGGATTTCCGGCCACTGGAACGCTTGAACCAGTGGTTTTGGCAGGGCCAGGCCAGAGGTTTCGATGAGGATGTGGTCGAGATCGCCGCGACGGGCGACCAGTTCGCGCATCACCGGGAAGAATTCTTCCTGAACCGTGCAGCACAGGCAGCCGTTGGCCAGTTCATAGACGCGGCCGCTGGCTTCTTCTTCGGTGCAGCCGATGGTGCATTGCTTGAGGATTTCACCGTCGATGCCCAGCTCGCCAAACTCGTTGACGATTACCGCGATGCGACGACCCTGAGCGTTGTCGAGCATGTGCCGCAGCAAGGTGGTTTTGCCCGAGCCGAGGAAACCGGTGACGATGGTGACGGGGAGTTTGGCCAGTGTTTTCATCGGATGCCCTTTGGCAAGGTGGCGGGCATACGGGACGAGATCCGCTGCGAGCGTGCGCGCGGAAGAATTCGCCACCGGATCACCCCGCCCGGTTGTAGTGAGAAATCTGTCACGAGGCAGGTCTCCTGGCTGACGGTGTTCAGGCCTTGGGCCCGGCATTCGCTGCGCCTTCCCGCTGGCACCTTGGCAGGGCTGGCAGTGGCGTGGCAGCGAACATCACCGTTCACAGTTGCGGGGGCAGCCGCGGCTTTGACCGCGTTCCCTTCTTAGCTTCGGCGTGGGCCGAAGAACCTCGAAAGCGCAAGGCTACGCATCGGGTGGTTATGGGTCAATGGGGTTGGGTTTTGGTTATGTGAGCATATCCATTGGTTCGGTTGCCGCCGCTGGCGGTTTCGCTCTTACAGCGAGTCACCTTTTCCAAACGCCGGAATGCCGGCCCAGCGAAAAGGTAACCCAAAAGGCTTTGCCCCGGCGTACGGCACTTCGCTTAGGCTCAGTGTTCCCTCGCTACGGTGTCCATCCGGGGGCATCGCCTCCGGTTTGCTTCGCTGCACCTCCTCTCGATGTATGCGGCTTCGCCGCATGGCGCTGCGCGCCTAACCCCCGGATGAACACCTACGCTCGGCCTGCCGAAGGGGCTGAAGATCAAAAGCCACATCAAAAGCCAAAGCCAAAGCCAAAGCCAAAGCCAAAGCCAAAGCCAAAGCCAAAGCCAAAGCCAAAGCAGATCAAAAGATCGCAGCCTTTGGCAGCTCCTACACGGGAGTGGGTGTATTCAGTTAGAGATTGGTCGGCTGTCAGGCCGCCATCGCCAGCAGGCCGGCTCCTACAGTTTAGATTGCGTACAGCCCCATGCGGCGCAGCCGCCCCACTCAACACAATGAGCGTTAGCTCGAGTAAAGCTTTCGATCTCAGGGCCCGTCGGCAGGCTGAGTAGAGGGGTTTATCCGGGGGTGGGAGCGCAGCGACCGTTTGGCGCAGCCAAACACAGCGAGAGGAGGTGCAGCGAAGCAAACCGTAGGCGCTGCCCCCCGGATGAATCCCGGAGCGAAGGAACCCGAGCCTAGGCGAGGGCCGAACGTCAGGGCATAGACCTTTGGTTACTTTTGGGGCGTTTGCCAAAAGTGACCCGCCGTAAGGGCGGAACCCTAAGTGGCCGTTACCGCAGCAACGGATCCACCCACAAAATTGACTACATTCCCCAACCCATGCTCTCCTACACACCTTGTTACGGGTGCCCTTCACAGGGTGAAACGGGAAACCGGTGAATCATGTGCTTTACTCAAAGCCATGTCAGTCCGGTGCTGCCCCCGCAACGGTAAGCGAGCGAAGCGTCAGATCCACTGTGCCAGTACGGCATGGGAAGGTGATGCTTGCAGGTCGGCCTGGCGCCAACCCCTCGTGAGCCCGGAGACCGGCCCGCAACACACAGCGCGCATTTGCGTCGCTGAACATAACAAACCCGCGGTGGGCGGGCGCTGTTCGAACCTCTGCGTGCCTGACTCGCAGGGGTTTTCATGCGCTCTATTCACCCGCTGACACTCCAGAGGGAAGCGCCATGTCGATCATCAGCAGCACCGGCAACACCACCGACAAAATCTCCAGCACCGCCACGTTGAGCCAACGCCTGACGGCGGCGATCTTCGCCTCGATCCTCGGTGCCAGCCTCGTTTACTTCGCCGGTTTCTCGCACATCGAAGCGGTGCACAACGCCGCCCACGACACTCGCCACAGCGCCGCGTTCCCGTGCCACTGAGACCTGCCGACATGATCAAGCGTATCGCGCAAACCGCAGGTTTTACCGGCCTGCTGGCCGCCCTGCTGCTGACGTTGCTGCAAAGCTTCTGGGTCTCGCCGCTGATTCTGCAGGCCGAAACCTTTGAGAAATCCGAGCCGGTTGCGGTTCACGAACACGCCGCTGGCGTGGCTGCGCACACCCACGACGCCGAAGCCTGGGAGCCGGAAGATGGCTGGCAGCGTGTGCTTTCGACGACCGGTGGCAATCTGGTGGTGGCGGTCGGGTTCGCCCTGATGCTCGCCGGCCTGTACACCCTGCGTGCTCCGACCAAAACCTCGCAGGGTCTGCTCTGGGGCCTGGCCGGTTACGCGACGTTCGTCCTCGCGCCAACCTTGGGCCTGCCGCCGGAGCTGCCTGGCACTGCTGCGGCCGATCTGGCTTCGCGGCAGACGTGGTGGATCGGCACTGCCGCCTCTACCGCGGTCGGCCTGGCCCTGATCGTGTTCAGCCGTCACTGGCTGATGAAGCTGCTGGGCGTGGCGATCCTCGCCGTGCCGCACGTGATCGGTGCGCCACAACCGGAAGTGCATTCGATGCTCGCTCCGCAAGCGTTGGAAGCTCAATTCAAAATCGCTTCGCAGTTGACCAACGTGGCGTTCTGGCTGGCCCTGGGCCTGATCAGCGCCTGGTTGTTCCGCCGCAAAAGCGATGGTCAATACCACGCATGACCGCTGACAGCGCAGCGCCGACCTTCGTGGTCGGCCTGGGCTGCCAGCGCGGCTGCCCGGCCAGTACGCTGCGCGCGTTACTCGATCAGGCATTACAGGCGCATCGTATCGAGCTGGAAGCGGTCAAGGCGTTGGCCAGCATCGATTTGAAACGCGATGAGCCGGGGTTGCAGGAACTGGCCGCCCAACTGGCCTTGCCGCTGTTGTATTTCAGCAGCGACGAATTGGCCAATTACCAGCAGCGGCTAAGCCATCATTCACAGATCGCCTATGAGCGCACTGGCTGCTACGGTGTGGCGGAAAGTGCCGCGCTGGCCCTCGCTGAACAACTGATCCAGGCACCGGCAAAACTGCTGATTTCCCGGCAGAAATACGCTCAGGCCACGTTGGCATTGGCCGGTGCTGCGTAAAATCCCGATAATCCCCCTCTTTGATCATGAGCAATCTTCATCTGAAGCCTTGCCCTGCCCCTTTTTTCACAGGATGTCTGCATGACCGTCTACTTCATCGGCGCCGGCCCCGGGGACCCGGAATTGATCACTGTCAAAGGCCAGCGGCTGATTCGCAGCTGCCCGCTGATCATCTACGCAGGCTCGCTGGTCCCGGCCGCGGTGCTGGAGGGGCATCAGGCCGACACCGTGGTCAACAGTGCCGAGTTGCACCTGGAGCAGATCATCGATCTGATCAAGACCGCCCATGCCAAGGGCCAGGATGTGGCGCGGGTGCATTCGGGGGATCCGAGCCTATACGGCGCGATTGGCGAGCAGATTCGCTGTCTGCGCGAGTTGGATATTCCGTTCGAAATCATCCCCGGCGTCACCGCCACTGCGGCCTGCGCCGCGTTGCTTGGCGCTGAGCTGACGCTGCCGGATGTATCGCAAAGCGTGATCCTGACCCGCTATGCCGACAAGACTGCGATGCCGGTCGGCGAAGAACTCGGCAATCTGGCGCAGCATGGCGCGACCATGGCGATTCATCTGGGGGTCAATCATCTGCAGAAGATCATCGAGCAATTGCTGCCGCATTACGGCGCGGATTGCCCGATTGCGGTGATTCACCGAGCGACGTGGCCGGATCAGGACTGGGTGGTGGGGACGCTTGAGGACATTGCCGCAAAGGTGGCGGCCAAGGGGTTCCGGCGTACGGCGTTGATTCTGGTTGGGCGGGTGCTGGGCAGTGAGGTGTTCAGTGAATCGTCGCTTTATCGTGCGGGGCATGCGCACTTGTACAGGCCCTGAAAGCAATTGTGGCGAGGGAGCTTGCTCCCGCTGGATCGCGGAGCGATCCCAAAACCGGACAACCCATTCATCACGGGAAAATACGTTGTCCGGATTGTGACTGCTATGCAGTCAAGCGGGAGCAAGCTCCCTCGCCACAGCGCCGTTTTACATCGCAGTGAACACCTTACTCAGTAGTAGGCGTTTTCTTTCTGCGTGTGGTCGGTCACGTCGCGAACACCCTTGAGCTCAGGGATGCGCTCAAGCAAGGTGCGCTCGATGCCTTCCTTCAGGGTCACGTCGGCCTGGCCGCAGCCCTGGCAGCCGCCGCCGAACTTCAGCACGGCAATACCGTCTTCGACCACATCGATCAGGCTGACCTGACCGCCGTGGCTGGCCAGTCCCGGGTTGATCTCGGTTTGCAGGTAGTAGTTGATGCGCTCGTTGACCGGGCTGTCGGCGTTGACCATCGGGACTTTGGCGTTTGGCGCCTTGATGGTCAGTTGGCCGCCCATGCGGTCGGTGGCGTAGTCGACGACAGCATCGTCGAGGAACGCTTCGCTGAACGAGTCGATGTAAGCGGTGAAGCTTTTCAGCCCCAGCGCGGTATCTTCAGGTTTTTCTTCGCCCGGCTTGCAGTAGGCAATGCAGGTTTCGGCGTACTGGGTGCCAGGCTGGGTGATGAAGACGCGGATACCGATACCCGGGGTGTTCTGCTTAGAGAGCAGATCGGCCAGGTAATCGTGGGCGGCGTCGGTAATGGTAATAGCGGTCATGGAAACTCCTCGCAGGCTTGGGCGCAGTTTACGCCAATCATCGCGCCGTACAAAGTCCTAGTATTTTTGTCGGAAAAGCTCGGCAACCGATTGACCGGCAGGTTCGCGATCGATCCGTGCTTTAAGCCACTGATAGCTGCGTTTTTCCACCCATTCGTAGCTCATCCACGACCCAACACCTATGGCCAGCGCGCAGAGGATGAACATCAGGTACGGGTTGATCCCGTACTGCCGCGCGATAAATCCACCGGCCGACAGCACCAGCACATGCATCAGGTACACCGAATACGAACAGTCGCCCAACAGCTTGAGCAACCGGCTGCGCTCGACATAACGCTCCAGCGCCATGCAGGCCATCACCAGCACCGCACTCGGCACGCCCCAGTTCAACAGCCTTGGCGCTGGCGTCAGTTGATAGATCGCCAGCAATGCAGCGCCGATGCCCAACAACGGCAACCACAGGCCAGCCCCGATCCAGCCCCGACGATACAAAAGGCCGATACCGATCCCCAGCAGGAATTCGTAGACGATGTCCGAGCGATAGAACTCACTGACCCAGCCAAACGCCTGACAGGTGGCAAACAGCAACGCCGCGACCACCAACAGGCGCACCTGCCAGCGGAACACCAGCGCACAGGCGAACAGCACGTAGAACAGCATTTCGTAGTTGAGGGTCCAACCGACGTTCAGGGTTGGGTAGAGGCCATAACCGCCGGGATTCTGCGCCGGGATGAACAACAGCGACAGCAACAGGTGCCCGGCGTCCAGCGTCTGGTCCGGTAACACTGGCCGGGCGAACCACACCAGCAGCGCCATCAGCAGCGTGTACAGCCAATACGCCGGCACGATGCGGCACAGGCGATACAGCAGAAATTGCCCCGGCCGCAGCACCTTGTCTTCGGTGGAGAGAAAAATCACCAGGCCGCTGATGACAAAAAAGATGTCGACCCCGACCGCGCCTTTGTCGATGAACAACTGGCCGATCGGGCCGCGCGCCTTGAAGTCGAAGAAAATCTGCATGAAGTGGTGACAGACCACCGTCCACGCGGCGAGCGCCCGCAGGGCCTGCACTGAAATCAACATTGATGGCTCCCGTCCAAATCTCTCAGAACCACCGCCGATCCCTTGTAGGAGTGAGCCTGCTCGCGATTGCGGCATGTCAGGCGACATCCATTCTGAATGTACTGACGCTTTCGCGAGCAGGCTCACTCCTACAAGGGTTTTGCGGTGTTGCTAAGAGGTGGGACAGCAGCCCTCGATCAAAAGTCGATCAAAGATTCTCGTAGCGGTTCATGTCCAGCACGCCCTCTTCCACCGGATCGGTTTCGTGGATGTATTGGCTCAGATCGTGGAAATAGAACCAGAATTGCGGATGACTGCGGCGGATGCCCCAGCGTTCGACGATTTTCTCGAAGCGATCGGCGTCCTTGGCGTTTTCCATGGCATCGACAAACTCCGGCAATTGTTCAGCGGGAATGTTGAAGATGAAGTTCGGGTAACTGCTGAGCACGCCCGGGTAGATGGTCAAGGTGTCCAGCCCCGGCTGATAGCGCAGCGACTCGCCCAACAGGAACGCCACGTTGCTGTGCGCACGGTTGCGCAGCAGGCTGTAGACCTCACGCTTGCCGCTGCGGGTCTCGATGCGCAGCAGGGTGGCTTCCGGCAATTGGTCGATGACCTTCAGACCCGCGGCCGGGCGCGAGGTCAGGCGGCTCAGCGCTTGTTCGGCGCCTTGCAGCCCCGGGTCGATATTCGGCCGCGAGCAGTAGGCACCGTCACACCGGTTGATCGGATCCGGCCGCGCATTGAGGTCGCCATAGCGCGCCAGCAGCTGCATGGCGAAGTCGTATTTCGGGTCTTTCGGGTCGAGCTTCAACGCCGTCGGCTTGTCGTCATCGATGGCCTCGTAATCGAGCCACATCTTGAACTGGCCGCTGCTCTGGTACCAATCGTCGAGGTAGCCCTCGCGGGAATCGGCGGGCATCAGGCGCAGGAAGTTCTGCTCGGCGCCGTTGCGGATCAGGTCGAAGTACAGGCGGGTTTGCGCCTGATGGGAGACGTTGCCGAACACATCGAAGTTGACCGCCAGCTGGTAATAGGTGCGTTCCAGCAGCGGGTAGTCGAACAGCCACAGGGTTTGCGGCACTTCGCCGATCAGGCCTTTGGTGACCGAGGCGCTGTCGAAGTGGCGGAAGATGCTCAGCAGCGCGTTGTCGTTGCCGGCCCACAGCGTCGACCAGCTCGGTGCCGGCAGGTCGGCATAGCTGTCGCGGCGCAGGGCTTCGTATTCATTACGCTTGTTGCGGTAGTTGTGCCACAGGCTGAGGACACTGCCGACGTCGTCGTTCTGCCCCGGCATCGCCAGCAGCGGCGTGGCCTGACCGCGATAGATCGGATCGGTGATGTAAAGGTCATGTTCCGGGGCCTGGAACAGCGCCCAGAAGTTGTCGCGGATCACATCGGTCGCGATCTGCCCACGGCACACCGGCCCACGAATGAACGTTCGCACGAAGTATTCGGCGTTATCGAGCATGAACTGGTAACGCGCCTGGGCCGGAATCGCCTCGAAGGTGGCAAACGGGTTGGCCCGGCTCTGCGGACCGTAGCCCGGCAGCGCATTGACCTGCCAGTTGCCGCTATAGAACAGGCTCTTGACCCGCGCCATCTTCGCCGCACTCAGCGGATAAGTGATGTGGGTCTTGTGCACGATCACCCCCTGCACCGGCCACAAGCGGTAATACACCTGCGTGCCCGGGTCGTCATTCGGGCGTCGGGTGGCGATCAGGTCGATCGGCTGGCCGGTCGGCGTGCGCGAACGCACCCACTGGAAGTAGTGCCCCGGCTCGCCGTCCTTGAAATAGATGTGCGCGAGGTACCAGTGCTCGAACAACCAGCGCCCGACCAGACTCTGCCGTGCGCCCGGGGTGTTGAGCAGGTTTTCCCACTGGACAATCTGCATGGCCTCTTTGGCGCTCGGGGCCAGGCCCTGCTCGTCGATTGGCGCGCCGGACGCCAGCCAGCGCTGCAGCGTCTGATATTGCTGATCGGTCAGGCCGGTCACCGCCAGCGGCATGCCTTCTTTCGGATGGGCGCCGGCATAGCCTTCAAACTCGGCGGGCATCGCGCACATGTTTTCCCGCTGCAAGCCGAGGACGATGTCTTGCGGCAACTTGGCATTAGGGGTCAGCGGCGTCTTGTGCCCAAGCTCCAGCATGCGCGCCATCAACGCCGCCTGACTGCCCTGAGCGTCGAGCACCGAATAAAAGCCTTTCTGCTGCCAGGCGCGTTTGCCGAAGGCGTCATAGAACAGTCGTGTGGTCGGCGCAGCCTGAGTCCGTTCACCGTCGTAGACCGGCATCTTGCTCGCGCCCCGGCCAGCACCTTCGCCGCTGCCCAGATTGAGCTGGCAGGCCGAGTCGTAACAGGCATGGCAGGCCACACACTTCTCGGTGAAGATTGGCTGGATGTCTCGGGTATAAGAAATCGAGGCTTCTTGGGCTCCCGCGCCAAAGCTTAAAAACAGCAAGAAAATGCTGATGACGCGGTACGACATGCCCTTGATCCCGATCCTGAAAAAAACGCCGCGATTCTACAGTATGACGTCCGTACCAACATGAACGATATTCATGAAAAAGCCTGACATGCTCCAAAAGCGCACAGGTTTGTTATGATCCCGGCCCTTCGTAATGGTCTTTTCGAGTAGTCCAAATGTCCGATCGCAGCGTCCGCCTTCAAGCTCTCAAGCAAGCCCTCAAAGAGCGCATCCTGATTCTCGACGGCGGCATGGGCACGATGATCCAGAGCTACAAGCTCGAGGAGCAGGATTATCGCGGCAAGCGCTTCGCGGACTGGCCGAGTGACGTCAAGGGCAACAACGACCTGTTGGTGATCACCCGTCCGGACGTGATCGGCGGTATCGAGAAAGCCTATCTGGATGCCGGCGCCGACATCCTTGAAACCAACACCTTCAACGCCACGCGCATTTCCATGGCCGACTACGGCATGGAAGCGCTGGCGTACGAATTAAACGTAGAAGGCGCGCGCCTGGCGCGCAAGGTGGCCGACGCCAAGACCGCCGAGAACCCGGCCAAGCCTCGTTTCGTCGCGGGCGTGCTCGGCCCTACCAGCCGCACCTGCTCGCTGTCGCCTGACGTCAACAACCCTGGCTACCGCAACGTCACCTTCGATGAATTGGTGGAGAACTACACCGAGGCCACAAAAGGCCTGATCGAAGGCGGCGCCGACCTGATCCTGATCGAAACCATTTTCGACACGCTCAACGCCAAAGCGGCGATCTTCGCCGTGCAAGGCGTGTTCGAAGAGCTGGGTTTCGAGCTGCCGATCATGATCTCCGGGACCATCACCGACGCTTCCGGCCGCACCCTGTCGGGCCAGACCACCGAAGCGTTCTGGAACTCCGTGGCTCACGCCAAACCGATTTCCGTCGGTTTGAACTGCGCCCTCGGCGCCCGTGAACTGCGGCCGTACCTGGAAGAGCTGTCGGACAAGGCCAGCACCCACGTGTCGGCGCACCCGAACGCCGGCCTGCCGAACGAGTTCGGCGAGTACGACGAACTGCCGGTGGACACCGCCAAGGTCATCGAAGAATTCGCCCAGAGTGGCTTCCTGAACATCGTCGGCGGCTGCTGCGGCACCACCCCGGGGCACATCGAAGCCATCGCCAAGGCCGTGGCCGGTTATGCACCGCGGCAGATTCCGGACATTCCCAAGGCGTGCCGCCTGTCGGGTCTGGAGCCGTTCACCATCGATCG
The DNA here is from genome assembly GCF_017491705.1 of Pseudomonas sp. 86_A. Lineage (NCBI taxonomy): Bacteria > Pseudomonadati > Pseudomonadota > Gammaproteobacteria > Pseudomonadales > Pseudomonadaceae > Pseudomonas > Pseudomonas sp. 86_A. Next base: position 88,472 of record NZ_JAFGYS010000006.1, on the reverse strand, counting down.
CAGCTCGCTGTTCGTCAACGTCGGCGAGCGGACCAACATCACCGGTTCGGCCAAATTCGCCCGTCTGATCCGTGAAGACAACTACACCGAAGCCCTGGAAGTCGCCCTGCAGCAGGTCGAAGCCGGCGCGCAGGTGATCGACATCAACATGGACGAAGGGATGCTCGATTCGAAGAAGGCCATGGTCACCTTCCTCAATCTGATCGCCGGTGAGCCGGACATCTCCCGCGTACCGATCATGATCGACTCCTCGAAGTGGGAAGTGATCGAAGCCGGTCTGAAGTGCATTCAAGGCAAGGGCATCGTCAACTCGATCAGCATGAAAGAAGGCGTCGAGCAGTTCATCCATCACGCCAAACTGTGCAAGCGCTATGGCGCCGCCGTGGTGGTGATGGCGTTCGACGAAGCCGGCCAGGCCGACACCGAAGCGCGCAAGAAAGAAATCTGCAAACGCTCCTACGACATTCTGGTCAACGAAGTCGGCTTCCCGCCAGAAGACATCATCTTCGACCCGAACATCTTCGCCGTGGCCACCGGCATCGAAGAACACAACAACTACGCTGTGGACTTCATCAACGCCTGTGCCTACATCCGCGACGAACTGCCGTATGCCCTGAGCTCCGGCGGCGTGTCCAACGTGTCGTTCTCGTTCCGTGGCAATAACCCGGTGCGCGAGGCGATCCACTCGGTGTTCCTGCTGTACGCGATCCGCGCCGGCCTGACCATGGGCATCGTCAACGCCGGTCAGCTGGAGATCTACGACCAGATCCCGCAGGAACTGCGCGACGCTGTCGAAGACGTGATCCTCAACCGCACACCGGAAGGCACCGACGCCCTCCTCGCCATCGCCGACAAGTACAAGGGCGACGGCAGCGTCAAGGAAGCCGAGACCGAAGAGTGGCGCAACTGGGACGTCAACAAACGTCTGGAGCATGCGCTGGTCAAGGGCATCACCACCCACATCGTTGAAGACACCGAAGAATCGCGCCAGTCGTTCAGCCGTCCGATCGAAGTCATCGAAGGCCCGCTGATGGCCGGCATGAACATCGTCGGCGACCTGTTCGGCGCCGGCAAAATGTTTCTGCCGCAGGTGGTGAAATCCGCCCGCGTGATGAAGCAGGCCGTGGCGCACCTGATCCCGTTCATCGAGCTGGAAAAAGGCGACAAGCCGGAAGCCAAGGGCAAGATCCTCATGGCCACCGTGAAAGGTGACGTGCACGACATCGGCAAGAACATTGTCGGCGTGGTGCTGGGCTGTAACGGCTACGACATTGTCGACCTCGGCGTGATGGTCCCGGCGGAAAAAATCCTTCAGGTGGCCAAAGAGCAGAAGTGCGACATCATCGGCCTGTCGGGTCTGATCACCCCGTCGCTGGACGAAATGGTTCACGTTGCCCGTGAAATGCAGCGTCAGGATTTCCATCTGCCGCTGATGATCGGTGGTGCGACCACGTCCAAGGCGCACACCGCGGTGAAGATCGAGCCCAAGTACAGCAATGACGCCGTGGTCTACGTCACGGACGCCTCGCGCGCCGTGGGTGTGGCGACGCAGTTGCTGTCCAAGGAACTCAAGGCCGGTTTCGTCGAGAAGACCCGTCTGGAATACATCGATGTGCGCGAGCGCACCGCCAACCGCAGCGCCCGTACCGAGCGCCTGAGCTACGCGGCGGCGATTGCCAAGAAGCCGCAGTTCGACTGGGCCGGTTACACCCCGGTCAAACCGACCTTCACCGGCACTCGGGTGCTGGACAACATCGATCTCAACGTCCTGGCCGAGTACATCGACTGGACGCCATTCTTCATTTCCTGGGACCTGGCCGGCAAGTTCCCGCGCATCCTTGAAGACGAAGTGGTCGGTGAAGCCGCCACCGCGCTGTACAAGGACGCCCGCGAGATGCTCACCAAGCTGATCGACGAGAAACTGATCAGCGCCCGTGCGGTGTTCGGTTTCTGGCCGGCCAATCAGGTGCATGACGACGACATCGAGCTGTACGGCGATGACGGCAAGCCCATGGCGCGCCTGCATCACCTGCGTCAGCAGATCATCAAGACCGACGGCAAACCGAACTTCTCGCTGGCCGACTTCGTCGCGCCAAAAGACAGCGAAGTGACCGACTACGTCGGTGGTTTCATCACCACCGCCGGTATCGGCGCCGAAGAAGTGGCCAAGGCGTATCAGGACGCTGGCGACGATTACAACTCGATCATGGTCAAGGCCCTCGCCGACCGTCTGGCCGAGGCTTGCGCCGAGTGGCTGCACCAGCAGGTGCGTAAAGAACACTGGGGCTATGCCAAGGACGAAGCGCTGGACAACGACGCACTGATCAAAGAGCAGTATTCCGGTATTCGTCCGGCACCGGGCTACCCGGCCTGCCCGGATCACACCGAAAAAGCCACGCTGTTCACCCTGCTCGATCCTGAAGCCAGCGAAATGCGCGCGGGCCGCAGCGGCGTGTTCCTCACCGAACATTACGCGATGTTCCCGGCGGCCGCGGTCAGCGGCTGGTACTTCGCCCATCCGCAGGCGCAATACTTTGCCGTGGGCAAGGTCGACAAGGATCAGGTGCAGAGCTACACCTCGCGCAAGGGTCAGGACCTGAGCGTGACCGAACGCTGGCTGGCACCGAACCTGGGTTACGACAACTGACCCGACACTGATCGACAATCTGCGGCGCCGGGCAATCCGGCGTCGCAGGGTGAGTGATCGTTATGGCTCAGCCGCCTGTCGGCTGTTTTGACGAGCCGGCAACGGCTGCGTTGTCAGTAGCCTCGCCGATACGTTCAATCTCCTCGCGCGTCAGTTCGATCAACCGGGCATTACGCGCTGCCGTCTGGTCGAACAACCGGCTCAGATACTCCGGATCGTCGGCGGGCAAGGCGTCATCCTCCCCCTCCTCCAGCAACGGCGCCTCATCCAGCTCCCGGATCGCGTCGGGCTGTTGCTCCTTGAGAAAGTCCAACCAGTAATCACGCTGGATCAGGTCTTCCAGAAACCGATCGGAGCGTTCCGCCTTGAGCACTTCGCCGCGTGCGTCGAGCAGTTGTTGCGGCGTGACACCCGAGGCGAACGACATGTTCTTCGGCTGCCCGGGCAGTTCCAGTCCGTCCTCCCAGCCGCCGGTCAAACCAATACGGTAACCCAGGCGCACCTCGGCTTCGTCGAATCCGCTGCGTGCAGACGCGGCTTTCGCCAGTTCGTCGACCTTGTCCAGCCGGAACAGTTGCCGCGACAACGCCAGCAACGCTTGGCCCCGGACCGCAGCGCGACTTTCACTCAGATCGAGCAGGGCATTGTGGGTAAACACCTTGCTCTCCAGACCACTGAACGTCAGGATGCGCCCGTCGACACAGGTGCCGTGGGTCGTGGAGCCGGCAAAGAGGATTTCCCTGAGTTCGGTGTTGGCGGCAGCGGCCTCCATGACCACCCACACCCGGCGTGTCAGGTCAGCATTGGCTACCCGGAATTCGCGGGTGTCCTGCAACCGCTCAAGCAGGTGGAAGAAGGCGCCGCTGTCCGGTTCTGCGACCAGTTGATCCCAGAGTTTGTCATGGGCGGTCAATTCTTCGGGGGCCAGGTTGGCCAGCCAGGGGGCTTTTTGCCGGGCATGCGCCTGCACGTCCGGGAGCAGTTCATCCGACTCGATGCTGTCGGTGGTTTCGGTGAGTCCGGTGGCCAAGTCGTCGACCATTTCCTCAAGTTCGGAATGGGTGAGCCCCAGCACACGCTCCCGCCCGGTTGCTGCCTGATAGGCGCGAAGCCGCTCGAGGGTATCCTCCGTCAGATAGTAATTGTCAGTCAGGTCGGTGCCGTCCAGCAGCAACTCGTGGTCACCGTCAAACACCCCTTCGGGAATCGTAGTGATGTCATTACGGCTGAGGTTCAGCGTCTGCAAATGCTCGGCATTGAACGCGCCGGCCGGCCACTCGAACAGATTGTTGCTGCTCAGATCAAGCGTCTGCAGTCGTTCGAAATGGCTGAGGTCGAACGACTCAAGACTGTTGTAGCTCAGGTCCAGCCAGCTCAATTGTTCAAGGCCGGACAAGGTCTGGTACAAGACTTCCGGATCGTAGAAGCGATTGCTGGACAGCTCCAGGCGCTCCATGGCCGCCATGTGCATGATCGCTTGCGGCAATGTCTCCAAGTCGTTGCCATTGAGCGCCAGCGCTCGTGCCTGACGGAACACGGTGAGAAAGCCGTCGGAACCCTCGGCGGTGATTCGGGTGCCGGTCAGGTTCAGCGTGGTGACATGCGCAAAATCGTCTGGCAACGGCGGCAGATCCCCCAGTTGCAGGCCGTTGAGGTCCAGCACGACATTCGTCGCTTCAACGGCACCGGGCAGTTTCGCCCGCCAGCAACTGAGAATGCGCCAGGCTGCCAGGCTGCGGTTTTGCGAGGAGATCACCCAGCCGCTACCGTGGGTTTCGCGGGTATACAGCCAGCCATTGAGGCGTCGTACCAAGGTGTCGAAGGTCTGGCTCCAGGCGTTGATCCGCGCGGCTGTTTCAACCTCCGACAGCCCGCTCCCGCGCAACTGTTCGATGGCCTGCACGGCGTGTTCGTCGCTGAGCCCCGGCTGCATGCGCTGCAGTTGTCTGATCAGCAACGCCGGCCCTTCACCGACCGGTGCCGGCGGCAGTGGCAGTAGATGCCGGGCAACAGAAACTCCATCTTCGGCGGGCGGAAAATCAGCCGGGACGGGCTCAGCGGCAAATGCTTGCAAGGCACCGTCCGGCAGGCCGATTTCAAATTCGATCCGCTGCTGCGCCGTCTGCAGCGCGGCAACCGCTTCAGGTGTGAGCGGCGCCCCCGTCAGGTTGGTGTGGAGCAGCGCCTTGCTCTCCAGCACGCTCGCTGGCAGGGTGGAAATCCTGCTGTCGCGCAGATCCAGCCACGTCAGTTGCTGCAACGCTTCGGCGCCCGCCGGCCAGGTGTGCAGCGCCGTGCCCTGCAGATTCAGGCCCCTCAGGCGCGACATGCCACTGACCTTCAGTTCTCTCAGCGGATTGCTGTGCAGGTCCAGATGTTCAAGCGCCGGCAACGTCTCCAGAGACTGTTGCAATCCCCGCGAGCCGGTCAGCAGGTTGCCCGCAAGATTGAGACGGGAAAGCCGCGGCAGTGTTCCGGGTTCAATCGGACATTCGCCCAAGGCGTTGTCGCTCAAATCGAGGTTTTGTACACCGCTGAAAGCACTGACAAAACGCCGGACCTGCGTGGCGCCTGCCCGTTGCCCCTGCAAGAGCAAGTTGCGTACATGAGAGAACGCCTCGGGCGGCAACGCCGGCAGCTCACTGAGCATCAGTCCCGACAAGTCCAGGGTCGAGGCGCTGATCGTCGAGCCATAACGTTGAAACAATCCCTTGCGCCAATTGGTTCTGAGGGCACGCGCGGCATCGGATCGATGAATCACCTCCAGCATTTTTTCCTGGACAGGCTTCACACGTTGCGACCATTCGTGCAACTGCCCGTCCAGCGTTGCGTATTGTTCGCTCAAGGCTTCGATGGCAGTGAATCGCTGATCGCCATCAGCCCATTGCTGGAAAAACCGGTTCTGCAGGTTCTCCAACGATTCATTCACGCCACTGCACAGGCGCGTCAGTTCACCCCGGCAATAATCCCGGACCATCATCTCCCGATCGACCAGGTGCCCAGGTTGGGTCTTGACGTACTCGTACGCAGGCTTGAAGGACTCGCGCGAGAAACGCGACCAGTCCAGCGACAAGCCCGACCAGATTTTTTCATGCCCTTCGAGCATTCCCGGCGGGACTGAACTGATCCCTGTGTCTCTAAGGTTCAGGCGTTCAAGATCGGGCAGGTCGAGCGCACCGGTCGGCCAGTCCAGCAATGAATAGGCAACGATGTCCAGCCTGCGCAGATGGCGCATCCGACTGACGTCAAACGCAATCGGCTGATAGCTGGCGGTGCACAGGGTCAAGCCTTCAAGCCGGGTCAACTGACTCAGGCGCTGCGGCATGGCGTCGGCAAAAGGTGTCACGCTGTACAGCGTCAGGTCCATCAGTTGCGACATCTGCTGCAAGACTAGCGGGAGGTTGCTGAACGATTCGCTGGTGGCATTGATGCGCAACGACTGCAGCTTGGGAAAAGCACCGAGCAACGCATCTGCATTGGCATCGGTAATACAGAGCCCTCTCACGCTGAGGTCCCGCACGTGGGAAAAGTCCGCCGGCAATGCGGGCAGCGGGTCGTCACAGACGATGTCCAAACGCCGGGCTGCGGCCTGATACTCGCTCAGCGGTGCCGCGTGCCAGGACTGCTTGAGGTTGCGCACGACACTCGATTTGCCACCGATCAGCGATGCCAGCGCCGGCTCGGGTGCTGCGTCCCCTTCCCACTCGGCGAGCGTGGACTCAAGCGCCTGCCATTCACGCTGGCGGCGCTGCAAAAGCTCATAGATCTGCGCATCGCTCTTGCCCGACGCCATCTGCGTGAGAATGAAGCCACCGGCCTGTTGATCGGTCAGCGCCGGATAGACATCCTGGACCCGGGTGACCAACAACGGATTGACGCCATGACCTCGGCCGCTGGCGTAATAACCCAACGTACCACCGGACAGCCGCACCGGCGCTTTGAAGCCCTTGAATGTGCCATAACGTTTGCCGGCCAGGCGGCTCAGCTCGGTGCGGTTCCGGCTGACCTGATCAAGCACCGCGCGGCGCAGTCCGGCGCTCTGCCCGACACCGGGAAAGCCAAGGGCCTGGCGGGATTCGTCGGGCAAGGCATGCATGATCGAGGCGAAAAAATTGTCACCCTGATGCGTCACACTATTGAGCGCCTCGCCCGCCTCATCGAATGCCTGGATGGCTGGCCCCTGCTTGACCAGATACTTCAACTGCCCGGCCTGTTCACTGCCGACACTGTCGAGCAACGGCCCATCGACGCCGCCCTCACGCAGCTCCAGACGCACATCACCCGACCACCCGGGCAGATTTTCCAGGGCGCGCAGCGCCAGCCAGTGGCTGTCGCGGGCATTGAAGTGCTCCATGTGCAGACCGGCCAGCGCATGATCGAATCGCCGCTGGCGGGCGTATTCGCGTGATCGCTCCAGCAACTTCAACGGTACATGCCGGCTTGAATCGAGACGGGCGAGCTCCTCCGCATTGGCCTCCAGCAGCACCCGGATCGCGGCATCGTTGCCAAGTCCCGGGGTCATCCTTTGCAGCAGGGCAATTCGCGGATCTTTCGTCGCAGGTTCGGCGTAAAGCTGCTCGAACAGGGCCGGCTGGCGTGTTTTCAGGAAGTCGGCCATCTGCTTGCTGAACTCCTGCGGCCTGGATTCGACGACCCGGGCCGGCTCGGCGCCCAGCAGCCTGAGCGTTTCCGCCTCCTCCAGACCCGCGAGAATCCGTGCCGGCATCTGGCCGCCGAGCACCTCGCCACGGGTCAAGCGAATCGGTGCCTTGGCACTGTCACCGGGCAATTGCGCCTCGGCGGCGCCATAGCGCTCGCTTGCACCCGCGAGGTCCGGATCGTCGAAAACCTCAAGCACACGTCCGCTGGGCCAGCGGGGCATCTCGGTCAGCAATGGCAGGGTCAGCAGGTATTGCTCTTCCAGGGGGGCCGAGCGCTCGACCTGATCGATGAGGCGCGCGACCCGCTGTTCCGTGTCGAACAGGCGCAGCGTGTCGGCCAACGGCAGAGGGGCCGGGGCGTTGTCCAGATGCATCTGGCGCAAGGCGTCATCCCCCACGCCGCTGACATCGGCGATCTGCAGCAATTGTTCATCGGAAAAGGCTTCGGTCGAATGCCCCATGCGCCGCAACAGGGTCAACCGGTCCCACGTCAGCGGGCGCTCGAGAGCATGGCGCCAGGCGCCCAGACCGTTGTGTTCGAGAATCGGGCGGTAGGCAGCCGTGTCACTCGGATGCAGGATGCGCCACTTCTTCAGTTGTTGATCGAAAAGCGTCTGGTAGACCTTGTCCTGCAAGCGGATGTAAGTGCTGCCATTGAGCCGATGAATGCCCTGGGCGTCGGGAACAGACGTTGCGGCCAGCGCGACATCGCTTTGATACGCGGTCAGATCGGGCTTCCACAACCGGGAGCTGCCATCCGGCCGCGTAACGGGCTCCAGCGCGTCGATCATCGGCGGGGCCTTGATCGCAGTCAGTTTCCCCATTCCTTTGCCGACACCGGCCATCACGCCGATCAACGCCAGGTTCTCCGCCACATCGATCAGGTGCGCCTTGGCCGCCTGGCGATCATTCTCGGACCACTCGATCGCCCCTTCGAACGACTCGTACAGCAGCTGTCCGGCCATGACCGTCATCATGATCTCGCCCAGCACCGGAACGAACATCGACACCAGATTCAAGGCCAACATGCCGAATTCCAGCAGATGCGCGAGTTTTTGCGCCCGCGCCTTGGCATCCGCGTCCGCCGTGGGCACGGCGTGGGCGCGAGTGTCGGCCAGCAGTTTCGTCCGGTGCTGTTCGTAGAGGTACTGCCACAGGTCGGTGTTGGCCGACCAGATTCCGGCCACGCCCTCGCGGGTGATGCCAAAGGGGTTCAGATAAGGGTCTTTCACCGGTTGGCGCGTGCCTTGAGTTTCGGGGGGCAGTTCCTTGAGCCCGGCCAGGGTGGAGATCGGCGGAATGATCCGTATGGCTTTCACCCAGATCGAATGCAACGGATCGGACGGTGCGTCCGGCGCAGGCTCGCTGAACTGGCTGAAATAATAAGGGCGCTCGGCATACGCCACGAACTGGCTGAAAAACCGCTGGTACGCGGTCGTTCCGCCAGGGCCTGGTGCGTCGTCAGTGGCGGTAAAGCGGCGCTTGAACATCTCGGTCATCTGCGCCCCGTTACAACGCTTGAGCGGCTGCTCGGAATCGTTGGGGATGTAGACAATGAACTCGCTGGTGTAGCGATAGCGCTCACTGACACTGAAGACGACACACCCGGTCATCCGGCGTTTCATCAGGCTCAGATCACGAAACCACACCGGTTTGCCGCCCAGGCGCGGATGCACTTCACCGTCGACCACCGACAGGATCATGCTGTAGTCGTCAGGCTCGATGTCCTTTTTCAGCAAGGCCAGTTCTGCAGCGGCGCGCAACGCGGCTTTCTGGCTGGTGATGAATTGCTCGGGCAATTCAGTCGTTGATTGCAGAAACGCCTGCAGCCGTTCCTGATATCGGGCACCGACGTCGAGCGTGCGGCACAACGAGAGAAACTCGCTGACGGTCATGCTCAGCTCGACCGCCTCAAACGTGCCGGACGTTGAAGTTTCCTGCACGAATCCGGACTGACGATGATAGGCACCCTCGGTGCACTCCGACGCTTCAAAGTTATGCAGCGCGGCCTGCAACAACGGCAGCTTCAACACTTCAAAGGACGACAGCTCGACTTCCAGCACGCTGATTGCCAGCGGACGTTTCAGGCATAACAGGGTCTTGTTGACGTCGACCTCAACGTTGAACTGCTCCTTGAGTGCCTTGACCAGCAGCGCCTCGGCGAACGCCTCGACGCTTTCCAGGTCGCTCATGGTTTTATCCAGCACCGACTGGGCGGTAAGACCGGTGATCAATTGCGCCTGGAGGGTGCGTTGCCGGTTGGCGGGCAGCGCCTGGTACCAGTCGGGCAACTGCGTACCCACAGCCTTCATGGCGGCACGCCTTGCCGGGGCGGCCTCGACCAGCCAGGCCGGTGTCGTCTGGGCCAGATGCTGGCTGTGCAGACTGTCATTGGCGCTGATCGCGTCTTCGAGGCGCAGCGTTTTTGGGGGGAGCTGAGTGGACATCCTGTCTCTCCGGAAAAATGGAAAAACAGCAAACCATCTCCGGACAGCGCATCTGCGGTACATAGTTATCGCATCGGCAGCAGTTTGTTTCCAATCAAGTCGGCGAATCGGGGTTTGACCGGCACATGGCGGCGGATTGGCTATGCTTTGCGGACAGACCTTCAGACGGGGGATTTATGGACGATCCAGTCGACAACAAACCGCCAAGCTTCTGGCAGATGCTGCACAGCGTGATGGCCGCGGCGTTCGGGGTTCAGAGCGGGAAGAATCGGGCAAGGGACTTCACCCATGGCAAGCCCAGCCACTTCGTGATTCTGGGGATCGGCTTTACCGCCGTGTTCGCCCTGATGCTGTTTGCCATCGTCAAACTGGTGCTGCATTTCGCCGGAGTCTGATGACTGTCAGTGCATGAGGGTCTGCAGGTCGAACGGGTAACGATACGAGGCCGGACGGCCCTTGGCTGACAGTTTGCGAAAATTCACGCCATAACCCGGCGCTGAGCCCATGGCCAGCATCCGCTGGGCCTGACTCTTGTCGATCAGTTGCAGCAGCGGCAACTGGCGATCACGCCCGCCATATCGGGCCAGATCGACGCCCTGATCATAGTCGTGCAATTCCACCAGTGCCCAGCCGCCGAGAGTAAAGTGGCCGCCCACCAGTGCGCTCAAACGTCCATCGACCACTGCGCGCAACGCCTCGGACGAGGTATTGACCGCACTGAACAGCACATCCTTGCCCGCTACCTTGCCCACCTCGGCGAACGCGCGCATTGCGCCGAACGCCATTTCGTCATTGGCCGACCACACCAGCGATACGTTCGGATAACGGCCGACCAGTTGCCGTGCCTGTTCGTAGGCGCGCTGCTGTGTCCACTCGCCGTAGACCAGTTGCCGCAGCCGCACCTGGGGATGTTCGGCGAGGGCACGCTGCATGCCCCGTTCGCGCAATTGCGCCGACGGGGTGATCTTCAGGCCGGAGAATGCCAGCACCTCGATCGACTCACCCCGCGCCACGGGCGGATGCAGGCGAATCAGCTCCTTCATCATCAGGTAGCCGCCCTCCTCGTCATTGGGCACCAGGCTGCCGATGCGATCGGGTCGCTCCCCGACCAGGGTCTGCTGATCAGCGGTCAGCACCGCGTTGACCATGAACAGCTTGACCCCACTGCCTTCGGCCAGCCGCAGGATCTGTGGGGCAATGTACTGTTCGTTGACGAACATCAGGTAGTCGGGCCGATTCGGCCCCTGCAGAGCGACTCGCGCCTGAGCCACGGTGAGTTCGGGCTGGCGCTGGGAATAAAGAATCTGCAAGTCGACGCCCAGGTCCCGGGCCGCCGCCTGCATGAATTGCGAATAGCTGACCCAGAACGCTTCCTGGGTGGTACCCGGATTGAGGAACAGCACCGACTCGGCCCGGGCCGCGGGTCCGAAAACCGCGCCGAGCAGCAGGAGGCTGAGGTGGAAAAACTTCAACATGAATGATTCGGGCCCGGGGAAAAATGGCCGCGCATTATAGCCCCCGAATCAGCGGCTACTGACGCCTGATCCCGTTTTTTGTCCGACAATCGTCGGAAGCGGGCCCGAATCGGTCGTTTACTGATGACTGACCCAGAATACCGCTGTTCCTACAACGAGAATGATCAGGAACAAAATGGCCCACGCATCGACACTGCTATCGCTTTTTTTTGCCTTGGTCGGGTTGCTCATTGCATCGCCTCTTGTCGGTTTTATCGGTGATTGCAGAAAGACTCGATCACAGTTAAGACGATGATTGTCCCCGCGACAAATGTGGGTTAATCAACAACTATTCTCGTTAGGCGATTTGGTTCTTTACATATACTCAAACATCACTTTTGCGCATAACTGCAAACGGGTATATTGCCCCGGCTCCGTTAGGGAGTGCGCGGCCGTGCGCGCGTAATTGCAGAGGCACCATCGGACTCCAGCAAGCGAAAACGCAGCGTTTTCCGAGTAGCCCAAAGCCTGAGAACAGGACTTATATGTACGTATACGACGAGTACGATCAGCGGATCATCGAGGACCGCGTCAAGCAGTTCCGTGATCAGACCCGACGCTATCTGGCAGGTGAGCTGAGCGAAGAAGAATTCCGCCCCCTGCGCCTGCAAAATGGCCTGTACATCCAGCGCTTCGCGCCGATGTTGCGCGTGGCGGTGCCTTACGGCCAACTGACTTCGCGTCAGACCCGCATGATGGCCAAGATTGCCCGCGACTACGACAAGGGCTACGCCCACATCAGTACGCGGCAGAACGTGCAGTTCAACTGGCCGGCGGTGGAAGACATCCCGGACATCCTCGCGGAACTGGCCACCGTGCAGATGCACGCGATTCAGACCAGCGGCAACTGCCTGCGCAACGTCACCACCGACCAGTTCGCCGGTGTCGCGGCCGACGAGTTGATCGACCCGCGCCCGTGGTGCGAAATCGTTCGTCAGTGGACCACATTCCACCCGGAATTCGCGTACCTGCCACGCAAATTCAAGATCGCCGTCAACGGTTCGACCGGTGACCGTGCAGCCATCGAAGTTCACGATATCGGCCTTGAGCCCGTACACAACGAAGCCGGCGAGCTGGGTTTCCGCGTGCTGGTCGGCGGCGGTCTGGGCCGTACCCCGGTGGTCGGCGCGTTCATCAACGAGTTCCTGCCGTGGCAGGACCTTCTGAGCTACCTCGACGCCATCCTGCGGGTCTACAACCGCTACGGCCGTCGCGACAACAAATACAAGGCGCGGATCAAGATCCTCGTCAAAGCCCTCACGCCGGAAGTCTTCGCGCAGAAAGTCGATGCGGAAATGGAACACCTGCGCGGTGGCCAGACCACATTGACCGAAGCCGAACTGCATCGCGTCGCCAAGCACTTCGTCGACCCCGACTACAAGGCGCTGGACAACGAGACTGCCGCCCTGGCCGAACTCGATAAAGAACATCCGGGTTTCGCCCGCTGGCGCAGCCGCAACACCCTGGCGCACAAGAAACCGGGTTATGTCGCCGTGACCCTGTCGTTGAAGCCGACCGGCGTTGCCCCGGGCGACATCACCGACAAGCAGCTCGACGCCGTCGCCGACCTGGCCGAGCGTTACAGCTTCGGTCAACTGCGCACGTCCCACGAACAGAACATCATTCTTGCCGACGTCGAGCAAAGCCAGTTGTTCACCCTGTGGGGCGAACTGCGTGAAAGCGGTTTCGCCACGCCGAACATCGGCCTGCTGACCGACATCATCTGCTGCCCGGGCGGTGATTTCTGCTCGCTGGCCAACGCCAAGTCGATCCCGATCGCCGAATCGATCCAGCGCCGTTTCGACGACCTGGACTACCTGTTCGACATCGGTGAGCTGGACCTGAACATCTCCGGTTGCATGAACGCCTGTGGTCACCACCACGTCGGCCACATCGGCATCCTCGGGGTGGACAAGAAAGGTGAGGAGTTCTACCAGGTGTCCCTCGGTGGCAGCGCCAGCCGTGACGCGAGCCTGGGCAAGATCCTCGGCCCGTCCTTCGCCCAGGACGACATGCCGGACGTGATCTCGAAGCTGATCGACGTGTACGTTGAACAACGCACCGAAGACGAGCGCTTCATCGACACCTACCAGCGTATTGGCATCGACCTCTTCAAGGAACGCGTCTATGCAGCGAATCATTAAGAACAACGAGGTTGTCGACGAAACCTGGCACCTGCTGCCCAAGGACGCGACCCTCGACGGTATTTCCAACTGCGACGACCTGATCGTGCCGCTGGCCCTGTGGCGTGATCATGCTCACGCCCTGAAGGCCCGCGACGGCGGCCTGGGTGTGTGGCTGGACGCCGATGAAGAAGCCGAGGAAATCGGTGACGACGTCGCGCAGTTCCAGGTGATCGCCCTGAACTTCCCGGCGTTCACCGATGGCCGCAACTACTCCAACGCACGTCTGCTGCGCGACCGTTACGGTTTCAAAGGCGAACTGCGGGCGATTGGCGATGTGCTGCGCGACCAGCTGTTCTACATGCGCCGTTGCGGTTTCGATGCGTTCGCCTTGCGCGCCGACAAAGACCCGTACGATGCACTCGAAAGCCTGAAGGACTTCTCGGTCACTTACCAGGCCGCCACCGACGAACCGCTGCCGCTGTTCCGTCGTCGCTGATCGAAAAACGCCTTGAGCCTGTCATCGGGCTCAAGGCGTTGTTCATTCCCGGCTGACCCTTTAAAACGTCAGCGCTTGCTTGAGCTTCCAGCCTTTTCAGCCACTGGCGTCGTCGACAGCGCGGGAACGACATGGCGTGCCAACGCCTGATCGGTCAACTCGCCAATCAATTCCCGCCGCTGGTTATTGAAGTTGTCGAGGATGGCATTCATCTGCGTCGAGGCCGCCTCCCGCGTCAGTTCGATTTGCCCCTCCAGTTGTGCCATCGCCTGCGCCGTCTGTTCGCTCACGGCGGAAAACCGCTCACCGTGGGCCGATTCCAGATACTCGATCCAGAATGTCTGCGCCATGCTCCAGTCACGCAAGGCGCCGCTGTTTTCGATCTTGACCACCTGTTGATAGGCCTTATCCAGCGCGCTCTTTGACACCTCGACACTCAAGGGGTTGCTCAGCGTCCGGGGCTGCGCCGGCAGGCTCAGACGCTGCGCCAGACCCACCCGATAAGCCAGACTGACTTCCAGCGCCTGATCGTATTGCATAGGCGCGGTGTGAAAGCGTGCGCTGATGTCGACCAGGGCCAGGCTTTCCACTTCGTGCAATCGGAACAGGCCCTTGAGCAGACTCACCAGTTGCTCTTCTAGCGCCTGCACCCCGGTGGTGGTCGCCTCCCGCGCCTGGGCACACAAGACCAGCACCTCCATTTCGCTGAACAGTGCGCTGTAGCCGTCGACACTGACCCTGGCGCTGCGCGCCGCATTGAACAATGAACGGCGCAGACGCTGATTGCCGGCAGCCGCATCCACGACATTCCAGACACGCTGGCGCAAGTGCGGGTAAACCCGGGTGAATTCTGCGCTGTGCACCAGTTGCAACAGCACATGGAAAAAATCAGTGGAATTGGGCTGCGCTCGCAAGGCGTCCCACACCTTGCGCCGGGACGACGCCACGCTGGCGCTTTCGCCGGCCAGCCACTGCACGCTTTGGTTTTCCTGGGCCGCCGTCTCCAGTGAAGCTTTCCGCGTCCCCATCGGGGTCACGCCGAAACGGGCACCCAGGGTCTGCTGAGTCGTGGCAATCTTTTTCAGCGTTTCGGAGGACAACGGATTACCGTGCATCCGAATCATCTGCTGCGCGTGGGCAGTGTCGAACACCTGCGCCGGAAGGGTCTCTATCCGGTTGTCGCGCAGATCCAGCAACTGCAATCGGCGCAGACCGGAAAGCCCCTGTGGCCAGTGCGCAATCCTGCTGCCGCGTACGGTCAGCTGTTCGAGATGCTCAAGCGCACCGAGATCGGGAACCTGCGCCAGGTTCGGGTTGAAATCCAGGTGCAGCACGCGCAGGTCTTTCATTCGCCCCAGTTGAGCAAGCGATGCCTCGGAGGACAGCAGACGGTTACTGCTCAGGTCCAGGTGCGTCAGCCAGCGGATCCGCTCCAGCGATTGCGGAAGCTGGCTGAGCTGATTGTCACACAGCGACAGGCTGCGCAACTGGCTGAAGTGACGCAGAAACGCGCTCAGCCCGGCATGGGGCATTACGCCGTCCATGATCACCCGCCCGACATGGCTGAAATCGGCGTCTATCAGCGGTAGCTCGCCCAAAGGCTCCGGCGCGAATCGCAATGTGGCGTATAAACTTCTGTCTGCAGCAACACTTCCCGGCTCCCGGCGCCAGCTGCGAATGATCGCGCGCATGGCGCGCAGCTTGCTGGCCCGAGGCGTCAACTGCCGCACGCCAGCGGCCGTCAAATGCCAGGTCTGACGGCTGACCCAGCGACTCAAGGTTTCCCTGAGACCAAAAAATTCCAGTCGCAACACTTCAAGCTTCCTCAGCACCGTGACTTCGTCTGTGCCCAGGGCATTGAGCAAACGGTGAATCTGCGCCGGGGTGTGCAGGGGATAAAGCGCCTGGGCCCGCCGCACCATGGCGTTGCTGGCCTCGCCGGATTCCGTGCCGTAAAGGACAGCAGGACGCTCGCTCAGACCCATTGGCGACAGACTTCCCGGCCGCGCCCCCAGAGTCGGCGCGAAAATCGCCCGGCGCTCCAGCGCCAGTTGGGTAATCTTCGCCTGCAGGGTGGCGGCACCGTTTTCCGCTTGAACGCCCAACGCGGTCTTGCGTTGCGTCGAGAGTCCCATCCACAGCGCGCGGAAATAATGCTCACGGGTGCGCCTGGTGAAGGACACCAGCGGCGCGTCGGCGCCCTGAATGACGTTGATTCGATCCGAGAACACGCTGACCACCGTCCGTTCGCTCGCTTTCGCCGAGCCAATCGCGGCCGCGGAACCATGGGTATTGGTCCATTCGAGTATTTGCACGAACGCAGAGTCCGACCAGCCCGGAAGGTGTTCGAGTGCATCGAGCACCAGCCGATTGGTGTACTGTCCTCCCGCCCCGTCGAGATACAAACCTTCGTACGCGCGACACACACGGATCATCTGCTGGTAACGCCGGGCTTCCTCCGCCAGGCGCAAAGGCACCCGTTTCGCGTCCAGTTCCCGCCATTCGCCACTGAAGGCGTTGTTCACCAGTTCCTCGGCCACACTGGCGGGCAAATCGGTAAAGTTCTCCATCAACACCGCGACCCGCGGATGGCCCGGAGCTTCGCTACGCTGGTAAACCCGCCGAAACAGACCGGGGCGTGCGGCTTCAGCCTGTGCGGCGATGATCCGCGTCAGTTCCCGCGCTTGCACTGCCGTATCCGTGGACGCCGAACCGAGCAGATTTTCTCGCTGATGTTGCGCAAGACCTGACAACAGCGAATCGTGCAACTGACCTTTGTGCAACGCCTGCTCAGTCAGGCGGATCACGTTCTTGGCTGTTTCCGGGCCATAACGGCTGACCTGCCGATCCAGTGCATTGACCACGCTGATCGAGCTGTCGGACGGCCATTTCACAGCGGCGGTGAGCAAGTGCATCTGCAGATCGGGGTCGGCCAGCGCCGCTGAGGCCGTGGATTGCAACTGCCCGATGAATTCCCTGACTGCGGCGTCCGCCATGAAACGTCGTGCAGTATCGACCAGCAATGCCGGGGTTTGCCCTTGATCGATATGCACCTGACGCAACACGCTGTCTTCAAGCCCACTGACCGCCAGAATCCGCGTTGCGGTGGTGTCCGGGATTGCTTCGCTGCTGTAGCCGAAGCGGCGGAACAAGGTCAGCCGTCCCCATTCCTGCACACGTTCCGAGTCATGACGCCAGGCGCCGCGGCCATTGGTTTCGAGCAATGGACGATAGCTGTCCGCTGCGCCCGTGGGTGGCAACACTTCCCACAACTCAGTCTCGGATTTCTGACGCACCGCGTACCGATCGGTGTCGAGGGTGACGTAAGCCTGCCCTTCGAGCCAACGCAATCCGCGCTCATCAACGGGTAAACCTTTCGGCAACCGTCGGGGCTGGCGGTAGGCTTTGAGATCGGGCTTCCACAGACGCAGGCGTCCACCACCCGGGTTGACCGCTATCAAACGCTCGACGAATGCCGACGACCTGACGGTTTTATAGGTGACCCCGATGGCTTTGCCACCGGCTGCGAAAGCGGCCATCAGAATGAGGTTTTCAATGACATCGAACAGGTGATCCGTCGCCTCTTCCTGCTCGCCACGGGTCCAGCTTGCGACCCCTTCATACACTTGCGACAGCAGGTGCAGAGCCCCCACCGTCAACAGCACTTCACCTATCACCGGCAGAAACGACACCGCGACCAATAGCAGATCGATACCGATTTCCTTGTAGGTTTCCAGGCGCGCGAGGCGTGTTTTCTCGTCTTCATCATCGGTGGGCACCACCAGAAGTCGGGCGTCTGCCAGCGTCCGCGCGACCTGCTGACGGTGTATCAGCGCAAAAGGGTCTCCCTCCACATCGACGCCAGTCAATGTCGCGTAGATGACGGCACTGGGCAGCGGTGAACTGCCACTGGGGTAAAAGCGAATGTCAAGTTCCTGTTGAAAGGCCGCCCGATCGCTCATCTTCAGGAATTCCATGAAAAACGCCTTGAATGGAGGATTTTTCAGGCGCTTGCTCAACTCGACCTCGAAGTCGGTGAACGAGGCGTATTCTTTCAGCGGGTGCAACGGATCCCCCGGCAGGTAAACCACGCAGCGATAATCATCGTCGGCGTGTTCACTGACGGGCCCGATGAACAACGGGCCATGCAGGGTCATATCGAACATTTCCAGACTCTGATACCCCAGGGTGTTTTTCCCCAGTTTGATCGGGCTGGCACCGTCCTTTACCGATTTCAACATTTGGTAAACCGGCTCGCTGATATGTTTTCTCATCAGGGCAATATGCCGATCCACCTCAAAACAACTTCGCACATGGGCAACGCACTGGTTGCGCACGTTGCTTGATTCGGCCTTGGGTTCAAATACCGATTCGAGATGAGCCTGATACTGTTTGCCCAAGTCCAGTGTCCGGCACAACTGCGCAAACTCATGGGGTTGTATCGGCAATACCGACGCGGTGGTACCGGTTAATTTTTCCGGGATATAGATCAGTGAAGTATCGCTGTAGTTGCCCGCCTCGGTTTCGCTGGATTCGAAGTTCTCGCACGCGGCGGCCAGCAGATCCCGATTGATCGGCAGCACCAGTTTTTTGCGTAGCCCCAGCAGGCTCGACGTCGAGCGCACGTGCTGAAACACGACACCGGTCACGTCCAGCGGACTGGACAACTTGTCGGACATGGCCTTGGCCAGCAAGGGTGCGCAGAACTGCTCCGGCGACTGCAGTTTCGTCATCAATACGCCTGCGGCATTGCGCGTGCGATGACTGGCCATCAGGCTGTTGTAGAGTTCGCGGCGCAACTCTTCCGAGGCCGCCAACACCCAGGGAGGTGCATTCTTTTTGATCAAATCAAAGAACACGCCTTTTTGTTCAGAGGTTGGAACGGTTATTGCTTTTGCGGCAGGCAAAGAAGACATGATGATCTCGAGTGCTGAAAGGAACAATCAGCTTAACGAGCATCTTCTTTTATAAAAGCGCGAATAACAGATCAAACCAACGGCGACACAATCAACATTTCAAACTTATAAAATACATATATACCACCCGCAATAAAAAAGGCCCTTCATTGCAAAACAATGAAGGGCCTTTTTAACTCGTTTACCAGAAGCGTTGCTGGGTCAAGCGACTCCACCAGCTCAACAACACCCGATCCACCGAACCGCTGGCCGCCATGCCGATGCGTTCCTGCAGGCTTTTGCGCTCGGCGTAATGCAGATGGTAGACCTCGGCTTTCTTCGCCTTGTCAGCCAGATATTCGTCACTGGTCTTGAGCTCATCGACCAATTGTTTGTCCAGCGCCGCAACACCGAGCCAGACTTCCCCGGTCGCCACTTCATCGATGGCCAGCTGTGGCCGATAGCGAGCCACGAAGTTCTTGAACAACTGATGGGTGATGTCCAGGTCTTCCTGGAACTTCTCCCGGCCCTTCTCGGTGTTTTCGCCAAACACGGTCAGGGTGCGTTTGTACTCACCGGCGGTCAGCACTTCGAAATCGATGTCGTGCTTCTTCAGCAGACGGTTGACGTTAGGCAGCTGTGCGACCACGCCGATCGAACCGAGAATCGCGAACGGTGCGCTGATGATCTTCTCGCCGATGCACGCCATCATGTAGCCGCCGCTGGCCGCGACCTTGTCGATGCACACGGTCAACGGCACGCCGGCCTCACGGATACGCGCCAGTTGCGACGACGCCAGACCATAGCTGTGGACCATGCCGCCGCCGCTTTCCAGACGCAGCACCACTTCGTCCTTCGGCGTGGCGAGGGTCAGCAGCGCCGTGATTTCATGGCGCAGGCTTTCGGTGGCCGAGGCCTTGATGTCACCGTCGAAATCCAGCACGAACACCCGGGATTTGGCCTCGGGTTTGTTCTTCTGCTTCTTCTCGGTCTTTTCCGATTTGGCCTGGCCCTTGCGCAAGGCCTTGAGTTGATCCTTGTCGAGCAGGGTCTGCTCCAGGCGCTCACGCAAGCCCTTGTAGAAATCGTTGAGCTTGCTGACCTGCAACTGCCCTGCCGACTTGCGCCGGCCCTTGCTGCGCAATGCAGCAAAACTGGCTAGCACCACCAGAATGGCGACCACCAGGGTTACGGTCTTGGCCAGGAAACTGGCGTATTCGGTGAAAAACTCCACAGCGACTCCTTAAAACAATGCGCGGATGCATAACACGCGCGGGATGGTCCCAGCATACTCATGCGCCGCCTTGTCGACCAGCCGTGAAACCTCTGGCAACAGGCCTGTAACGAGCATTTCAAACAAGCGTATGTTTTTTCATTGACAGCACTCCGTCATCCTCATAACCTCGCCACAACCTTCAACGTACCGGGATGACGCGGACGTGGGCAGCATCTATCTGATTCGACATGGCCAGGCCTCCTTTGGTGCAGACGACTATGACGTCCTCTCGCCGATCGGTGTGCGCCAGGCAGAAATCCTCGGTCAGCACCTGGCCGAGCTGGGAATCTGCTTCGATCGCTGCCTGGCGGGCGACCTGCGTCGTCAGCAACACACGGCCACCAGCGCGCTGGCGCAATTCACCGCCAAGGGTCTGCCGGTACCGCCCCTGGAAACCGACGCTGCGTTCAACGAGTTCGATGCCGACGCGGTGATCCGCGCGCTGATTCCCGCCATGCTCGCGGACGAACCGGAAGCCATCGATATCCTGCGCAACGCGGCGCAGAACCGCGCCGAATTCCAGCGCATTTTCGCCCTGGTCATCGAGCGCTGGCTGGCCGGCACGTACGACACCCCTGGCCTGGAAAGCTGGCTGGGTTTCGTCGAGCGGGTTCAGGCCGGGCTGCAGCGCATCCTCGAACAGGCCGACGGCCAGCAGAAAATCGCTGTGTTCACCTCTGGCGGCACCATCACCGCCCTGCTCCACCTGATTACCCGAATGCCTGCCAGACAGGCCTTTGAACTGAATTGGCAAATCGTCAACACCTCGCTCAACCAGCTGAAGTTCCGCGGTCGCGAGGTGGTTTTGGCTTCCTTCAACAGTCATGCACATCTGCAGCTGCTGAAGGCTCCGGAACTCATCACTTTCCGCTGAGTCCGGGTAACTGTGACCCTGCTGCAATCAACCCAATAAGGATCGAACCATGACCTCCGTAGCTGATGCCGTACAAGCAATGAAAGCCAAGTTCAACCCAGCCGCTGCTGCCGGTCTGGATCTGGTCTTCGGTTTCCGCATCGACGAGACCAAAAACTTCTCGCTGATCGTCAAAGACAGCACCTGCGAACTGCAAGAAGGCGAGAACCCGGACGCTCAGGTCACTCTGGTGATGGACGGCGAAACCCTGGAAGGCATCGTCGACGGTTCGACCGACGGCATGCAAGCGTTCATGGGCGGCAAATTGCGCGCTGAAGGCGACATGATGCTGGCAATGAAACTGTCCGAACTGTTCCCGTCGTAAGACGTCGTTCGGTTTAAAGAAAATCCCGCCCTGGTGGCGGGATTTTTGCGTTCAGGCGAAAGAAGCTGCCAGCAACTCCTGCGTATAAGGGTGTTTCGCAGCGCTGAACAGCTCGCGGGTCTCGCCGCGTTCCACCACCTCGCCCTCCTTCATCACAATCAGGTCATGGGCCAGCGCCCTTACCACCGCCAGGTCGTGACTGATGAACAGGTAGGTCAGGCCGTGCTCCTCCTGCAAGCGCCGCAACAACGCGACGATCTGTTTTTGCACCGTGCGATCCAGGGCCGAGGTCGGCTCATCGAGCAGGATCAGGTCGGGCTTGAGCACCAGCGCCCGGGCAATCGCGATGCGTTGCCGCTGCCCACCGGAAAATTCGTGGGGATAGCGATGCCGTGTGGCCGGATCGAGACCGACTTCACGCAGCACATCGATCACCGCCTGCTCACGCTGCGCCGCGTTCAATTCGCTGTGTACCTGCAAACCCTCGGCGATGATCTGCGCCACAGACAGGCGCGGGCTGAGGCTGCCGAACGGATCCTGAAACACCACTTGCAGGCGTTTGCGCAGCGGCCTCAGCTGCTTGCCACCCAATGGCTCCAGCGCCTCACCGGCAAAGCGAATGCTGCCCTCGGCGTCGATCAGGCGCAAAATCGCCTGCCCCAATGTCGACTTGCCCGACCCCGATTCGCCGACAATCCCCAGCGTCTTGCCACGCTGCAGATTCAGATCGATGCCCTTGACCGCCTGCAGGTAGGTCTTTGGCCGCCACCCCCCCCCACCCAGACGAAAACGCACGTTCAGGTCGCGCACCTGCAGCAAGTCCTCGGTCGCGTCGAGGCATAAGGCATGCCCGCCGGGCTCGGCATTGAGCAACTCGATGCTGTAAGGATGCTGCGGTGCGCGGAACAGTTGCTCGCACGATGCCTGCTCGACGATCCGTCCACCACGCATCACCGCCACCCGCTGGGCGATGGTGCGCACCAGATTCAGGTCATGGCTGATGATCAGCAGCGCCATGCCGAGCCGCTGTTGCAGCTCTTTGAGCAGCAGCAGAATCCGGCGCTGCACGGTCACATCCAGCGCCGTGGTGGGTTCGTCGGCGATCAGCAATTGCGGCTCGCAGGCCAGCGCCATGGCAATCATCACCCGCTGGCGCTGGCCGCCCGAGAGCTGATGCGGATAGGCTTTCAAGCGCTCACGGGGTTTGTGGAAGCCGACCAGTTCGAGCAATTCGAGAATGCGCTCACGGGCCTGCACGCCCGCCAGGCCTTTGTGCAGCGCCAGGCTTTCACCGAGTTGCCGTTCGATCGTGTGCAGCGGATTGAGCGAGCTCATCGGCTCCTGAAAAATCATCGCAATGCGGTTGCCGCGCAACTGGCGCAGATAACGCTCATGCACGCCGAGCAGTTCTTCACCGGCATATCGAATGCTGCCGTCGATCCGCGTGATATTCGGGTCGAGCAATTGCAGGATGCTGTGCGCGGTCACCGATTTGCCCGAGCCCGACTCACCGACCAGCGCCAGACATTCGCCCGGGCGGATATCGAGGTCGATGCCGTGCACCACTGGCTGGCCGTTGAAGGCAACGCGCAGGTCGCGTATTTCGATCAGGTTATCGCTCATATCAACTCCTCGGCTCAAGCGCGCGGATCAAAAGCATCTCGGCAGGCTTCGCCGATGAACACCAACAGAGAAAGAATCAGCGCCAGGGCAAAAAATGCCGTCAGCCCCAACCATGGCGCTTGCAGATTGCTCTTGCCCTGGCCGATCAGTTCGCCCAGCGAAGCGCTGCCCGCGGGCATGCCGAAACCAAGAAAATCCAGCGCCGACAACGTGGCAATCGCCCCGGTGAGAATGAACGGCAGATACGTCAAGGTGGCGCTCATCGCGTTGGGCAGGATGTGGCGGCTGATCACCTGCGCATCACCCACCCCCAGCGCCCGCGCGGCTTTCACGTACTCCAGGCCACGGCTGCGCAGGAACTCGGCGCGTACCACGTCGACCAGACTCAGCCAGGAAAACAGCGCCATGATCCCCAGCAACCACCAGAAATTCGGCTCGACAAAGCCGGACAGGATGATCAGCAGGTACAACACCGGCAGTCCCGACCACACCTCCAGCAATCGCTGCCCGAGCAGATCGACCCAACCACCGTAATAGCCCTGCAAGGCACCGGCGGCGATGCCGATCAGCGCACTCGCGGCGGTCAACGCCAAAGCGAACAGCAACGACACCCGGGTGCCGAAGATCACTCGCGCCAGCACGTCCCGCGCCTGATCGTCGGTGCCCAGCCAGTTCTCGCCGCTCGGCGGACTCGGTGCCGGTTCCGTCAGGTCGTAATTGACCGTATCAAAGCCGAACGCAATGGGCGCAAACCACAGACGCCCGCCCTGCCCCTCGATCAATTGCCGCACCTGCACGCTGCGATAGTCCGGCTGGAACGGCAGCTCGCCACCAAAATCCTGCTCGGTGTAGTGCTTGAACGCCGGGAAATACCACTGGCCCTGATATTCGACCAGCAGTGGTTTGTCATTGGCGATCAGTTCGCCGCCCAGGCTCAGGCCGAACAACAGCAGAAACAGCCACAACGACCACCAGCCACGCCGATGAGCCTTGAAGCGCGCCCAGCGACGCTGGCCGATGGGAGATAAGGTCAGCATCAGGCAGTCCTCGCGGTGAAGTCGATGCGCGGGTCGACCAGCGTGTAGCACAGGTCGCCGAGCAGTTTTATCAGCAGGCCGAACAGGGTGAAGATGAACAGCGCACCGAACACCACCGGGTAATCGCGGGACACCGCCGCTTCGTAGCTCAGACGGCCGAGGCCATCCAGCGAGAAGATCACTTCGATCAGCAGCGAGCCGCCGAAAAACACCGTCACCAGTGCCTGAGGCAGACCGGCCACCACCAGCAGCATCGCGTTGCGAAACACATGGCCGTACAGCACCTGACGTTCACTCAGGCCCTTGGCCCGCGCCGTCACCACATACAGCCGCGAGATCTCGTTGAGAAAGCTGTTTTTGGTGAGGATGGTCAGCGTGGCGAATCCACCGATGACCAGCGCGGTGACCGGCAACACCAGATGCCAGAAGTAGTCCGCGACCTTGGCCCACGGCGACAACTCGACGAAGTTGTCCGAGACCAGTCCGCGCACCGGAAACCAGTCCAGCGCGCTGCCGCCGGCAAACACGATGATCAGCAGCAGCGCAAACAGAAATCCCGGCATCGCGTAGCCGACGATGATCGCCACGCTGCTCCAGACATCGAACGCCGACCCGTTGTGCACTGCTTTGCGAATGCCCAGCGGGATCGAAACCAGGTAGGTGATCAGCGTCGCCCACAGGCCCAGCGACAACGTCACCGGGAGCTTTTGCCAGATCAACGCGGTGACACTGGCGCCGCGGAAAAAGCTCTGGCCGAAATCCAGTTGCGCGTAGCTTTTGAGCATCAGCCACAGGCGCTCACCGGCGGGTTTGTCGAAGCCGTACTGACGCTCGATGTCCGCCACCAGTTTCGGGTCGAGGCCACGGGTGGCGCGGGATTCGCCGCCGACGGTTTCCACATGGCCTCCGCCCACCGCAGCGCCGACACCGATGCCCTGCAAGCGCGCAATCGCCTGCTCCACCGGGCCACCCGGCGCGGCCTGCACAATCACGAAATTGACCAATAGAATCGCCAACAGCGTCGGCACGATCAGCAGCAGACGCCGCAGGCTATAACCCCACATGGGCGTACTCCTTTTGCTGTTGCTGCATCTGCGCGGCAGTCAGCGCGGTGGGACTGATTTCCCACCAGGTGTCGAGCCCGGCGTCGTACAGCGGCGCCGTCGCCGGGCGGCCGAAACGGTTCCACCACACCGTGGAAATCCCCGGCGGGTAGTAGTTGGGAATCCAGTAATAGCCCCACTGCAACACCCGATCCAGGGCATGCGCGTGGCGCAACAGGCTGTCGCGATTGTCAGCCTGCACCAGCCCTTCGAGCAGGGCATCGACGGCGGGATCGCGCAGCACCATGTAGTTGTTGGAGCCGGGATCGTCCGCCCCGTCGGCGCCGAAGTAGTTGAACATCTCGCGCCCCGGCGCCTGACTCACCGGGTAGCCGACCACGATCATGTCGTAATCGCGATTGCGCACGCGGTTGGTGTATTGCGCGGTGTCGACCTGGCGGATATCGAAACCGATGCCGATCTGCGCCAGGTTGCGCTTGAACGGCAGCAACAGGCGCTCGAAGCCCTTCTGGCCGTTGAGAAAGGTGAACTGCAGCGGCTCGCCACGGGCGTTCACCAACTGATCGCCACGGGGTTTCCATCCGGCGGATTCCAGCAGTTTCAACGCCTGCAATTGCTCGGCGCGAACGTTGCCGCTGCCGTCGGTTTTCGGCGCTTCAAATACCTGGGTGAACACCTCGTCGGGAATCTTGCCGCGCCACGGCTCGAGGATTTTCAGCTCCTCGGCGTCCGGCAATTCGGTGGCCGCCAACGCACTGTGCGAGAAGTAACTGCGCTGGCGCAGGTACATGCTGCGCATCATCTGCCGATTGCTCCATTCGAAATCCCAGAGCATGGCGATTGCCTGACGCACCCGGCGATCCTGAAACATGGGCTTCTGCAGGTTGAACACGAAACCTTGCGAGCCCTGCGCGGCACCGGGCGCCAGATGTTCGCGGAGCAACTTGCCCTGCTCCAGAGCGGCACCGGCATACCCGATGGTGTAGCTGGTCGCGGAGAACTCGCGGTTGTAGTCGAAGCCGCCGGCCTTGAGCACTTGCCGGGAAACATCCGTGTCAGCAAAGAACTCCACGCTCAAGTGGTCGAAGTTATACAAACCACGCGTGATCGGCAGGTCCTTGGCCCACCAGTCGGCGACGCGCTGAAATTTCACGCTGCGCCCGGCGTCCACCGCGCTGATGCGGTACGGGCCGCTGCCCGGCGGGATCTCGAAACCAGCGCCCTCGGCGAAGTTGCGCGTGCGCCACCAGTGTTCGGGCAGCACCGGCAGCGTCGCCAGATCCAGCGGCAAGGTACGGCTGTCGTTGTTCTTGAAGTTGAAGCGCACTTGCGTCGGCGACTCCACCACGACCTCGGCAACGTCACGAAACTGCTGGCGGTATTTGAGGCTGCCTTGAGTGGTGAAAAGCTCGAAGGTATAGCGCACGTCTTCGGCGGTGATCGGCGTGCCGTCGTCGAACCGGGCCTTGGGATCGAGGTAGAAGCGCAGCCAGCGGCGATCCGAATCCAGCTCCATCCGCTGCGCCACCAGACCGTAGACGCTGTAGGGTTCGTCCTTGCTGCGATAGGCCAGCGGCGCGTAGAGCCAGCCATCGACCTCGGCCACGCCGGTACCTTTATCGATGTAGGGAATCAAGTGGTCGAACGGGCCGCTTTCCAGCGAGGAGCGGCGCAGGGTGCCGCCCTTGGGGGCGTTGGGGTTGGCGTAGGCCAGGTGCTGGAAGTCCGGGGCGTATTTCGGGGCTTCGCCGTAGACCGTGAGGGCTGGTTGTGGGGTGGCCCAACTGAATGGGCTTAACAGCGCAAAAGCGCTGAACAGAATGAGCCTGGAGAACATTGGCAGATCCTTTTCAAAAGTGCTGCTAATGGCCCTATCGCTGGCAAGCCAGCTCCCACAGGGATTTGTGAACACCGCAAAGCGTGTGGGAGCTGGCTTGCCAGCGATAAGGCCCTAACAATCACTAAACGTCCTGCCTACCTGTGATGTGCAACAGGCCGGCGATTTTTATAGGGGGGGGGTTAGAACGATAAGTGACTAAAACCCGCCCCCTCTGGGCATTTTCAGAACTTGTAATTGACCCGCGTGTACAGCGTCCGCCCAAACGGGTCGGCGTATTTCGGGTCGTAACCGCTCTGGAAGGTGTAGGTCTGGTTGCTGAACGGTGGCTCGCGGTCGAACAGGTTTTTCGCACCGAGGGTTACGCTCAGGGTCTTGCGCCAGGTGTAGGTGCCGGCCAGGTCCCAGACGTTGTACGAGCCGACGTAGTCGTGGGTCTCGCGGTCGGAGTCGTGGTAACCGCTGGTGTAGCGGTTGGTCAGCGCCACACCGTAGGGGCCGTAGTTCCAGGTGCCGGTCAGGCTGTGACGCCAGCGCGCCACGGCACCGGCCGAGGAAAAGTCGCCGCCACGGAAATCGCCGAGCTTGTCGATGTAGTCGCCCTTGAGCTGCTGCTGATACTCGTAACGGCTGACGTAAGTGCCTTGCAGGCCGATGCCGAAGTTGCCGTACGGGGTGCTCGGCAAGCGGTAATCGAAGCTGACGTCGACGCCGTTGGTCTTGATCTTGCCGAGGTTGGCCAGGCCCGTGACGATGTGATCGATGGAGCCATCAGGCTTGCGAATCAGGCGGTCCGGGTACAGCTCCGGGTTCTCGAACACCGCTGACTCCGGAAATTCGGCGATCTGGTTGGCAATGTTGATCCACCAGAAATCCAGCCCGGCGGTCAGGCGCTCGAACGGCTGGTAAACAAATCCGAGGGTGACGTTGCGCGCGGTTTCCGGGCTGAGGTCCGTGTTGCCGCCGGTGCGGCTGTAGAACTGCTGGGCGCAGTCGCGGTTGGCGATGCCGCCGTTGCTCGGGTTGCCGCCGGCACACAGCCGTGGATCGTTGTAGTTGGCAACGGTGAAGGTGGTGAAGTTGGGGTTGTACAACTCGTACAGTGACGGCGCGCGGAAACCTTCGCTGTAGGCGCCCCGCACCACCAGCTCTTTGAACGGCTGGAAGCGAAACGAATATTTCGGGTTGGTGGTACTGCCGAAGTCGCTGTACTTGTCGTGACGCACAGCCGCAGACAATTCGAGGCTGTCGAGCACCGGCACGTTGACCTCGGCGTACTGCGCCGAGACGCTGCGGTCGCCAGCGACACTGGCATTCGGATCGACGCCCAGGCTTTGCACATCGGCGGCGAATTGGGCGAAGTCCTGATGGAAATCCTCCTTGCGATATTCGCCGCCCAGCGCCAACGCCGAGGGGCCGGCACCGAACCAGTCACCGATCTCGCGGCTGACACGCCCGTCAATCGCCTTGACCCGTCCTACCGCCGTCGAGTAATCGCCGTCCACTGCGTTGGCGGCCAGCAACGCCTGCCCGGCAGCAGTCTGCGCGCCAAACGGGTTGATGATGCCGTTGGCAATACCGGCGCTGACCGCGCGGTCGTTGACGTAACCGGCCTCGATGGCATTCACCACTTTGTTCTGGTTGTACGACGCGCCGACGTTGTAATCCCAGCCGACCACGCTGCCGTCAAAACTCAACAGCAAGCGCTGGCCGGTATTGTCGTCTTCATGCTGGCGGGCGCCGACGGCGGTTTCGCGCCAGTTCACGTCCACCGGTTGCGTCGGGTCGAGGGCGAAACCGTTAGGCCCGGGGGTAATGCCGTTACCGGGATAGAACGTGGTGCCAGGATTGACCTGATTACCCATCAGCGTGCCGGGGCCGATCTGCGTGCGGTTTTCGTTGCGGGCCCAGAAGTATTCGAGGCTGACGTTGTGATCGTCCGCGAGCTTGCCGGTGGCTTTGGCGAACGCCGAGGTCTTCTCGGTTTCCGGCACCAGATCAAGATAATTCCACAGGCTCTGGCGGCAGATGCCATTGCGCGCCAACAGCCCCGGCGCGTTGCAACCGGAACCGGCCAACGGGTTGGTGGCGTTGCTGCCCTGACTCCAGTTGGCCGGCGATGCAGTGCCAGAGGTGTAATCCAGGCCACGTCCGGGCTGGTAGTTGTAGGTGTAGCCACGGTCTTCGGCGGCCAGACGTTGCTGCTTGTCATAACTGACTACGCCGAACACATTGAAACGATCATCCTGTAAATCGCCAAAGCCCCAGCTGCCGCTGAAGTTGCGACTTTCACCACCGCCGGCATGGGTCGGGGTGTCGTAGTTGGTGCTGAGCTGGCCTTCGGTAAGACTGGTCTTGGTGATGAAGTTGATCACCCCGCCAATCGCATCGGTGCCGTACAACGCCGACGCGCCGTCACGCAGTACTTCTACGCGGTCGATGGCGGCGAACGGAATGGTATTCAGGTCAACGCCGGAACCATTGATCGCATTGGTCGCGTTGTTGCTCAGCCGCCGGCCATTGAGCAGCACCAGGGTCTTGTTCGGGCCGATACCACGCAAATCGGCATACGACGCCCCGCCGCTGCTCGAACCTACCGAACGGCCGGAGCCAACCGAGGACTGGTTGGCGGAAATCCGGCTCACCAGTTCTTCCGTGGTGCTCACCCCCTGCTCGCGCAGTTCTTCAACTCGCAGGATGGTGACCGGCACCGCGGTTTCCGCATCGACCCGGCGAATCGCCGTACCGGTGACCTCGACCCGTTGCAACTGAGTAGTGGGCTCGTCGGCAGCGACTGCCGGCAAGGTATTGATCGCCAGCAGCAAGGCCAGGCTCAAACGGGATCTAACGGGTGAAAAATGGATCATGAACAGCCATCCCTGCGTTTTGGTTTATGCAGGGATGTGCAATGGACAGCGGTGTTTTATAGAGGCCGATTTAGACCGTTGGGTGATGAGGTTATGCAAAAAAATGACAAGAACACATCAAGCCAATGCCATCTCCCTCAGCAACCGTGTATCCAGTCCAAAACGTTCCTGAGAGATCATCCTGAACTGCCCCTCTGCCAGTTCGCAGCTCACCAGCAGATTCCACGAGTGCCGGGTTGCCGCCGAGGGGATCAGTACAAACGGATGCTCTGCCAATAACGCATCGGCAAACAGTTGTTGATTGGGTGAAGGCTTTGCGGGGCTCAACCAGTAAGGATTCGGCACATCCTCCGGCTGCACGATTTTCACTTTTGCTTCGCTTTTGACCTCAAAACACGTGAGCACATAAGGTTCACTGTCCAGCGCATCAAAACTGTGATTGGCTGCCACCTCCAGGATGGCCGAGGACGGATCGACTGATGCATAAACGACTCGCCGCCCGGGTATGTTCCATCGGCCACCATTGAGGTTGGAACCCATCCCGCTGTCCCACGTCCCTCCTTAAGCCTCGGGGTCCAGCCTCCAGGCATACCAGTGCTCGTCCCAGGGCAAGGGATTCATGGGTAAACCCCGTATATCAGCTGCCCCAAATACTGCTCCACCATCTGAAACCCCAGTGAATGTCGGATCAACTCCACGGGTACGCGACCGCCCAGGTAGGTACTGGGTTTGCGCAGCCACTCCTCGGCCCGTGACTGACGCCCGAAGGCGCGAGTGGCCTTTTCCAGCACCAACGCATATTGGTAGGCGACGACGCTCTGCTGCGGATCAAGCCGTACCGTTTTACCTTCCTTCAGTAATCGCCGTACGGTTCTGACCGACTTGCCGGTGATACGTTTGACCATATCGCCTTGCAGATAAAGCTCAGAGGTTGAAAGCATGTTGACGACATCGTTCAGCTCAAAACCTGCGTCGGTAAGGTGCACGATCAGAAAGGCGTCGTCACCGATGTTCTGACCATTCACGAGCACGTCGACAGGTTTGCCCTCGGCCCTCTTCACCCCCGTCAGCCGGGGTACCTTGACGCTGGGCATCGCGACATCCTCCACTGGGCATCTGGCACGATCGTCACGCCATTGAAGGCGATGGGAATAAACAGGCGTTTCGTATTCGAGGTGGGGAGTTCGCATAATCCATCCGTTAGCAGAGGCCTGAGCGTCCAAGCCGTTTACGACTTCAATGTCATGCCCGATGCTATAGATCATGCTTCCGACGACCAACCTGAGAATGTCGTCGGAAATATCCCCACTTTTGCTGAATCTCCACCTGTTTCCGTAGGACGTTATTCACGAATACCGCGTGCTCAACTGCCGAAGTGATAACTCACATCCAGCCACCACTGCCGTCCGTACGGGTCGTAGTTGCCGGTCGGGTAATACGGCCAGCCAGCCGAATCATCGTGCTTGATCTGGTTGAGCACGTTGTTCACGGTCAGGCCGACGCTGGCGCGGTCATTGAGTTTGTAGCGCGCACTGGCATTGAACACCGTCCATGGCGACAGCCGCCCGTCACCCGCGCCGTTGGTGACCGAACCGTAGCGAATGCCCATCAGCGTTGCCGTGGCCTTCTGGTAATCCCAGGTCAGGCTGGCGTTGACCTTGCTGCGCCAGTCGTAATTGGTCCGCGATGTGCGCCAGTCCTGGGTCGGCGCTTCGTCCGACTCCTTGTAGAAATGCGACAGCACCAGGGTGTAACCCAGCGCCGAACTGAACGCACCGTACTGACCGGCGCCCCAGCGGATGTTGCTCTTGAAGTCCAGACCGCTGACCCGCTCGCTGGCAGCGTTGATCGCGTTGACCCGCACTCGCTGCAACTGATTGGGATCGATGGCGGCATTGCCCGGGTTGCGGTCGATGCGTGCCAGGGTCGACTGGCAGTTGGCCGAGTTGATGTCCTGGGTACCATTGCGGCATTCGTTCTCTTGTTGCAACAGGCGGTTTTCATCGACGGTGGTCAGCAGGTCGTCGATCTCGACGCGCCAGAAATCGGTGGAGAAATCGAAGTTGCGCGACGGTGACCAGACAAACCCATATGTCCAGGATTTGCCACGTTCGGACTCAAGGTCCGGGGTGCCGCTCTGGGTGTAGTCGACCCGCCCGCGATCACACGCGCCCTGCACGCCCTGACTGCAGCCGTAGTAGTCGATCTGCGCCGGGTAATAGCCGTTACTGTCGGACTGGTAGATGTAGTTCAGGTCCGGCGCGCGGAAACTGGTGCCGTAACTGCCGCGCAGCAACAGGCTGCTGATCGGCCGCCATTCCAGGCCGAGGTTGTAGGTTTTCTGCTGCTCGCTGCGGCCGCTGAATTTGTACTGGTCCCAACGCCCGGCGGCGGTCGCCAGCACAGTGTCGGTGACCGGAATGCTGAACTCGCCGCCAGCCGCATAACGCTTGCGCGAACCGCCGGAGCTTTGTGCCGGGCTCACGCCATAGAACGTGCCGTCATTGAGACCGTCGTCCGGGTCGACGCGATATTCCTGCTTGCCCGCCTCCAGCACGCCGGCAAACCCCACCGGGCCGGCCGGCAAGTCAAACAAGTCGCCGTTGACCGAAGCGTTGTAACTGGTGGAAACCGATTTGCTGCGCTGGGTCAGGTTGCTGCGAAACTGATCCCACTCTTGTGGCGTCAGGGGGCGGTCGAGGCGCGACGCATCCGGGGCGAACACCGGGTAGCCGTCACGGGTGCCCAGTTGCGGGCCGAGGTAGAAATCCTGAATCGAGGACAGCGGCGTGTAGCGCGTGGTTCTGACGCTGCGGTATTCCGAACGGTTGGCCGCCAGATCGTAGCGCCAGCCCGTGTCGGCGATCTTGTCCGAGAGGCCGAGGGTGCCGGTCCATGAGGTGTCGGTCCACTTGCTGTTATTACCGGTGCGCCCGCCGATTTCTTCTTCGCCGTACCGCCGATACCAACGCTCCAGATTGCCGCTGTTCTGGTTGATGAAATCCGGTGAGGTGAAGGTCGGGCCACGGGTGTTGTTCTGGATGTGGTCGAGGCCATACATCAAGTCGGCAAACACCTGGCCGCTGTCGCTGAAATGCCAGGTGCCGCGGGTGTAGCCGTCGTAGTTTTCCTTTTGCGTCTGAATGGTCCAGTAGTCGTTGTACATCTGGTCGGTGCGGCAGCGGCCGGCGTTGTTGTACAGCTTGTTGTCGAAGGTGCCTTGATAGGCGCCACAGCCGGGACCGAGGTAACGGTTGTTGCTCAGGTCGCGGCGGTAACCGACGTCCGCCAACGGCCCGCTCTGCATGAAGCCACGGTCGTCGGCCCAGATCGGGTCGCGATTGGTCAGCTCCAGGCCGAACAGACCGTCGAAATCGCCCCAACTGCCGCCGCCGCTGATTTGCAGACGCTGGTTGTCGCCACCGCCGCGCTCGCTGGTGCCGCCCTTGAGATTGACGTCGATGCCATTGATCTGCTTCTTGAGGATGATGTTGACCACCCCGGCGATCGCGTCCGAACCGTAGATTGCCGACGCACCACTGCTGAGAATTTCAATCCGCTCGATGACCGCCGAAGGAATGTTCGCAAGGTTAGTGAAGTTGACCTTGCCGTCGTACGGCGTCGGGTAATCGGCCACGCGCCGGCCGTTGATCAACACCAGCGTGTGATTGGGTCCGAGGCCCCGCAGGTTGATCGCGCTGGCCGCCGGTTGCCAGGTATTGCCGTAGTCTTCGCCCTGAGTCATGCCGGTGTTTTGCGTCTGCGTTGCCAGCGCGTCGTAGACGTTTTTATAACCGCGGGCCTCCATCTCTTCGTGGGTGATGACGTTGACCGGGGTCGCGCCATCGCTCTGCGCACGGGCGATTCGCGAGCCGGTGACGGTGACTTTTTCCATGCGGTAATCGGCACGGGTCGCCGGCGCCACGGCGCTGACTTTGGCCGCCACCGGCGTGCTCGCCTCGCCTTCGCGCACGCTCAGGCCCTGGGCACTTTGCTCGACTTGCAGGCCGCTGCCGAGCAACGCCTTCTCCACCGCCTGACGCCCGCCCAAGGCACCCCGCACCGCACGGCTGCGCTTGCCTTGCACCAGGTTCTGGCTGAAGGAAATCGGCACGCCGGTCTGGCGCGAGATATCCAGCAGCACCTCATCGAGCGGGCCGCTGGCGATGTCGAAGGTGAACACTTGAGCGGCAGAATCCTGCGCATGAACCACTGTCGGTCCGAGCCCCATCGCCAGTGCGGCGGCGAGGGTCAGGCGCGGTAATTGTTGTTTGAATGAAATCATCAAGGGCTTCCCTGTTGAAGGCGTCTGCAGGGAATGAGCAGCGGGCCGGCGCTTTTTATAGGGCGGCGATTAGGCCAAGAAGTCATAAACCTATAACCGGAATAAACGCACCTTTTTGTAGGAGCTGCCGCAGGCTGCGATCTTTTGACTTTGTTTTTCAAGATCAAAAGATCGCAGCCTGCGGCAGCTCCTACAGGGATATGCGTTGGAATCAAGAACGGGGGTCGATGCTGACCCAGTACGGGTTGTGCCAGGTGACGCGGATCGGCAGCGAACGCTCCAGCAGTTGCAGCGTGCGGTCGCTGTCGTCGAGCGGATAGAGACCGCTGAGACGCAGATCGGCCACCTCGGGACTCAAGTGCAGGACGCCCCGGCGATAACGGCGCAGGCTGTCGATCACTTCGCTCAGCGGTCGGTCGCGCACTTCCAGTCGACCTTGCACCCAGGCGCTTTCCTGGCCGTTGCTGCGTTCCAGGGACAGAATGTCCTGCGCGTTGAACGACAGGCTCTCCCCCGCCTCGACCACTTGCCGCGCCCCGCCGGCCGTGACCACTTCGACCTGCGAATGCAGCATCACCAGGCGGGTAAAATCGTCGTGCTGTTGCACGAGGAATCTAGTCCCGAAGGCACGCATCCGGCCGTGCTCCGTCTCGACCACAAATGGCCGAGCACGGTCCTTGGCCACATCCACCAGCAACTCGCCAGTGTGCAACGTCAACAGGCGTTGCAGCGCATCGAACTGCGCCACCACCCGCGTCCGCGCATTCAGGCTCAGCGCACTGCCGTCCTCGAGCGTGAAATCGCGCCGCTCGCCAGTGCCGGTCGCCAACTCCCCCGCCTCCGGCAACCAGCCGTAACGCCGCCCGAGCAAACCGGCGAGCACGGCGATACCGAGCACACTCAAGCTGCCGCTGAGAAACCGCCGGCGACTCGACGGCGCATTCAGGCTGTGCAGCAGACTGTTGCGCGGCAGCCCGCGCAAGGTCGGATGGCGCAGCAGGTTCAGGCCGCCACCCATTTGTTCGATGATCCGCTGATGGCGCGGATCTGCCGCCCGCCACGCCTCGAACGCTGCACGTTCAGCGCTGCTGGCTTCGCCGGACTGCAACAGCGCCATCCACTGCGCCGCCTCATCGATCACCGCTTCGTCAGGCCTCATGCCTGCATCGCCTGATAGCAACGCTTGAACGCCTCGACCATGTACTGCTGCACCCGGCTGGTGGAAACGCCGAGGCGTGCGCCGATTTCGCTGTAGGTCAAACCGTCCAGTTGATGGTAGAGAAACGCCGCCTTGGCCTTGGCCGACAAGCCGTTTAGCAAGCGATCGACCGCCAGCAGCGCCTCGATCACCAGCGCCCGCTCTTCCGGTGATGGATGCACCGGTTCCGGTGCCAGCGCCAGGCTTTCCAGATAGGCGCGCTCCAGGTCCTGACGGCGCCAGCCTTCGTAGACCAGACGCCGGGCGATGGTGGTCAACAGCGCACGCGGCTCGCGAATCGCGGTCGGGTCCGGCAAGGCCAGCACCCGGAGAAAGGTTTCCGAGGCGATGTCTTGTGCGCTGTGCGGGCAACCCAGCGTGCGGCCAACGGCAGCGCACAGCCAGCGATAGTCCTTTTGGAACATTTGCCCAATCATCCGGTAATGCGGGTTCTGACCCTCACCCATGCCTTGCTCCCTGAAACGGGGTCCACCCGCTGCGAAAAACCATCGTTCTGCCGGGATCGTCCGGCTCTTGATCAGGGGCGACTGTGCAATAGCGCTGCTTACATTTGAAGTAATAAAAAATCAGGATAATCAAACCATTAAGAATAAGGCGCTCCGTCGCCGCAGAAATATTGACTCACACAACGTTGACCCCGGTCAGTGGTCGGCCCGCAAGCACTGACTAATCTGCGCGCTCCATCGAAAGCCAGGGACGGCTCACCGAGAGCCCGCGGCTGCCCCTTCAAGGAAGAAAACCATGCGATCACTCAAGATCATTCTGCTGTCCTCGGCCTTCAACGGCCTGACCCAACGCGCCTGGCTGGAACTGCGTCAGGCCGGGCACTCACCCAGTGTCGTGGTGTTCACCGACGAAGCCTCAGTGTGCGAGCAGATCGAACACAGCGGTGCCGACCTGGTGATCTGTCCGTTCCTCAAGGATCGCGTCCCCCAGGCGCTGTGGAGCAATGCCCGGCGTCCGGTGGTGATCATTCATCCGGGCATCGTCGGCGATCGTGGCGCCAGTGCGCTGGACTGGGCAATCACCAACGAGTTGACCCGTTGGGGCGTGACGGCCCTGCAAGCGGTGGAAGAAATGGACGCCGGCCCGGTCTGGGCGACCTGCGAATTCAATCTGCCGCCGGACTTGCGCAAGTCCGAGTTGTACAACGGTCGGGTCAGCGATGCGGCGATCTGTTGCATTCGCGAAGTCGTTGAAAAATTCATTGAGGGCTTTGTGCCTGTCGCGCTGGATTACACCGATCCCAAGGTCCGTGGCCGCCTGCAGCCGAACATGAAGCAGGCCGACCGTACCTTCAGCTGGCACGACTGCTCGCGCTTCATCAAACGCTGCATCGACGCCGCCGACGGCCAGCCCGGGGTGTTGGCGAGTCTGGCCGGCGGGCAGTATTACGTGTACGACGCGCACCTCGATCAGCGCACGGGCATTCCCGGCGAGATCCTCGCGGTGCATGACGACGCCGTGCTGGTCGCCACCGGCGATCACAGCCTGTGGATCGGCTCGCTGCGGCGCAAACCGCAACCTGGCGAAGAAACCTTCAAGCAACCGGCGCGGCATGTGCTGGCCGGGCAACTGGCCGGTGTGCCGAGCCTCGACTGGTCGATCGCCAGCCAGCCGTTCAACGACGAGGCGTATCAGCCGCTGCGCTACCGCGAATCCGGGCATGTCGGGGAGCTGACCTTCGAGTTCTACAACGGTGCGATGAGCACTGAACAGTGCCAGCGCATGGTCGAAGCGCTGCGCTGGGCCAAGGCTCGGGATACCCGCGTGCTGTTGATCAAGGGTGGACGCGGCAGCTTTTCCAACGGTGTGCACCTGAACGTGATTCAGGCCGCACAGGATCCGGGTGCCGAGGCCTGGGCGAATATTCAGGCGATCGACGATGTCTGCGCCGAACTGCTCAGTGCGCGGCAATTGGTGGTCAGCGGCGTGACCGGCAATGCCGGAGCTGGTGGGGTGATGCTGGCGCTGGCCGCCGACATCGTATTTGCCCGGGCCGATATCGTGCTCAATCCGCATTACAAGAGCATGGGCCTGTATGGCTCGGAATACTGGACCTACAGCCTGCCGCGCGCGGTTGGCCCGGCGCTCGCCGAGCAACTGACCCAGGCCTGTCTGCCGGTCAGCGCCACGCAGGCGCTGCAACAGGGCATGGTCCAGGAAATCGGCCCGCGCTGCCCGGACGAGTTTTCGCTGTGGCTGCTGCAGCGCGCCAACGCCGTGCTGAGCGATCCGACCTATGCCGCCGTGCGTGAACGCAAGTTGCGCGTGGATCAGGTGCTGATCGAGCAATGCCGGGACAGCGAACTGCAGGAAATGCAGGAGGACATGCTCTACAACCGCAACCAGTTTGCCGAGAAGTGCAGCCACTTCGTCTACAAGCGCAAAGCCTGCGGCACGCCGGCGCGGCTGGTGGCGGACTGGGCGCGGGTGCGCAAGGTTGAGTTGGCGGGCTGATCTTCACCGCCCACCACGGCCTCATCGCTGGCAAGCCAGACTCCCACAGGTTTCTGCGGCGTTCACAAATCTTGTGGGCAACAGAGATACCCGTGGGAGCTGGCTTGCCAGCGATGGCGGTGTGTCAGGCGGCACTGATTTGACAGACATTCCGCCATCGCGAGCAGGCTCACTCCTACAGGGGGTTTGTGTCGTTCGCGACATCGATGGCCACTGCAGAACCTTGCAGGCGTGAGCCTGCTCGCGATGGACGATGACGGGATGTCGAGCCGGCATTTACAATGCCCCCCACCTCAAATACCGGCCCGCCCATGGACATCGACCTCGCCCGCACCTTTCTGGAAATCGTCCGCCACGGCAGTCTTGCCGCCGCTGCGCAGAAGCTGTTTGTCACGCAAACGGCAATCACCGCTCGCGTGCAGAAACTCGAAAGTCAGCTGGGCAGTACGCTGTTCGTGCGTAACCGGGCAGGGGCGAAGTTGACGGCCAACGGTGAAGCCTTCGTGGTCTACGCCAATCAACTGGTGCAGACCTGGGAAGCAGCGCGGCGCGACCTGCCGCTGCTGGACGGCTATCACAACGTGCTGCACATCGGCGGCGAAGTCAGCCTGTGCAACCCGTTGATGCTCAGTTGGGCCGCCGAACTGCGCGAAAAAATCCCCGGTCACGCCCTGCGCATGGAAATCCGCGACGGTGAAAACCTGCTGCGCCAGCTCGAACTCGGCGTGCTCGATGCCGCGCTGGTCTATCAGCCGGAATACTGGCCCGGCCTGCAGGTCGAGCAGGTGCTGGAAGAAAAACTGATTCTGGTGCGTGCGCCGAACCGCCCCGATCCCTACGTCTACATCGACTGGGGGCCGGACTTCCGCCGTCAGCACGACGCCGCCCTGCCGGACAAAGCCAAGGCCGCACTGAGTTTCAACCTCGGCCCGCTGGCCCTGCAATACATCCTCGAACACGGCGGCAGCGGCTACTTCCGCACGCGCGTGGTGCGCAGCTATCTGGAAACCGGCGCGCTGGAAGCGGTGACCAAGGCCCCGGAATTCGGCTACCCGACCTATCTGGTGTACGCCCGCGAACGTGACTCGGCGACGCTGCAGCAGGCCTTCGACCTGCTGCGTCAGGTGATCGCGACCGATGACGACTGGTCACAGCGCTGGAACCCGTTGAGCTGAATCGGCCGCTTTACACCGAAGCATGGCGCAAGTGGCCTCAAGGTCCGGGCTGCACAAACGGCCGGATCGGCTAATCTGCCGGGTATAACAACAATACCCACAGGTGAACGCAGTGAGGCAGACCACCGAGGCATTCCGCAGCCGCTACCGTGCGGCCATTCATCCGCGCTACAACCCGTGGCTGCACGGGGCTTTCGTGCTGCTGTTCGGCGTGCTGGCGATCGGCGCGTTCTGGAGCAGCGTGCAGCAGGTAGGCGCGCTGGAATGGCTGACGGTGCCGCTGACGTTACTGTTCTTCAACTTTGGCGTGTACATGGTCCATCGCCATCTCGGCCACCACAAAAAGACCTTCGCCAAGCTGTTCTACGCCCGGCATGCCGGTGACCACCACAGCTTTTTCACCCCCGGGCACATGACCTACGACGGTGCTCGCGACTGGCGGGTAATTCTGTTTCCGGCGTGGCTGATCGTTGTGCATACGCTGCTCATCACGCTGCCGTTGTGGTGGCTGTTCGCACAGGTCAACGCCAATGTCGCCGGACTGTTCGGCGGCTGCATGGTGCTGGGTTACCTGACCTACGAGGTGTTTCACGCCTGCGAGCATTTGCCGCCAAACAATCCGCTGACCCGCCTGCCGTGGATTCGCCAGATGCGTCATCTGCATGCGCTGCATCACCGTCGCGAGCGCATGCAGGAGCGCAATTTCAATATCGTTTTTCCGCTGATGGACTACCTGTTCGGCACCTTGTATTGGGAGCCGCAACCCGCCCCGTTGCGCTATTCGAGACCGCCCATGACCCGCATGCAGCACCAGATCGACATCGCCGGCGAACCGATCGCCGTGCTCCGCTACGCCGCCAGCGTCCATCACTGGCCACAATGGCACCCGTCGTCGCTGAAGATCGACGGCCCGCAAGGCCCGCTGCATGCCGGGGCGCGCTTTGAAGAAGACATCCATGCCGGCGGCCGCGCCGGTCACTTGCGTTGGGAAGTCAGCGAATACCTGCCGGGCCGGCGCTGGTGTGCACGGGCGCGGGGCGATCATGGTTTGTCGCTGCTGCTGACCTACGAATGCGCGGCCGAAGCCGATGGCACGCGGTTCGTACGTACCCTGGATTATCAGTTCGACGGACTGGGCATGCGCGTTGCCAATCGGTTGCTGCTCAAACGCCGCATCGAGCGTGAGTCGGCCACGTCGATGCAAGCCCTGCGCGAGATGGCGCTCAAACACCTGGCGCTGACGGAGCAACACCCATGAAGCGCGTGCTGTTGCTGCTGGTCATTCTGGTCACCGGCTTTCTGTTGCTGATGCCGACCAAGGTGCAACCGGTGGCCTGGAAGCCGCCACCGGCACCGTCACTGAGTGAAGGGGTGTATGCCGAAAACCAACGGCTCAAGGCGGCCAAACAGGTCGGCCCGGGCGACATCGATGGCCCGGAAGCCCTGCTGCTGGAAGGCGATTTCCTGATCACCGGCCTGCATGACGGACGCCTGCTTCGCAGCAGCCTCGACGGCAAGCAGCGCCAGGTCCTCAGCGACACTGGCGGCCGCCCTCTGGGCCTGGCGCGGCATCCCAACGGTTTGCTGGTGATCGCCGACGGGGTCAAGGGCTTGTTGTCGCTCGACGCCCAGGGCCGGTTGACCGCGCTGACCACCGAGGCCAACGGTGTGCCGTTCGGCTTCACCGACGATGTGGCCATCGACCAGTCCGGGCATTACGCCTACTTCAGCGATGCCAGCAGCCGCTGGGGCTACGGCCATGACGGCGAAGCAATCATCGAGCACGGTGGCGACGGGCGTCTGTTGCGCTACGACTTTCAGAGCGGCAAGACCAGCGTGCTGCTGGACAAGCTGGAGTTCGCCAACGGCGTGACCCTGGGCCCGGATGACGCCTATGTGCTGGTCAACGAAACCGGCGCCTACCGTATCAGCCGTTACTGGCTGAGCGGCCCCAAGGCGGGCACCCACGACCTGTCGGGCCTGCCGGACAACCTCGCGTTCAATGGCAGCAACCGCTTCTGGGTCGCGCTCTATGCACCGCGCAGTGCCTTGCTCGATGGCACCGCCGGGCATCCGTGGGTGCGCAAGATGATCGTGCGGGCATTGACCGTGCTGCCCAAACCGGTGGAGAAACGCGGGTTTGTGCTCGGGCTGGATCTGCAGGGCAAGGTGATTGCCAATCTGCAGGATGCCAGCAGCGGCAATTACTCGCCGATCACCACGGCGCGCGAGTATGGGGACTGGTTGTATCTGGGCTCATTGAAGGCATCGCACATGGCACGGTTGCCGTTGGCGGATGCGTTGAAGTGAGGCCGCAAAATGGCTGCTGGATAGACTGACGTCATCGCTGGCAGGTCAGCTCCCAAAGGACTTGCGAGTGCCTGATATTTTTTGGGCACACCCAGAATTTCGTGGGAATTGGCTTGCCAGCGATAGCGGACTATCAGTTACCGGATCTGTCGAACTTGTCGGGATCTTCGTCGTCAGGCAGATCCTGGTCCGGCTCTTCGGGCAGGGTCGTGGTGTGCGCCGGGCTGTTGGGCTCCGGATGCGTCGGCACCGGGTCAAATGCGCCCTGCTCTTCACTGGGGAATCTGGGTTTGTTCATGAGGCACCTCGCAAAGAGTCGCTGAATGAAGACTCTGAACATTCGAGGTGCCGAGGGTGGTTGTCGTTCCAATCAATCCGCAACCGTGGGTCGGCGGATCATCCGGTTATCAGGACGGCGCCTGCAAATGGCTGACAATTTCGTCCTTGACCCTCAGACGCTTCTCTTTGAGTTTTTTCAGTTCGTCGTCACTGGGTGCATCCGAGCTGGCCGTTTCGGCCTTGACCACCTCGGCGTCAGCCTGGGAGTACTTGTTGATCAGTGAATCCAGTCGTGGATCCTGGGTGCGTTTTTGCTGGATCTCTTCCTTCGTGCAGCTCAAGTCCTGAAACAGGTCATGGGAAACCGGCATGGAACACCTCCGTCAGTTGATCGGCAGCCGACGCGACCGATGGCGTCAGCCAGTATCAGAATGGCCTTGCTTGCGCCGTTCTGTCGACCACCTGTCAGACCAGCGGTTGCCGTTCGTCGCCCTGTCGGAAACGCGATCAAACCTTTGCCCGCTTCGCTCCCTCCATTGAATATCGTCAACAAAAACCTGTGTGGAGAAACACCAATGGACGGATTCAACCTGCGTCATCTGGTTCTGGCTGTCGCTTTGAGCAGCGGCATGGGCAGTGCCTTCGCCGCCACTTCGAACGATTTCGTCGACAACGCAGCGGCCGGTGGCATCTCGGAGATCGAGACCAGTCGCCTCGCCCTGGAGAAAAGCCAGTCGGCCGACATCAAACAATTTGCCAACATGATGATCACCGACCACAGCAAGGCCAACGATGAACTGGCCAGCATTGCCAAGGCCAATGACATCAAGGTTCCGGACACCACCACCCTGGTCAAGCAGGCCAAGGAAAAGATCCTCGACCTGCGCGATGATTCCTTCGACGCGGCCTACGCCAACAACCAGGTCAAGGCCCACGAAGAGACCATCGAACTGTTCAAGAAAGAAGCCAATACCGTAACCGATGACAAGGTCAAAGGCGCTCCCGAACTGAAAGCCTTCGCGCAAAAAATGTTGCCGGCGCTGGAAAAACACCTGACCGCCGCCAAAGAGCTGCAGGCCAAGCACCCGAGCAAATAAACCGGGCGCTGCATAAAAAGAGGCCGCATTCAGTGAATGCGGCCTCTTTCCATTTCAGTGCAACCTAACCGCCATCGGTGTCGATGTCGGCATCGGTTTCTTCACCGGGCTTCGGACGATCGGGCTCAGGTTCGAAACCCGGGCTGAACTCGTTGTCGTTGTCGGTGTGTTTGTTCTTCTGATCCACCGCCGGATCGGCACTCTGTGCCTGTTCGGTGTTGCCCGAGGGTGGCATGGCCGGGCTCTGCCCCGGCACCTGCGGGTCGATCGCCGGGTCATTGCGATTGATCGATTCTGTGCTCTGGTTCTGTTGCTGTTTCGTTTGCTCGTTCATACTCACCTCGTTTTTCAAAACCGGCGAGACCAATACCGTCCGGCCTTGAAGATTCGAAGCCCGTGCGGCGCCAACGTTCAAAACATCACGGCTTTCAAACACGCCTACTACAGTTACCGGGGCGTTCCTTGTGCCCGATCAAAATATCCTTTCGGGCACGAACAACTATTTCGAACGGCAAATGTCACTGATTCCGCGTCGGTCATTTTTTGCAGAACCGGCCCCAATTCGCTACGGAGCAACAGACACATGGCAGCATTGCAGAACAGCACACTAGATGCGATGAAAAACAAACAGGCGCAACTGTTGGGCGAATGGATCAACGGACTGCAATCCAGCGGTGCCAGCCGCAACCTCAAGGATCACGACCTGCAGCAACAGACCAGCGAGTTCCTGCAATTGATCGTCAGCGGTCTGGAAAACGACAACGGCAATAACGTCAATGCACCAGGCTGGGAGGAGACTCGCCAGTTCCTTGAAAAGCTGTCCCACAGCCGCGCACAGCTTGGTCAGGATTCACAACAGACCGCCAGTTTCATTTTCTCGCTCAAGGGCCCGTTGTTTTCACTGCTGCAAAATCACTATCGCGAGCAGCCAGCGCTGCTGGCCGAACAGCTGTGGGAAGTCTCCGAGCTGCTCGACGCCTTCGGCCTCCACACCATCCGCACGTTCCAGAAATCCCGGGAAGCGGTGATCAAGCGTCAGCAGGAAGAACTGCTGGAGCTGTCCACGCCGGTGGTCAAGTTGTGGGACGGTGTGCTTGCCCTGCCGATGATCGGCACCCTCGACTCGCAACGCACTCAGGTGGTGATGGAGTCGCTGCTGCAACGTATCGTCGACACCGGTTCGGAAATCGCCATCATCGACATCACCGGCGTACCGACGGTCGACACCCTGGTCGCCCAGCACCTGCTGAAAACCGTGACCGCAATCCGCCTGATGGGCGCCGACTGCATCATCAGCGGTGTGCGTCCGCAAATCGCCCAGACCATCGTGCACCTGGGTCTCGACCTGCAAGGCGTAGTGACCAAGGCCAACCTGGCCGACGCCCTGAAACTCGCCCTCACCCGCCTGGGCATCAGCCTCGGCAAAGCGGTCTGAGCCGATGGAGCGCATTCCGATTCTTCAAATGGGCAAGTTCCTGCTGGTGACCATTCAGGTCGACATGCATGACCAGCTCGCCCTGACGTTGCAGGACGACTTGTCCGAGCGCATCAGCACGACCTCGGCGCGTGGCGTGCTGATCGACATCTCGGCGCTGGACATGGTCGATTCGTTCATTGGCCGGATGATCAGCACGATTTCCGGCCTGTCGAAAATCATGGACGCCGAAACCATGCTGGTCGGCATGCAGCCGGCGGTGGCGATCACCCTGGTCGAACTCGGCCTGACCCTGCCGGGTGTCAGCACCGCACTGAACGTCGAGCGCGGGATGAAACTGCTGCAGGAACGAGTGAACCGGCAATGACCGTACGCAGCAGCGGTACTCAACCGATCAATATCGAGCAGGATGTCGTGCTCGCACGCCAGACCGCCCGCAAGCTGGCCACCGAGTGCGGGATGCGCCTTATCGACCTGACCAAAATGGTCACGGCGGTCAGTGAACTGGCCCGCAACACCATGGTTTACGGTGGTGGCGGCGACATGGACTGGCAGATTCTCGATGAAGATCACAAGGTCGGTCTGCGCTTGACGTTCCGCGA
This sequence comes from Pseudomonas sp. 86_A, assembly GCF_017491705.1. Lineage (NCBI taxonomy): Bacteria > Pseudomonadati > Pseudomonadota > Gammaproteobacteria > Pseudomonadales > Pseudomonadaceae > Pseudomonas > Pseudomonas sp. 86_A. The sequence goes on along the minus strand of NZ_JAFGYS010000006.1, from coordinate 43,882 downwards.
CGAAGGCCCGGGCATCGCCGACATCAAACTGGCGATGACCGACGGCTGGACCTCCGGCAGCGGCATGGGCCTGGGCCTGACCGGGGCAAAACGCCTGGTCGAAGAATTCGAACTGGACACAGAGCCCGGCAAGGGCACACGTATTACGATCACCCGATGGACATGAATATCACAGGGTCACTGACCCAGGTGCTGCTGATCGAAGACAGCAGCCAGATCGGCTTTGCCCGGCGCACGGCACAGCGGCTCGCCGAACAGAATGGCTTTGGTGAGAGTGATGCCGGCCGCGTGGCCCTGGTGGCCACGGAGCTTGCAAGCAATGTGCTCAAGCATGCCCTTCGCGGTGAAATTCATTTGCGCGTGCTGCCACGCCAGGGCGACAACGGTATCGAGATGATCGCGATCGACCGGGCGCAAGGCTTCGATCTGGACGCGTGTCTGACCGACGGTTTTTCCACTGGCGGCACCCAGGGCATCGGTCTGGGTGCGGTAGCCCGACAGGCCGATGTGTTCGACGCATTTGCCGATCACCGTGGCGCCGTCCTCCTCGCTCGTCTGTATCCGCGCAGCGACCGTCAACCGGATCTGGCCTATGGCGTCAGTCAGCATTCGCTGCATAACGACCCGGCTTGCGGCGATGTCTGGCATCTGGCGTATCACAATGGTGATATCAGCGCCATGATCATTGACGGCCTCGGTCACGGTGAAGACGCCGAGCGTGCGGCTCGAGCCGGAGAGGACGCGTTTGCCCGGGCACCGTTCAGCGCACCGACGCTGTTGATGGAAGATTTGCACCGCGACATGATCGGCACCCGCGGTGGCGCGGTGGCGTTTGCCCAGTTCCGCGCCGATCGGGCCAGCCTGACGTTCGCCGGTGTCGGTAACATTGGCGCGAGCCTGATTGCCGGCGGCAAATCCCGCGGTCTGGCCTCGCACCCGGGTATCGTCGGTGGCCAGTACCGGAAAGCCCAGCCCTTTGACTACGCTCACGTGAACGGACATCTATTGATCATGTACAGCGACGGCTTGCAGTCCCGTTGGAACCTTCAAGACTACCCGGGGCTGGCGCACCGCCATCCTGCCGTCATCGCCAGCGTCCTGCACCGCGATTTCTGTCGCGGGCGCGACGATGTCACGGTACTGGTTGTCGCTCTGGAGGCCGCCCATGGCTGAATTGCCTGACCTGAGCAGTGCCGAACAGGCCGCGCTTATCGCTCAATTGCAAAGCGAAACCGCCGCCTTGCGCGAAGAACTCGATGAGACCAATCAGGGCGTGCTGGCCCTGTATGCCGAACTCGACACCCAGGCCGAAGAGCTGCGCCAGGCGTCGGACCTCAAGAGCCGCTTTCTGTCGTACATGAGCCATGAGTTCCGCACGCCATTGGGCTCGATCCTCAGCATCAACAGCCTGCTCGCCGACGAAATCGACGGCCCGCTGAGCCCCGAGCAGCACAAGCAGGTGGCATTCGTCAGCAGCGCCGCCCGCGAACTCAGCGACATGGTGGATGACCTGCTTGATCTGGCAAAAATCGAGGCCGGACGGATCAGCATCTCACCCGCCTGGTTCGACATGTTCGATCTGTTCTCTGCCCTGCGCGGGATGTTTCGGCCGATTGTCGACGCCAGCGCTGTCGATCTGATTTTCGAAGAGCCGGTCGGCCTGCCGCGTTTGTATACCGATGACAAGAAGCTCGCGCAGATCCTGCGCAACTTCATTTCCAACTCGCTGAAGTTCACCACCCGTGGCGAAGTGCGGGTCTCTGCGCGACTCGAAGGCGCCGACAAGGTGCGCTTTGCCGTCAGCGACACAGGAATAGGTATAGCGCCGGAATTGCATGGCGCATTGTTCGAGGACTTTTCCCAAGTCGACTCGCCGCTGCAGAAACGCTTACGCGGCACCGGGCTGGGGCTGTCTTTGTGCAAACGCTTTGCCGCCCTGCTGGGTGGCGAGGTCGGCATGGACAGCGCGCCGGGGATCGGTTCGAACTTTTTCGTGATCATTCCGTTGGCGATCGCTCTGGAGAACGTCGATGAAACGTGACATTCGCCTGTTGATCGTCGATGACAACGTCGCCACTCGCTATGCCTTGCGCAAGCGTCTGGAACGCCACGATTATGGGGTGCTGGAGGCCGGCACCGGCACCGAGGGCCTGGCACTGATCGAGAGCGAGGCGCCCGATGCGCTGATTCTCGACGTCAACCTGCCGGACATGAGCGGCTTCGACATCGTGCGCACCCTGCGCGCCGATGCGCGCACCGCATTGCTGCCGGTGATCCACGTGTCCGCCGCCTCGATCCAGACCGGCGATATCATCACCGGCCTCGACGCCGGCGCCGATGCCTACCTGATTCACCCGGTGGACCCGGACGTATTGCTGGCGACCCTGCGCACGTTGCTGCGGGTGCGTGACACGGAAAATGCCTTGCGAGAGAGCGAGGCGCGATTCCGCGAGATTTTCGTCAATGTGTCCGCACCGATTGCGGTGCTCGACGCCAACCTCAAAGTGCACGAATGCAACCACGCCTTTACCCAACTGATTCTGGACAACCGAGATCCGCAGGGCCTGAAGGAGTGCTTCGCCGACGAGCAGAGCGCCATCCTCAATGAACTACGCTTGCGCCTGGTCGATGGCGAGCGCTGGAAAGGCACGCTGAACATGCGGGTGCAGGGCGAGATTCGTGAAACCCTGTGGCAGATTTCACCTTACCGCACGCCGCACTTGAGCCTGGTGTTCGTCGAAGACGTGACTGAGCATCGCCACCGTGAGCGCTCGCATCTGGCGCGGCTGGACGACACCACCTCGCAACTGGCCCGCGCCGAATCGCAATTGCTGCAAGTGCAAAAAATGGACGCACTGGGCAAACTCACTGGCGGTATCGCCCACGACTTCAACAATTTGCTGACCGGCATCATCACCAGCCTTGAGCTGATCCAGAAACGCATCGCCGACAACCGTCCGGAAAAGGTCAGGCTGTATGCCGAATCGGCGCTGAATTCGGCGATGAGTGCGGCGTCTCTCACCCATCGCTTGCTGGCGTTCGCGCGCCAGCAGCCACTCGACACGCGCCCCGTGGACATCAATGAGCATGTACGTTCGCTGGAAGAGCTGTTGGTGCGCACCATTGGTGAACGGATTGCCCTCAAGCTTGAACTGACCAGCAAACCGGCCATCGCCCTGGTCGACCCGAGTCAACTTGAAAGCGCAATGCTCAACCTGGTGATCAACGCCCGCGATGCCTTGCCTAAGGGCGGCAACATTTGGGTCAACACCTATGCGGCGTATTCCCATGGCGATCCGAATCTGGCGGATGGCGCCTATGTGGCCTTGTCCGTGCGCGATGACGGCACCGGTATCGAACACAACGTGATCGACAAGGTCTTCGACCCGTTTTTCACCACCAAGCCACTGGGCCAGGGCACCGGGCTCGGCTTGTCGACCATTTACGGCTTCGCCCGGCAGTCTGGAGGCGATGCGCACATCCGCAGCGTGGCACGACGCGGTACCGAAGTGACGATCATGCTGCCGGCCACCAGCGATCCGACGGCGGTCGATCTTTCGCCGGCCTTGGTCGATCCGCAGGGTTGCGGTGAGCATGTGCTGATCGTCGAGGACATGCCTGCGGTGCGGCTGTTCGTCACCGAAGTACTGGAGGATGCGGGGTATCGCTGCACCCAGTCGGCGGATATCGAAACGGCGCTGAAGCATTTGCAGAACGATCCCTCCATCGACCTGCTGCTGACCGATGTCGGTCTGCCGCGCATGAGCGGCCGCGAACTGGCCGATGTAGCCCGTGGCTGGCGCGCAGAGCTGCCGATCCTGTTCATGACAGGCTATGCGCAGAACGCGATCAACCGTCAGGTGTTCCTGGGCGACGGCATGGAAATGCTGATCAAACCGTTCCAGATCAGCGAACTGCTGGACAAGGTCCGCCGCACCCTGGATGGTGCCTGACAGCCGCCCATCGCCAGCCTGCTGGCGATGGGGGCAGCTCGCCTATCGCCTCAATGCCTGAGCAAGAAACGGCGCCGTCCGGCTCTTCTTGCTCGCCGCGACTTTCTGCGGCGTACCGGCGGCAACGATCTTGCCACCCTGATCCCCGGCCCCCGGGCCGATGTCGATCACCCAGTCGCTCTGCGCAACCACGCGCATTTCATGCTCGACGACGATCACCGTGTGCCCCGCCGTGACCAGGTTGTCCAATTGCTCCAGCAGCCGATCGACATCTCGCGGATGCAGTCCGGTGGTTGGCTCATCCAGCACGTACAGGGTCGCACCGCGCTGATTGCGTTGCAGCTCGGTGGCCAGTTTGATCCGCTGCGCTTCACCGCCGGACAGCTCGGTGGCCGGTTGGCCCAGACGCAAGTAACCGAGGCCGATATCACGCAGCACCTCCAATGAACGGCGAATCCCTGGCTGTTCGGCGAACACCTCAACCGCCTCGTCTACGGTCAGTTGCAGCACTTGCGCAATGCTCAAGCCTTGCCACTGAATCGCCAACGTCTGCGGGTTGTAGCGCGCGCCATGGCAGGTCGGGCACGGCGCGTACACGCTGGGCATGAACAGCAACTCGACGCTGACAAACCCCTCGCCTTCGCAGGTCGGGCAACGGCCCTTGGCGACGTTGAAGGAAAACTGCCCGGCGTCGTATCCCGCCACCCGCGCCTCGGGGGTGGCGGCGAACAGTTTGCGCACGTTGTCGAACAGCCCGGTGTAGGTCGCCAGGTTCGAACGCGGCGTACGGCCAATCGGTTTCTGATCGACCTGCACCAGCCGCTTGATCGACTCCAGCCCCGCCGTCACCTGACCGCTGCTGGCCTGCGGCGCATCGTCTTCAAGACTGAGCTCTTCAGGTTCCTGCTCAACCGCCGGACGCCCCAAGTGCGCGCCCACCAGTTCCAGCAACGCCTGACTGACCAGACTCGACTTGCCGGAGCCGGAGACCCCGGTCACCGAGGTGAAGCAGCCCAAGGGAAATTCGGCACTGAGGTGGTTCAGGTTGTTGCGACTGATGCCCTCGAGTTTCAGCCAGCCGCTCGGCTGGCGTGCGCTGCGCGAAGGGCCCTGGGTGTCGGCAAACAGGTAAGCGCGGGTCTGCGACTCGTCGATCTCGGCCAGGCCTGCCGGCGGACCGCTGTACAGCACTCGGCCACCCTTCTCGCCCGCCGCCGGGCCGACATCGATCAGCCAGTCGGCACGGCGCATAGTTTGCAGATCATGCTCGACCACAAACAGCGTATTGCCGTCGGCCTTCAAGCGCTGCAAGGCTTCGAACAGCGCCTCGCCATCGGCCGGATGCAGGCCGGCAGAAGGTTCGTCGAGCACGTAGATCACGCCGAACAGTTGCGAACCCAACTGCGTCGCCAGACGCAAACGCTGCAACTCGCCGGATGACAGCGTTGGCGTGCTGCGCTCCAGCGCCAGATAACCCAGGCCCAGGTCAGTCAGGGTGCTGACCCGCTCCAGCAGATCTTCGGCAATGCGCTGCGCCGCCAGACGTTTCTCCAGCGACAGGTTCGGCGTATGGCGCACATCCGGCGCGCTGGCGTGGCCGCTGGCACCGTGGGCGACGCGTTGCTGACGAGCCTCGCGGGTTTGCGCATGGCTCAAGGTTTCGCCGGTTTCCTCGGCGTGCTCCAGGTAGGTTGCGGCTGCCACCGGCTTCAACGCTTCGGCCACTTGCAGCAGCGGCATCTGCGACAGCTCGCCAATGTCGTAACCGGCAAAGGTCACAGACAACGCCTCGCGCTTGAGGCGCTTGCCGTCACACAGCGGGCATGGGCTGCCGAGCATGAATTGCGAAACACGCTTCTTCATCAGCGCGCTTTGCGAATGGGTAAAGGTGTGCAGGATGTAGCGCCGGGCGCCGGTGAAGGTGCCCTGATAACTCGGTTCCATCTTGCGCTTGAGGGCGACCCGGGTTTCTTCCGGGGTCAGCCCGGCGTACACCGGCACGGTCGGGGTTTCTTCGGTAAACAGAATCCAGTCGCGCTGTTTTTTCGGCAGCTTCTTCCAGGGGATATCGACGTCGATGCCCATGGTCACCAGGATGTCGCGCAGGTTCTGTCCTTGCCACGCCAGAGGCCAGGAAGCGACGGCGCGCTGGCGGATGGTCAGGTTCGGGTCGGGCACCATCAGCGCTTCGGTCACCTCATACACCCGTCCGAGCCCGTGGCACTGCGGGCAGGCGCCTTGCGGGGTGTTCGGCGAGAAGTCCTCGGCGTACAGCATCGGCTGCCCCGGCGGATAGCTGCCGGCCCGGGAATAGAGCATGCGGATCAGGCTCGACAAGGTGGTCACGCTGCCCACCGACGAACGCGCGCTCGGCGTGCCGCGCTGCTGTTGCAGGGCCACGGCCGGCGGCAGGCCTTCGATGGAGTCGACATCCGGCACGCCGACCTGATCGATCAGCCGCCGCGCGTACGGCGCCACCGATTCGAAATAGCGCCGCTGGGCTTCGGCGTACAAGGTCGAGAACGCCAGCGACGACTTGCCCGAACCGGAAACCCCGGTGAACACCACCAGCGCATCGCGCGGGATGTCGACGTCGACGTTCTGCAGATTATGTTCACGGGCGCCACGCACCCGAACCATGCCGGCGGGTGCTTTGGAGGTGCGTTTGGTAGTCATTGGCGGGCCTTGATCGGAAAATGTGAGTCGAACAAAAACCTGTGGCGAGGGAGCTTGCTCCCGCTGGGCTGCGAAGCGGCCCCAATCCCGGTCGAATCAACCCGGCAGATAAACCGCGGTTCCCGGATTTACGACTGCTGCGCAGCCGAGCGGGAGCAAGCTCCCTCGCCACAGGGGCCTGGGAATTAGCCAGCTAGGCACTGAGCACCGACCGAATCATCTGCAACAACGCTTCCGGTCCGTACGGTTTGCCCAGCAAGTGCGTGTCCGCACTCAACTGGTGATGTGAGTTGAACAAAAAACCTGTGGCGAGGGAGCTTGCTCCCGCTGGGCTGCGAAGCGGCCCCAATCCCGGTCGAATCAACCCGGCAGATAAACCGCGGTTCCCGGATTTACGACTGCTGCGCAGCCGAGCGGGAGCAAG